>NZ_JALHQJ010000014.1 GCF_022842015.1 Nitrosomonas sp. | reverse complement strand
ACGCTCGGTATGTTCGCGTGCGCCGACCCTATCAGAACCACCCCTAACAGCGCCGCAATTATCCCAGCCCATCGCTTGGCTCTCATCTCTCTCTCCTTTGGTTTTCCATAATTGTCTCCACTTATTTTCTTGACATCTTAAAGAGGTTTCCCCCTCTTGCTCCATAACCAACTACCCACCCCAACTTCCACAGATAGCTATTCTGCCTTAGACTACTTAGTCAACCTTGCACTGTCAAGGGTTTTTGACAGACAAAATAAAACACGCGAAACGGCTTAGCGCCAATCCTTTAATCGATTCAATAAATTGCACTGATCAGCGATATACGCAATTGCAACCAAATCATGCTGACGCTTCAGATGCCTTTTTGCGGCGCATAAAATAAAAAGCAGCACCGCCGCCCACTGCAATTAATAGCGCAATTTCCATTAATCCCAAACCACCACCGTGACTGCCATGCCCGCCACCTTTTCCAACATTTAGTGGAATCTTTACTACTGTCTTAACATTGCCCGCATCATCCTCTCTTTCCAACTGAATTGCATACTGACCTTTCTCCTGGATATTAGCTGCGATCACAATAATTCCTGATCGATGCATCTCTGGAGGCATATACACGATGCCATGTTCAGTGACTCCGTGCCCCGCATGTTCATCATGATTCATGCCCTCATGATCCGAATGATCCTCAACATCCGCTGGTTTATGATCAGCAGCACTATTATGCTGCCCCCCACCATGTCCGTCATGCCCTTCTTTCACTAAGCGAACTGCCAAAAGCATTTGGCGCGCCTGTTGCGGCAACTCAACGGTCAAATTCACTTTGCCAGTTTTAGGTAAATTTTCGCAGAATGAATGCATCGGTGGTATGCCGCCTTCAGGCACTTCATAAGCACTGAATGTTACCGGGAATTCACCCGTTTTAATCGCACAGCCGCCCGCATCATGATGCCCTTCATGCGCCAACATCAGCTGCGCGTGAACAGGCAACGCCAATAAAGAAGCCAAAATCACACCACAAAATTTTGTTGCCCAAATATTCCCAGAAACTACCTTCATATTTTCTCCAAAATTATATCTGCAAACCCAGTCTATTGATGTATGTCCAGTTATTTCAGCCGAACAACAAATAAATTAAGCTCGGGATTGTATAACAAAAAATTTAGAATATTAATCGAAATTAAAATATTTGTAGCTTAAGTAATTGTTGTTGAGTAATGGTATTTTTCAACAAATTCTTCTTTCTTCCTTTATCTACTTTACTGTCAGGTAGAATAAATCAACACTTTTTAAAATGAACAAAATTTACGTAAATTTCATATGCTCGCACAAAAGCACCAGCCATACACTGTGTTTCAAGCTAAAATTATAATAAAATACTAAAGTTTTTTAAGCCTTCATAAAATAATCAATCTGCTTTTCATTAAAAGGTAAATATGAAAAAAATTGTTCTCCTGCGCCACGGAGAAAGCACTTGGAATCAAGAAAATCGATTTACTGGCTGGACAGACGTTGATTTAACACCAAACGGCATTCAAGAGGCTCAAAATGCTGGACAGCTTTTACAAGAACATGGATTTACATTTGATATCGCCTATACATCCGTTCTCAAGCGTGCCATTCGGACTTTATGGATAGTGTTGGATGAAATGGATCAGATGTGGATTCCGATAGAACATACGTGGCGATTAAATGAACGACATTATGGTGCACTCCAAGGCCTTAGTAAAACTGAAACAGCAGCTCAATATGGTGACGAGCAAGTTCTGATTTGGCGGCGCAGCTATGATATTAGGCCACCCTCGCTAAGTATTGATGATCGGCGCTATGCCGGAACCGACCCACGCTATAAAAATTTGGCACGTGATGATATTCCTTTAACTGAGTGCCTTAAAGATACGGTTGCAAGGTTTTTACCTTATTGGAACAAAACAATTGCACCCCAGATCCAAGTCGGCAAAAGTGTGATCATTGTCGCACATGGAAATTCATTAAGAGCACTGGTTAAGTATCTAGATAATGTTTCTGATGTTGATATTCTCAATTGCAACATTCCTACCGGCATCCCGTTAATATATGAACTGGACGATAATTTAAAACCAATTCAGAATTATTATCTTGGAAATCCGACCGATATTCAGGAAGCAATGAAAATTGTAGCTAATCAAGGAAAGTCAGCTGTTTAAATACAGCCATCCGTTTATTCTGGTATATGCATAATAAATATTTTATTAATTCAAACAAAACATATCGCTCTGGAAACTAATACGTCTAATTTGATTCATCCGCAATGTGCTTATTCGGTACTGTTGGTATGTGTGTTGATTTTTATTTGTCCGCATTCAGCATTCTCAAGCAATCAAGAAAATCTCAAATTGTTACGTGAGCGCATCCAATTACTTCAAAAAGATTTAGCCAATAAAAAATCATTACAACAAGATACGACGAAAACATTACGTGACACTGAGCAATCAATCAATGACATCTCCCGCAAATTAACAAAACTCGTTGCAGATGACCGGCAGGCTGTTGAAGAATATAAACAATTACAGACTCGATATCATATAATTAGCAATGAGATCAAAACCGAGCAAAGTCGACTAGAAAAATTACTTTACCAGCAATATATCGGAGGACAACACAATTATTTACACTTACTGTTAAATCAACATGACCCTAATCAAATAGCTCGGAACGTCTATTACTACCAACAATTCGCACTTGCTCGTTCAGACAGCATTACAAATCTTAAAAAGAATCAATACGAAATTCTGACGCTCACTGAACTGAGTCGCCATAAAAAAGCAGAGATTACTGCCATCCAAACCCAATATCACAATGAACGCAAGAAGCTTGAACAAGAAAAAAACAAACAGCAAATTATGCTATCACAGGTATCTAGCAATATTAACCAGAAGCAACAAGAGATTAACAAGCTTAAGGATGACGAAAAACGCATCACTCATTTAGTTAATGAGATTAATAAATTCCTTGTCCAAGAAAAATCCAGCAGCGGCTCTCGAATTAACAATAAGCTCCCAGATGCTTCTACAACAAACACTCCATTCCCATCGCTCAAAGGCAAATTAAATTTACCTGTGCGCGGGAAACTTGTTAACACTTTTGGCGGTCAACGTTCAGGTAAGCATATAACGTGGAAAGGTCTTTTTATACAGGCGCCTAAAGGTAGTGACGTTAAAGCTATCTCAGGAGGTAGAGTTGTATTTTCTGACGGGTTGCGAGGCTTTGGTAATTTGATAATTTTAGATCATGGAAACAACTATATGAGCCTTTATGGTAATAATACAACACTCCATAAACAAGTAGGTGACATGATTCGCGGCGGCGATACAATAGCTACCGTAGGAAATAGCGGTAGTGATGCAGATTCAGGTTTATACTTTGAACTTCGTCATAGGGGTAAGCCTTTTGATCCTTTGACATGGATCAAAATAGAATGAATGCGGCAAACCATTTACATAAATTCGATCAGTGCGGAGATAGCATCATGAGTAATACAATCAAAAAATCAGGCCTAATTCTAATTGGGGTAATCGCTGGAGTGATGCTCAGTTTGAATTTCTCCGCCATTGCCAATAAAGAAAATATCGAGGCTATCCATCCACTACCGATTGAAGAGTTACGTACCTTCGCTCAGGTCTTTGGCCGCATCAAAAGCGACTATGTCGAATCCGTAGAAGACAAAAAACTGATAACTGAAGCCATCAATGGCATGCTTGTTGGTCTAGATCCTCATTCTGCTTATCTTGACAAAGACGAATATAAGGAACTACAAATAGGAACACAAGGTGAGTTCGGTGGACTAGGCATTCAGGTAACGATGGAAGACGGTGTAGTAAAAGTGATTTCGCCCATCGAAGACACCCCAGCATTTCGTGCGGGTATTCAAACGGGCGATTTGATCGTTAAATTGGATGACACGGTTGTAAAAGGCATGACACTTAATGATGCGATCAAGCTCATGCGCGGCAAACCCAAAACTTCGATAAAAATTACGATAGTGCGGGAAGGCGAGACAGAACCACTGGTTTTTAATTTAGTACGTGACATCATAAAAATTCAGAGCGTAAAATCGAAAATGCTCGAACCCGGCTATGCCTATATTCGAATCACACAATTTCAAGAACAAACTGGCGAAAATTTAGCACAAGCGATCAGAACTCTATTTGGTGAAAACAAGGGAGAAATGAAAGGTTTAATATTGGATTTGCGCAACGATCCAGGCGGGTTACTCAATGGAGCGGTTGCAGTCTCAGCCGCTTTTCTGCCGGAAAATGCGCTGGTTGTGTACACAGAAGGCCGTAGTCCCGATGCAAAAATGAAATTGCACGCCAATCCGGAATTTTATTTGCGCGGACCTGATAAGGATTATTTAAGGGGTTTACCCTCTGAAGTGAAAACCGTACCCATGATTACGCTGGTCAATGGTGGCTCTGCTTCAGCATCCGAAATTGTTGCAGGTGCTTTACAAGATCATAAACGCTCTGTCGTTATGGGGTCACAAACATTCGGCAAAGGATCGGTCCAAACAATACTGCCGTTAGGAAACAATACCGCGATTAAATTAACAACCGCGCGATACTACACGCCTAATGGTCAATCCATACAAGCGCAGGGCATTACACCTGATATTCTGGATGAAGCTGACAACGGTGATGATCAACGCCTACGTGAATCAGATTTGAATCGCCATTTGTCCAATGGCAAAAAAACCGAAAAGAAAGCAACTTCTGAAACAAAAAAAACAGAATCAAAACCTGCGGGTAACAAGAAAGATAAAAAGAACAAAGATACAAAAGATAATGCTCCTATCGAATTCGGCTCGGAAGAAGACCAACTATTAAAGCAAGCCATGAATCACTTTAAAGGTATTACCTCACCTTCTCCAAAAAAGAACGATGAAAGTGAGATCTAATTAAAAGTTGATAAAGGCTTGTGAATGACCATCAACTCCTTCGATACAGCCGCCATATCCTGCTTCCGCAAATTGACATTGCGGGGCAGGAAAAGCTTAATCACTCAAGCGCATTAATTGTTGGGGCAGGCGGCTTAGGTTCTCCTGTGGCGCTTTATCTTGCCGCCAGCGGGGTAGGCAATCTGACCATTTGTGATGGCGATCAGGTTGATCTGACTAACTTGCAACGACAAATTATGCATAACAGCCAATCAATCGGCCTTGCAAAAGTTCTCTCAGCCAAGCAATCACTGGCCAGAATCAATCCGGAAATCAATGTCACCACAATTCAAGAGCAAGTCGGTGCAGAAAAATTACTACAACTCACAGCAGAAGTTGATGTGGTGATTGATGCCAGTGATAATTTCAATACGCGATATCATATCAATCAGGCCTGCATCACAAATAAAAAACCCCTAATCTCTGGAGCCGCAGTGCGTTTTAACGGTCAGATCAGCGTATTTGACCTGCGTCATGACGACAGCCCTTGCTATCACTGCCTATACCCAAACACCGGAAGTGAAGAAGATATGCCTTGCGCAATCATGGGCGTTTTCTCACCTATCGTAGGTATAATCGGCTCAATGCAAGCCGCAGAGGCGCTAAAAATTCTGTTGAATATTGGCATAAGCCTCAATGGACGCTTGCTATTACTCGATGGCCTCACGATGAATTGGCATTCCACCCATCTACCTAAAGATCCGGCGTGTCCGGTATGCCAAACATCAGTATCAAAAAAGAACCATCATCAAACAATGAGTTGAATCTTCCACGCTAAAGAAGTTCTGATGGCAACAAAGTCAGTCGCTGAACTTCCCAGTCTGCCAGCGGATCACGCTCAAATTCACTTTTGACAAACTGATACCAGCGACCAATCACAAAGCACAACAATAAATTAGCTCGCGCCGTAACATTCACATTCACATTCCTATTTATCTGTCCCTCAGAAGCAGCAAACCGTAGCGCCTGCTTTAAAGTAGCCTCCAATCTATCGTGCAACTGGTTAACGCGCAGTTGCAAATGCTCATTTTCATTGATCAAGACATCGTTCACCAGAATCCGCGTCATACCCGGATTCTTACGTGAGAATCCTAACAATAGCAGCAATAAGTTTTCAATCTTTTGGGTAGCCGAATGCTCTTCTTGCAAAATCTTATTGATCAGCACAAACAGTGTCTTTTCGATAAATTCTATCAGAGCCTCGAACATTTGCGATTTATTGGGAAAACAACGATATACGGATGATTGCGAGATTCCCAGTTTCTTGGCCAATGCTGCAGTCGTTATCTTGAGTCTCTGCGGATGCTCCAACATCTCGGCCAGCGCTTGCAGGATTTGATCCTTCTTTTCACTTAATTTTTCTGATGCAGATGATTCCAATGAGATAACCACAAAAAGAGAACAAAGTTGGGAATATAGCAAAATACTAGATTGATGTGATAATTATCACAATCAGAACGTTGCAGGGCCGGTGATGAAAGCTTACAGTTTTGATGCTGCCGATAATCCGTCGAGTGATGGTGCTACTACTTTTACCTGGAATGTCGCTGGCAAACTTTCAACCACAGTTAATAATGGCAAAACGCACGCGTACAAATACAATGCCCTGGAACAACGCGTCAGCAAGAATGGCCCGTTGAGTTCGAAGTTTACTTTCTTCTATGACGAAGCCGGACAATTGATCGGCGAATACCGGGACAATTCCAGTACCGCGACACCGACGGATGACTGGCTGGTAAGACAGGAAACCATCTGGCCGGAAGACATTCCAGTGGCCGTAATCAAAAAATCGACCGCAACAGGACCAATTCAGATTTACTTCATTCACGCCGATCATCTTAATACGCCCAGAGTGATCGTGAACCAAAGCAACACACCAGTCTCGCGCTGGGAAAATACCCACGCGTTCGGTGCCAATCTGCCTGATGAAGATCCGGACTGTAATAGCCAATTATTCGAATATCACCCCAGATACCCAGGGCAGTATTTTGATAAAGAAACCAATCTTCACTACAATTACTTCAGGTATTATGAGCCGGAAACGGGCAGATATATCAGTCCTGACCCGATTGGGTTGGCGGGGGGAATTAATACTTTTGGGTATGCGTTGCAGAATCCGTTAAGTTTCGTTGATCCGACGGGTAAGGCGGTTCCTGTATTAATAGCTGCTTGTGCTGCTAATCCAGCTTGTGCAGCTGCGGTAGGTACAGGTATAGGCGCATTAACTAGTGCATTGTTTGATTTCGGATCACAATTGCTTAATAACGACGGCAATCTGCAATGTGTAGATAAAGGTAGCCTTGCACTTTCTGCTGGAATAGGTGCTATACCTCTTGGGGCCGTTGTGGCTATTGGTAGTAAAGTTCTAGGGCAGTTTGTTCCAAAGATTGGATTACCAGTTGTTAAATCTGCACAAAGTAAGCTAGGTTCTTTAGCGGATAGATTTGGTAGAAGCTCAGATAATATTTTAGAACAGGGATTAAAAGGAAGACGTTTCAGAGACGTAAATAATAGTGGAAATATCAATGTATTTTCACCCCGTCCAGATGGTAAAAATGGTTTTCTGAGAATAACTTTAGACCCTAAAGGTGAACGAGTTATCTCTGCTGGGTTGAATAAAGCTAGAGACGTTAATCGAGGAATAGATAGAGGCAGGTTTAACCCTCTTGAATAAGGAATGCTATGACTACGGCTGACTATATAAAGCAGATGCTGACCATGATAGATAATCTTTTATCAGGTATGTGGAAGATAGATGAGTTCCGAAGTAACTATTACGATTTCTATTTGGAAGAAGTACCTGACGATTTGTTATCTGATACAGAGTCTGAGTTTTTTGGAGGTGTGCAAGAAAAATTAGATTGGGTTGATGAATCTCCTGACATTGAAAGTCAGAATTCTGGCTGGTTAAATCATGAACAATTTGTAGAATGGGTAAAGCAGCAGAAAATCAAGTTTTACCCTGAATAGTTATTATAAGAAAACAATTACTTCCGGTATTATGAGCCTGAAACCGGCAGATATCTGTCCAGTGACCCGATCGGGCTCGCCGGGGGATTCAATACTTATGGGTATGAACTGCAGAATCCGTTTACAAAAATAGGGTCAGGTCCAGAACTGAGATTTTTTTGTTTTTGCAAAAAATCACTCTGCGGGATCGAGGAAATTTTGTAGGATGATAGTTATTCAAAATTTTCCGGCGCGTAAAATGGCAACCAGTTTTGCCAGCGCCTGGCCGCGATGGCTGATGCTGTTTTTTTGTTCCGCGGTTAATTCAGCAGCAGTTTTATCGAATTCCGGCACAAAAAAATACGGGTCATAACCGAACCCGTGCTCGCCCTTTGATTGATCAATAATTTCACCGTGCCACGATCCGTCGACGATGATCGGCTGTGGATCATCGGCGTGGCGTAGCAGAACGATCACGCAATAATAATAAGCACGCCGATCAGAGTGATTTTTCAGCGCTTTAACCAATTTCCGGTTGTTGCGTTCATCCGATTTCGGCTCCCCGGCGTAGCGCGCCGAAGAAACACCGGGCGCATGATTTAACGCACTGACACAAATCCCCGAGTCATCTGCCAGCGCTGGCAACCCGGAGTAGCGGCTGGCATGACGCGCTTTGACCAATGCGTTTTCAACAAACGTGCCGTAAGGCTCATCCACTTCACCCGTATCAAAATCAGATTGTGGCACCACTGCAATGGCCAGCGGTTCAAGTAATGCGCTAATTTCGCGCAACTTGCCCTGATTGTTGCTCGCGATCACCAGCTGATTCAATATATTCATAATTGCTGATTATTTCGCCATCAAAACTTTTTTCTGCAGTGCAATCAGTTCCTGGATACCCTGTTGCGCCATATCCAGCATCGTATCCAGTTCATTGCGGCTAAAAGCGTTTCCTTCCGCAGTGCCCTGCACTTCGACGATACCCAGATTTCCGGTCATCACCACATTCATATCCGTATCACACGAGGAATCTTCGGCATAATCCAGATCCAGCATTGGCACGCCCTGATGAATGCCAGCCGAAATCGCCGCGACATGATCCGTGATCGGCGAGGTTTCAATGAGTTGCTGATAAATTAATTTTTCCACGGCGTCGGACAACGCTACAAACGCCCCGGTGATACTGGCCGTGCGCGTGCCGCCATCGGCCTGGATCACGTCACAATCAATTTGAATGGTGCGCTCTCCCAATTGCTTTAAATCCACCACGGCTCGCAAAGAACGTCCAATCAGGCGCTGAATTTCCATGGTGCGCCCCGATTGCTTGCCTTTTGCCGCTTCACGCTGCATCCGGGTATTCGTTGAACCGGGCAACATGCCGTATTCGGCAGTCAGCCAGCCTTGCGCCCGGCCTTTGAGAAAAGGAGGAACTTGTTCGCTGATGCTAGCGGTGCAGATCACTTTGGTGTCGCCGCACTCGATCAATACCGAACCATCGGCGTGCTTGGTGTAATGGCGAATTATTCTGACCGGACGGATTTGTGCCGATGTGCGTTGATGACTTCGTATCATGGCTGGAATTTTATCCCGAATGAGAATCTAGTTAGAAAAACGATAAGTGGGTTTATCCGGAGCGCCTGCTGATACGGTTAGAACGTCATAACCCTCTGCGGTAACCAAAATGGTATGTTCCCATTGTGCTGACAAGCTGCCATCTTTGGTGGTAACAGTCCAACCATCCGGCAGATGGCGAATGGCCGCTTTACCTGCATTAATCATCGGTTCTACCGTAAAGATCATGCCAGGCTTCAATTCCATTCCGGTTCCGGGCCGGCCATAATGAAGCACCTGGGGGTTTTCATGAAAATTGGCGCCAATTCCATGCCCGCAAAATTCTCTGACCACGCTATATCCCACACCTTCCGCCAGTTTCTGAATGGCGTGCCCAATATCGCCCAGATGCTTGCCCGGTTTTATTTCATCGATGCCTCGCCACATCGCTTCAAGGGTAACCTCACATAAACGCTTCGCTTGGATAGAAGGCTCCCCAACGTAAAACATCCGGCTGGTGTCCCCATGATATCCCTCATAAATCACGGTAATATCAATATTAACAATATCCCCGTTTTTTAACTTCTTCTGCCCAGGAACACCGTGGCAAATCTGATTATTCACCGAGGTACAAATCGATTTGGGATAAGGCGTATGCCCTGCAGGCGCGTAATTCAAAGGCGCAGGGATTGTCTTTTGCACATCTACCATGTAATGATGGCACAGCGAATCCAGCTCCTCAGTCGCGACGCCTGCCACGACATGAGGTGTGATGTAGTCAAGCACTTCCGCTGCCAGCCGTCCTGCAATGCGCATTTTTTCTATTTCTTGCGGTGTTTTAATCAGTACCGTCATTATTAGTTGATTTGATTATTGAGTGATAAAATTAGAAATATCATTAATTCCTGCTGGGTATATTATAAGCGCTCACACTTGCCTTGAACCAATTGCGTATCATCAAATTGCTCCACTAATTTTTGCATCTGCTCCTTGATCGTTTGCGTCGGATTATGAATGATTATTTTCCTTAGCAAAACACTACGATCTTCTATCTTAGCATTGGCAATACCTTTTTTCTCGGCCTCTCTTAACTGTTTCAACGCATCTTTCTGATCATAAAACATACCCAAAGAAATTGCATTCTTCCATTGCGTTTCATCTTTGACACGAAAACTAACAATACCAAGATTTCTTAATTTGTTAATTTCGCGATTGGCATCTTCTTTATTCGGGAATGGTGGAATATATAGCCAAAACATAGTGGTATTACCCGACTCCTCCAGGCTGTAAAGTAACTCAGGGAATAATTCCGATAAAACTGTCTGAGCATATTGTATTTGCTCTTCATAAAAATGATCCCAGATCAAGCAATTTTCATGTGCTGAAACTAATACTATTTTTTCAGGATTCACTTGGGTCGGTATAATTCGATTTTGCTCTTTAGAAAAGAGCTGACTGCCTATCACGTAGGCTATATTCACTAACAGTAAAATAATAAAGATTATTTTCATTGAAAAATAAAATATTATAATTAACAAAGATCAGCTTAATTTTGTTGTTAACGTGGTTATGCCTTGTTAAAATGCACTGTTATTTTTCTAACATGTCTAGCCTAGCAATTTTTGAAAGACCTTTTAAAAAACGGAATAAGAAATATGAAAATGATTAAAATGATGATAATGCTTGCAGCATTTGCTATGGTTTTGCCAATTTCGGCTGAAACCACAGAAGATGCTGCTCCGGCTGATGCTCCAGTTACTCCTGCTGATGCTCCGGCCGCTCCTGCCACAATTGAAGAAATTGCAGCGGGTGTATGCGCTGGTTGCCACAATGCAGATGGTAACAGCGTTATTCCGATGAATCCTATCCTGGCCGGTCAGCATGCCGAGTATATCACCAAGCAGCTGATGGATTTTAAAGCAATCGGCGATGAACCACCCAAACGCAATAGCCCTGTTATGTCCGCCATGGTAACAGCGCTGTCACAGGAAGACATGGAAAAGCTTGGCACATATTATGCCAAACAAAAAACCATTCCAAGCCAAATAACAGCCAGTGAAAGATTGCTTGAAGCAGGCAAGATCATTTATCTCGGTGGAAACATTGAGAATGGCATCCCAGCCTGCGCTAGCTGTCATGGTCCCAATGGTTCCGGAATTCCGCCTCATTATCCTGCACTAGCAGGACAACACGCCGAATACACACTGACACAACTGGATATGTTTAACAAAGGTGAGCGCACCAATGACAATGAAGTCATGTTACAAGTAGTCAGCCGCATGAGTGCAAACGAGAAACGAGCTGTATCAGCTTATATCTCTACGATTCGTTAATTTAATTAACGAGAGTATCCATTAAAAGGTGGCATTCGCCACCTTTTTTAACTTTCACTTTACACAAATCGATAAAGCACCCACCGCAAGCGGCAAAAATTACTCATTACCAATCCTTAAATATTTTCTCTGCTGCAAATAATGTTTTATCCAATTCATCGTCTCCATGTGCTGACGACACAAAACCTGCTTCAAATGCCGACGGGGCAAAATAAATACCCTCCTCAAGCATGGCATGAAAGAATCGGTTAAAAGCTGATTTATCGCATTGCATCACCTCGGCAAAGCTGCCGGGTATATTTTTATTAAAATACAATCCAAACATACCACCAATGGATTGCGCACAAAAATCAACCCCATGACTTTTAGCTTTAGTAGCAATGCCATCGACTAATTGCTGCGTTCTGTTCGACAATCGATCGTAAAAACCGGGGGCTTGAATCAATTTTAACGTAGCCAACCCCGCAGCAACGGCTACCGGATTACCGGACAGCGTGCCTGCCTGATAAACCGGACCCAGTGGCGCCAAGCACTGCATGATATCGCGACGTCCGCCAAATGCCGCCATTGGCATGCCCCCACCGATGACTTTGCCCAATGCAGTCAGATCAGGTTTGATCTGGTACAACCCTTGCGCGCACCCTAGCCCGACACGAAACCCCGTCATCACTTCATCAAATATTAATACACTGCCGTTTTGCGTACACAATGCCCGAAGCTTGGTCAGAAAATCAGCTTGTGGAGCTATCAGATTCATATTGCCGGCAACCGGTTCGACAATCACCGCAGCAATTTCTTTGCCCCATTGGTTGAACGCGGCTTCAATGCCTACTATGTCGTTGTAGTCCAGAACGATCGTATGACCGGCTGTTTCCGCCGGGACCCCGGCAGAACTAGGATTACCGAAGGTGAGCGCACCCGATCCCGCCTTAACTAACAAGGAATCATCGTGACCATGGTAGCAACCTTCAAATTTAATGATTTTACTTCTACCAGTAAATCCCCGCGCCAGGCGAATGACGCTCATGCCTGCTTCGGTGCCGGAGCTCACTAATCGCACCTGCTCAATGGATGGAACCAATTGACAAATCAACTGTGCGATTTCCAGCTCCGCTTCAGTAGGCGCGCCAAAAGTTAAGCCATTCTTGGCCGCAGTCTGAACCGTCTTAACGACTTCCGGATGCGCATGACCCAAAATCAAAGGCCCCCATGAGCCGACATAATCAATGTACGATTTACCGTCCGCATCCCAGAAATAGGCACCTTCGCCACGTTGAAAAAAAACCGGTTCACCACCCACCGATTTAAACGCACGAACCGGAGAATTAACGCCACCGGGAATATATTGCTGAGATTGTTCAAATAATTGATGATTACGTGAAGTCATTTAGTTACTCATAGAAAGAATTGATAAAGATAACCCGGATTAAAATGTATTACAGATTTTGTGCAAATAATTGCGTATATTGCGCTGCTCTAAGCTTAATATTTTTAGCCTGATACAAATCGCTGCAAACGGCAATGACATCACAACCGCTATCAATCACCATTGCAGCATTGGTCAGCTGGATGCCGCCAATTCCGACCATTGACGTTGTTATCGTTTGCCTTGCTTGATTGATCAGACTCATCGAAACCGGTGTCGCATCCGGCTTGGTCACTGAAGGAAAAAGAGCGCCAAAAGCGACATAATCAGCGCCTTGTTTTTCTGCCTCAAGTGCCAGATTCAGATTGTTATAACATGATGCTCCAACAATTTTTCCTTGCTTCAACAGCTTTTTCGCATCATATACTGATGTATCGTCCCGCCCCACATGCACCCCGTCAGCATCAATCTCGATTGCAAGATCAATATGATCGTTGATAATTAGAGGAATTTCATACTCGCTGCACAACTGCAGCAATAATCTGGCTTGCTGCTTACGTAAAACGTTATTTGCTGATTTATTGCGATATTGAATACACCGCGCCCCGCCCACCAGAGCTTGTTGCGTCTTACTCAACAGATCATTGGTATCCTCAGAATCCGGAGTTATCGCATACAACCCTCTAATCCTCTGGCTTTTCAACGACCGTACCGACAATTTCGTCTTCACTACCTGCAATATCTTTAACCCAGAAAAGCCGGTTGGGAATATATTGCCCCATACCGGGACGGAACCCGGCTTGCAGTGCGTGCCAGGTGTAATCCTGCGCTTCTATGACACTTTCACTAATGGATAATCCATTGGCTAACGATGCGGCGATCGCCGATGCCAGCGTACAACCCGAACCATGATAAGTATGTTCGAGCCGATCCCACTGATCTGATCGCACAATACCATCAACGTCAAACAAGGTATTCGTCACTTTCGTTGTATTCTCGTGCGTGCCGGTTATCAATACATACCCACATCCCATATCCAACAATCGATGCGCACAAACATTCAAATCCAATCTGCCTTCATTACCGTCACTATCCTGCTGCGCTAGATGTCTTGCTTCCAAACTATTGGGCGTTAATATCGTAACCTGCGGCAGCAATAAATCACGCATCGCATCAATCATTTCTTCGTTAGCGAGTTCATCCCCGCGTCCAGAAGTCAATATGGGATCCATCACTAAAGGGATATGGGGATAATCAGAAATGACCTCCGCAATAGCAGCAATAATTTCAACGCTGCCCAGCAAACCGATCTTAAACGCGTGAACCGGCATGTCTTCCAACACGGCTCGCGCTTGGTCTACAACCCATTCGGAATCCAGCGGCATTACTTCATCTACGCCTGCTGTATCCTGGATAGTTATAGCCGTCATGACGGACAATGGATGACAACCCAAACTGGCAATAGTCAACATATCCGCCTGCAGACCTGCTCCGCCACTAGGGTCATTGGCTGCAAAAGAAAGTACGATTGGGGGTGGCTGTAACATGCATTAATACCGTAAAATATCATTTTAACCTAAAAGGACACTGCTATCTATCATGCCTACCGAAGAGAATGGTCAATATAATCGTTATATGTGTTTAATTTGCGGCTACATCTATGATGAAGCCTTGGGCTCTCCAGATGAAGGCATTGAACCGGGTACGCGCTGGGAAGATGTGCCAATCAATTGGACCTGCCCGGAATGCGGTGCACGTAAAGAAGATTTTGAAATGGTAAAAATTTAAATGCGTATCCTACATACGATGTTACGGGTCGGAAATCTTGAGCAATCACTGGCTTTTTATACGCAAGTTTTAGGGATGAAATTACTCCGCCGCAAAGATTACCCGGATGGAAAATTCACCCTCGCTTTTGTAGGCTACCAGGATGAAGCTAATGGCACCGTACTGGAACTGACGCACAATTGGGATACACCTTCTTACAACCTAGGCGAAGGTTTTGGTCATATTGCCATCGAGGTTGAGGATGCTTATCAAGCCTGCGAAAACACAAAAAAAATGGGGGGCAAAGTAACCCGTGAGGCTGGCCCGATGAAACATGGCACGACGGTCATTGCATTTATCGAAGATCCCGACGGCTACAAAATAGAATTCATTCAAAAAAAGTATCCTGATCAATAATCACTCAGATTACCGGGCAACACCCACACTGAAATCAGTCATCCCTGCAATAAAAAAATCGACGGTATTTTATTGATATCGGGTAAAGAATGTCTCCATTCTTTGATCGATTTGGTTGCAATCATCTCACGGTCAAATGTCAGATCGGTTGCAATGCACAAGTCGGTGCTGTCATTGCATACTTTGATGAGTTGTTCGAGCAATTTCTGGTTACGATAAGGAGTTTCAATGAAAATCTGCGTTTGCTTCAGATTGATCGATATTTTTTCCAACTCTCTTATTTTACTCGCTCTGGCTGTGTTCTCAACCGGCAAATAACCATGAAAGGCAAATTGTTGCCCGTTTAAGCCTGATGCCATCAGTGCCAGTAATATGGATGACGGCCCGACCAAAGGCACCACGGGAATATTTTTTTGATGTGCCAGCCTGACGAGTCCGGCCCCAGGATCCGCCACCGCCGGGCAACCCGCTTCGGACAACAAGCCCACATCATGTCCAGCCAAAATTGGATCCAGCAAAGACAACAAATCTTTTGCCCGTGTATGTTCATTCAGGGTCTGCATATTTAATTCCTGCAGAGGGCATTTGCAATGCAACTGTTTCAGAAATTGCCTCGCCGTCTTAGGGTGCTCAACGATAAAATGAGAAATTTCAGCAACACATTGTTGCACCGCCGCTGGCAACACCCAAGCAATATCGGCTTCGCTGATTGGCGCTGGAACCAGATAGAGCTTACCTGTCATCGGAATAGCGGAAACTTATAGCATCACACATAACGCTGAAAAAAAAGCCACACTAATGCAGCGTTCTGGGAACGCTCAGGATAAACTCCGGCACGGCCACATCAAAATGAAAACCATCTTCAGCCGCCATCTGGTAGCTTCCTTTCATCGATCCAACTGAAGTAGAAATCACCGTTCCACTGGTATATTCAAAGCTATCGCCCGGCTTGAGCAACGGCTGTTCGCCCACAACGCCCAACCCGCGCACTTCCTGAGTTGTTCCATCACCGTTATCGATAATCCAATGCCTGCTGATAAGCTGAGTTGCCACTGTCCCCTTATTCGCAATGGTAATAGTATAAGCAAACACATGCCGATCCGATTCTTCATCCGATTGATCGGGCAAATACATGGTACGAACATTGATATCAATTTCATACTTCTTCTCTTCGATCATCTTTTTATTCCAAACTGTTTTACGTTTTCAACAGTAGTTTACCAAGAAACAGCTGTGTGATTATCGGAAATATTATCCAATAACAATCACTCTTTTACGCGCAGCCTGTCATTTGCGGTTAAAATAACGGATTTGAATATTGAGAGGTTTTTTCCATGCACCGTCTAGCACCCAGCATTCTTTCTGCTAATTTCGCCAAATTGGGTCAAGAAGTCACCGATGTGATTGATTCAGGCGCAGATATTATTCATTTTGATGTAATGGATAATCATTATGTCCCCAATCTAACCATTGGCCCCTTGGTTTGCGAAGCTCTTCGCCCAGTCACTGATGCGATTATCGACGTGCATCTGATGGTACAACCTGTAGACCGCATTATTCCTGATTTTGCCAAGGCTGGCGCCAATATCATTTCATTTCATCCAGAAGCCTCAAATCACATCGATCGCACCATCGGATTAATTAAAGAACAAGGTTGCAAAGCAGGATTAGTGTTTAATCCGGCCACACCATTGCACTACTTGGATCACGTGCTCGACAAACTGGATCTGATTTTGATCATGTCAGTCAATCCAGGGTTTGGTGGACAGAAATTCATTCCTGAAGCACTGAACAAACTACGTGCCGTCAGAAAGCTTATCGATGCAAGTGGCAAAGACATAATGTTGGAAATTGATGGTGGCGTAAAAGTAGACAACATTGCCGAAATCGCTCGTGCCGGTGCCGATACTTTCGTCGCTGGTTCTGCGATTTATCAGGCTAGCAATGATGCCGACCCACATCGTTATGACAGCATCGTTGCTGCATTCCGGGCTGAGTTAGCCAAAGCTTAATCAACCACAACTTTACGAAAAAATCGCTTTCCACCATTCCAATGAATCATATCTCTTCTGGCAACACAGCTTCGGCTAAAAAAATAACATCCCCAATAGCGATCAAGGTCATCATGATTGATCTGGACGGCACATTGCTCGATACCGCTGAAGACCTTGCCTTATCCGCAAACCTGATGTTGAGTGATCTGGGCATGCCAGAACAATCGACAGCAACGATTCGCTCCTATATCGGGAAAGGCATACAAAAATTGGTCAAACGCACATTAACCGGGCAACTGGATGCAGAGCCCGATTCTGCTTTGTTTGCCAAAGCATTGCCGATTTACGAACAGCATTACGCTAAGAATTTGAGTGTAAATACGCGTCCCTATCCTGGCGTTGTTGAGGGTATACAAGCCTTGCAGCAAGCGGGCTATAAATTGGCCTGCATCACCAACAAAGCTGAAGCATTCACCATACCACTGCTACATGCGACAGGACTATTTGAAAAATTTGAAATCGTTCTGTCGGGCGATAGCTTACCCAAGAAAAAGCCTGATCCCATGCCGCTCATACATATTTGCAAGCACTTCGATGCACAACCGCATGAAGTATTGCTGATCGGCGACTCGTTGAATGATGCGATCGCCGCCCGAGCAGCCGGTTGCCATGTATTCTGTGTACCCTATGGTTACAATGAGGGACGCGATGTGTACGAACTGGATTGCGATGCAATTGTTGATACGCTGCTGGATGCATCAAAACTGGTTAAAAGAGTCGCTTAGAAACCTCGATGACCGAAGCCGAATTCAATCAGCTCGCGCAGCAGGGATACAATCGTATTCCTATAGTTTTGGAAACTTATGCGGATCTTGATACCCCTTTATCGATTTACCTGAAACTGGCAAACCAACCCTACTCCTATCTATTGGAATCGGTACAGGGTGGCGAGCGTTTTGGCCGGTTTTCAATTATTGGGCTCCCAGCAACAACGCGCATGGTCGTGTACGAAGACACGATCACTATGATAAATAACGGCACAGTAGAAACGGTCACTGTCAGTGACACCCTGGCTTATGTCGAATCCTATCTGGGGCAATTTAAAGCCGCTCCCTGTCCAGCCGGAAAATCCCGTTTCTGTGGCGGTCTGTCTGGTTACTTCTCATACGATACGGTGCGCTACATCGAGCACAAACTGAAGGGCCACACCAAGCCGGATAGCTTAAATACACCGGATATTTTGCTATTACTGTCAGAAGAACTGGCCGTGGTCGACAACCTCTCAGGAAAACTCTATCTGATTGTTTACGCCAATCCGACGCAGGAAAACGCTTATCAAACCGGGCGTCAACGACTCAAGACGCTGCTGGCAAAACTGCGTCAGCCGGCAACGATTCCAACCGAACAAGCCGTTGCCTCCGGCGCCGCAGTTTCAGAATTTCCTGAAGCAGCATTCAAAGCCGCTGTCGAGCGTGCCAAGCGCTATATTTATGATGGCGATATCATGCAAGTCGTGTTATCGCAACGCACCAGCAAACCCTATAACGCATCACCACTGGCTCTCTATCGCGCGCTGCGCAGCCTCAACCCTTCTCCCTATATGTTCTTCTATCATTTTGATGATTTTCATGTAGTCGGCGCGTCGCCTGAAATATTGGTGCGCCTGGAAGGCGACACGGTCACTGTGCGCCCGATTGCCGGCACCCGCCCTCGTGGCAAAACCCCTCAGGAGGATGCCGCATTGGCAACCGATTTGCTCGCCGATCCGAAAGAAATAGCTGAACATGTCATGCTGATGGATCTGGGTCGCAATGACATTGGCCGCGTAGCGCAAACCGGAACCGTCAAAGTCACGGAAAAAATGCAAATTGAAAATTATTCACATGTCATGCACATCGTATCCAATGTGGATGGCAAACTAAAGCCGGAACTCAGCGCGATTGACGTGCTGCGCGCCACATTCCCAGCCGGCACTGTAAGTGGCGCACCCAAAGTGCGCGCGATGGAAATCATTGACGAACTGGAAATCTCTAAACGCGGCGTGTACGCCGGAGCAGTTGGCTATCTTGGATTTAACGGCGATATGGATCTCGCGATTGCGATTCGCACCGCCGTGATCAAGGATGGCCAACTACACGTGCAAGCAGGCGCAGGAATCGTCGCTGATTCAATCCCTCAAAACGAATGGATAGAAACGCAGAATAAAGCCAAAGCCATTCTACGCGCGGCGGAACTGGCCGAGAATGGGTTGGATAGTAAAGTCTGAAAACGCCTCTGATCCTTTGGCCTTTATAGAATTTGCTCCTCATAGACAAGAATGTTTCTTACAGACTCTGAAATAGACCGGTATATTCATACCTACATTATTAATTCTCAATACTGAGAGATAATGTAATATCAAATGAAGAGCATACGAAACCATTTGGATAATACAACTTCGTGCGTGAGATAAAGTCGCGAAAAAAACAACGCATTTAATGCGTACTAAATGCGTCGGTTAATAGACAAGTATTGGTTACCCTGTCATCAATGCTTTAAAGGACTCACAAAGATAACAGGGAGAACTAACTAAATTATATGGAAAATAGCTAGTTCTAAGCAGATTGTGCATTAAATACGCAAATGAGTCTGTACGACAGCCCACAAAGTAGATTGCAATTATTCATCTCCTCGCGGCCTCCGGATTATTATTCATATCACCCTCATTGGTGAATAAACGCACAGACCTGAATGTTTAAAATTAAGATAATAGATTTCTTTCAAATTACTGGAAAACTATTATGTATGTAATTAACTTCGCAGAAACTACGCCACCCACGCCAACACCCCCGGAAATTATACCGCCGCAAGAACAGCCCCCGGAAATAATCCCCCCAGAATATGATCCTTCGCCAGAAATTCCGCCACAGCCAACTCCTCCCGAGAGAACCCCTCCTGAAAGATATCCGGACCGGCCATTTCCTCAAAAATAAACACCCCCCTTACCCGCTTCGGCGGGTTGCTTATATCTGCCGATGCAGAGGCAACCACACAGATTAATTTCAGCTCTTATAAGACCATGTGAGACTGGGAAGAAACACGAGAAAAGGCCTCAAATTGAGAATATTATCGATGTTCTACATATTTTTTGTTTCATAATCTACAATTCGTGACTTTGATCTCTTCTCGCATTACCTCATTGTTTGGTTTATTCTGTTAGAATCAGGCTGATTGAAGCACTAATGCACTAATTGATTATTGAAGCCTTACGCCTTTCGTGCTCGTCTGAATTAAATCCACCCACATGAATACAGCCTTTCCGCTTGATAATGTTCGCATCATCCTCAGCCACACCAGCCATCCCGGCAACATTGGTGCGGCGGCTCGAGCGATGAAAACAATGGGGTTGAGCTCGCTTTATCTGATTAATCCCCGGCTTTTCCCGGATAAAGCAGCCGATGACCGTGCGGTCAGTGCGCGCGATATTCTGGAGAAAATAAAGATATGCACTGAACTGGATGATGCGCTGGAAAGCACCGTGCTGTGTGCCGCAATTACCGCGCGGCCACGTGGTCTATCGCATGATATTTTCAATTCGCGACAGGGCGCGCGGGAATTGTTGCGCTATGCACGGCAGCAGCCGGTGGCCTTATTATTCGGTGCGGAAACTTCCGGCCTGACCACGGCGGAGGTGAGTAAATGTCAAATGATCATCCACATTCCCGCCAATCCGGAATTTTCTTCTTTGAATCTGGCCAGTGCTGTGCAAGTGATGGCGTATGAGTTGCGCATGGCGCTGATTGAACATGAGGAGCCTATTCCCCCGCTTGGATCACCGGCTAATTTCAATGAGCTGGAATTATTGTATGCCCACTTAGAGCAAGCAATGATTGCCAGTGATTTCCTCGATCCGCAAAAACCCAGGCTATTGATGCAGCGCATTCGCCGATTGTTTGGCCGCGCACGGTTGGAAAAGGAGGAAGTACAGATTCTGCGGGGTATTTTGACCGCTTTGGGTAAGCGCTGGTAAATACTGACATGCTTTGCGCTTGAAGAAAGCCGCCGTTAACCCACTGCTGTCATTCCAGATAAGATGAGAAATCTGTGTAGATTTTTGGCGAGGCTCGAAATGACAGTTAAGTAAATTCTTCCTGGTTTTCTTTGATCAACGTGCCGACACCTTGATCTGTCAAAATTTCCAACAGCAGCGCATGTTCCACGCGCCCGTCAATGATATGGCAGGATTTAACACCTTTCTTGACGGCATCCAGCGCCGATCCAATTTTCGGCAGCATGCCGCCTGAAATGGTGCCATCAGCGAACAATTCATCCACCCGCTGCGCTGTCAGCCCTGTCAGCAGATTGCCATCCTTATCCAGCACGCCAGGTATGTTGGATAACAGAATCAGTTTTTCAGCTCTGAGAATTTCTGCCAATTTGCCTGCGACCATATCGGCATTGATGTTGTATGACTCGCCTTCAGAACCTACACCAATCGGCGCGATAACCGGAATAAAATCCTGCGTGTCGAGTAGCGCGATGAGCGTCGGATCAATCGATTCAATCTCGCCGACCTGCCCGATGTTAATCCATTTGCCTGCGGTTTCGCGATCTGCCATGAGCATTTTTTTGGCGCGGATGAAAGCGCCGTCTTTGCCCGTCAAACCGACGGCTTTGCCGCCGTGACGATTGATCAGATTCACGATGTCCTTGTTGACTGATCCGCCCAGTACCATTTCAACCACATTCATGGTTTCGTCGTCGGTTACGCGCATGCCCTGAATAAACTCGCCCTGCTTGCCAACGCGCTTGAGCATGTCATTAATTTGCGGGCCTCCGCCATGCACGATCACCGGATTCATACCCACCAGTTTCAACAGCACCACGTCACGCGCAAATCCGTGTTTAAGATTCTCTTCCACCATCGCATTGCCACCGTATTTAATCACGATGGTTTTGCCATGAAAACGCTGAATATACGGCAAGGCTTCGGCCAGAATTTTAGCTTTATTTTTTGCAGTTGATTGGGAAATCGTCATGATTCTTTGCATCTCAATTCAAATAATTTTAAATACCAACGTAGTGCCACTATGCCAGACAGCAATCACTCACCACGAGCGATGTGCAAAAATTTCTCCTCACGGATCAACGCAAATAAGCTCAATTCCTGCCATAAACGGCCTTCCGTATCTTTGTACTGTTTGATAATGCCTTTGGGCAGTTTCTTCTTGGCAGTTCTAGTAGAGGTAAATTCAGATAAGCTTCTGATTCCCAGCATGCTGTTCACGATAAATCCGCCATACAGCTTATCACCGGGAGAAGCCAATAATATTCGCGATTTTTGATTGTACGGACTGGAGTCTTTTCCCAGATACACGCCCAAATCGGTAACTCCATAGAGATTGCCGCGCACATTAGCCACACCCAGAAACCAGGGTTGCGTCAGCGGAACATGTGCCAATTTTGGTATCGGTATAACTTCACTGACCTCAGCCATCGATATCAAATAACGATCCTCACCCACTGCAACACCAAGTACCGCTGATGAGGTTTCTCCGTTACCTGTGGTCACTCTAGTTTGGTTGATTGTTTGCTGCGATTCTTTTGTATTCATGTTGTTTGTTAACCCGCGCTTTGGCTAACGGATTGTTCGTCATCAGGCTATTTTACTGTATTATCAGAGTTGAAAATCTGAATTCTGTGGAGTTAAATCAAATGAAATATTTCAATTGTCAGTGGCTGCCTCTTTTACTATGCTTTCCTTTATTAACCGGCTGTCCTTTGTATTCGGTAAGCACTGCTTCAGGATCGAACTCGTATATCTCTGAAGATCGTAGAACCAGCGGTATTTTTATTGAGGATGAAGGTATCGAGCTCAAAGCTTCACGGCGCATCTATCAACAATTTAGCAATAATGTCCATATCAATGTGACCAGCTATAACCGGATCGTGCTGTTAACCGGAGAGGCACCTACCGAAGCCATCAAGACGAATATTGAAAGACTGGTCATGGGTGTCGATAACGTGCGTCGCATCCACAATGAAATTGCCATTGCCGGAAATACTACATTGTCATCCCGCAGTCATGACACACTACTGACATCCAAAGTGAAAGCGCGTTTCCTGGCTCAACGTAAGTTCCAGATCAATCACGTCAAAATTGTTACTGAAAATGGCGTCGTGTACTTGCTCGGAATGGTGACGCGCGAAGAAGGTGATAACGCCGCCCAGATTGCCAGCTCTACTTCTGGTGTACGCAAAGTTGTTAAAGCATTCGAATATCTTAATTAATGCTTACAGGTTAGTTTTTTCCATGTTGCCCGCTAACTTGATCGCCGAGCTACAACGTGCGTTTCCATCCGATCGCCTCTATACCGATCCGGTGGATTGCTATTCTTATGCCTATGATAATAGTCGCAAGATCTTTCCGCCGCACGCTGTGCTATTTCCCTTAACCACGGAAGAAGTGTGCCAAATTGTATCCTTGTGCAATCAGCATCATGTCCCGTTGATTCCCCGTGGCCGCGGTACCGGTACAGCAGGTGGCAGCTTACCAGAGTTTGGTGGTATCGCCTTATCGCTGGAACGCATGCTGAACATCATCTCGATTGATCCCGCCAATCGAGTAATCGTGGCTGAACCCGGCGTGTTGAATCAAACCGTGCAAGATGCCGCCAAACCGCATGGTTTTTTCTGGCCACCAGACCCTTCAAGCGCTCAATTTTCGAGTATTGGCGGCAATATTGCCACCAGCGCCGGTGGACCGCATGCCGTAAAATATGGCACCACACGTGAGCATGTTTTAGGCTTGAAGGCCGTGACCGGTGCAGGAGATTTGATTACAACCGGCTGTTACACTACCAAAGGCGTGGTCGGCTATGATTTGACTCGACTATTGATTGGTTCCGAAGGAACGCTGGCCGTCATTACCGAGGCTACACTCAAACTTGCAGCGCTTCCCAGCACTGTAGCTGGTATTACAGCGCATTTTAACGATCTCTCAAGTTGTACTCAAGCCATTGTCAATATTATGGCGCTTCCGCAATTGCCAAGTGCACTTGAATTTCTTGATGCTGGATCGCTCAATCTTATTCGTGGCCGCTATCCGGATATGTTACCGATGAATACCCATGCCATGCTGATGATCGAGGTCGATGGCTTTGGCGGAGACATTACCACTTCAATTGCCGACATCCTTGAGGCATGTCGCAGCGATGGATTAATTCGCGCACAGCAAGCAAACGATACGACAGCACTATGGCGAGCACGAAAAGCATTATCACCATTGTTGAAGGAAATTGCCCCGAAGAAAATTAACGAAGATGTGGTGGTGCCGGTAAACACCTTGCCGCAATTTTTAGCAGGCCTGACAAAACTTAGCAATCAGTATCAATTACATAATGTCAATTTTGGCCATGCAGGCAATGGAAACATTCATGTCAATCTGTTAATCAATCCTGACGATGCAGAAGAAGTAGCTCGTGCTGAGCGCTGCCTGGATGAAATATTTGATTTAGTGATTAAGCTGCGCGGCACACTATCGGGCGAACATGGTATCGGCAGCGAGAAGCGAGCTTTTGTATCGAAAGAGATTGATCATGTAACGCTGGATTTAATGAAAAACATTAAGCAGCTATTCGACCCAAACAACATTTTGAATCCGGGAAAGTTATTCCCGGCTAAGACTTAAACTTCGTTTTTTTATTTCTGCGCTTGCAATACCGGGATTATTCCAATTTCACAGCAAGTATTGCAAACGCAGCATCAGTTTCTTTATTACATTAATCTAGAAAAAGAAGTAGTGATCTACCAATAACGCGACAAACAGTAGGGCCAGATAAAGGATCGAATAACGGAATGCATCTCGCGCCAACTGATCACTGTAGTTACGATAAATTTCTATCGCGTAGTACATGAAAACACCATTGAGTAGAATAGAACTGACTAAATAAATCAAGCCACTCATTTGCGTGATATAAGGCAACGTAGTTACCAAACACAGGATAATGGTGTAAAGCACTACATGCAATTTTGTAAATTGATCACCGTGGGTAACTGGCAACATAGGCATGCCAATTGAGGCGTATTCTTTTTTTCTGTAGAGTGCAAGCGCCCAAAAATGCGGTGGTGTCCAAGCAAAAATAATTAGAAATAACAACAGCGCATCACTGGTAACTTCTCCGGTTACTGCTGCCCATCCCAATACCGGAGGCATTGCGCCTGATGCGCCACCAATAACAATATTTTGTGGCGTTAATGGTTTCAGGATCACCGTATAAATAATGGCATATCCCACAAATGTCGCCAATGTTAGCCACATTGTGAGCGCATTAACCCAGTAATACAGAATGAAAAGTCCTAATCCTCCAACCAACAACAGAAAGAACAAAGTTTCGGGAACGCTGACTTTACCTTGTGGCAAGGGTCTACCTTTAGTACGTGCCATTACGGCATCCATTTTTTGCTCTACAAGACAATTCAAAGCAGCGGCGGCACCTGCCACTAATGCTATGCCTAGAGTAGCTAATAACAAGATATCGATTGGTACAGCGCCTGGAACAGCTAAGAACATTCCGATTACCGCTGTGAAAACAATCAACGATACTACGCGTGGTTTTGTCAATCGATAAAATTGATTAATTCGCGAAGCCGTTTCATGCCAAGCTATACTAGTAGCCATGTCATTATCTCCTATGTTTATCTCAAAATATTTTCGTTGTTTTGTAGCATCAACCTAACGCATGAAACATTAGGTGTGTTCAGTGTTCTATTTGTGAAACGTGTAGCAATCGCTTCAAATCGTGTCCCATTTTAGTGCCATCCACATCCTCAGGGAAACGCATCATTAAATTTCCAATTGGATCAATTAAATAGATATGCTTTGTTTGCGTTTCTTGAGTCTCGATATACCCAAGTATTTCGCTATCTTTTGCACTGACAAAGTAAGTGCCTTCATATTGCTTAATCAATTCATCGTCTGGTCTAACTTCGTCATTGATTAACCAGAGCCGCTCAATTCTATGCTTTTCCTTACCTTGTACTAAGCGAACTTGACGCATGAAATAAAGTTTATTAATGCAAGTCTCGTCACATTGTCCAGAATCCACCATTACCAAAGTCCATTTACCATGAAGATCTTTCATGCGAAGTATCGTATTATCATTCTGATTGACGCCTATTCCTGTGACTTTGACAATAGGTATCAAATCGCCATAGTGTGTGCTTTTTGGTCTATATTCCGTAAAATACAAGACATATGACACAATTACCGGAGCAGACATTAAAGCAAGCAATAATAATAACTTACGTCTATTTGACTTCTGAAGTTGTACGTTTGACATTCAATACTATAAAAATAACTATCGTTGTAATTGCTAATGAAAACCATTGTACTGCATAGCCAATATTTTTCGATGCACCGGAGTCTGGCTTATCCCAGGCGCGTATCAATCCGTCTTCAATTGCATCTTTCTGTAAGATCATAATGGGCTGCATTCTCAAGCCCGTTATTTCTTGATATCTATCCAAGCTAAATCTGCCCCAGACTGGCCCTTCCTCTATTGCACCAGAAATTTCAAATGTTCTTATCTCTGGTGATACCACCGTGCCGGTAATTATGACTTCTCCCAGATCTGTTGTAATCAGAGGCAAAACGGATCTGTCATTCCCAGTTGCTATCCAACCTCTATTGATAACCACATGCAACAAACTATTCTTGATTCTCAAAGGGCTAAGAACGTGATACCCAGCACGCCCCTGATAGGTTTTATTGTCCAGAAATATCGTATGATCTACGAGATATTCACCGCGTATTTCAACATCACGATATTGATAATCAGCTAATTTCACTGAACTTCCCGGCAAAGTAACTGCGGGTTGCATCGCATACTTTTCTAGTTGCTCATGCTGCGCACTTTTCTCATCAGCTCGAGACAGTTGCCACTTACCCAACTCGACAAAAATTATTACAAACAAAATAGTCAATACAATTGACCATAATTTTGGTTTAAAGCGGTATCCCATTACAATCATTTTTATCTACTTAAGTACTTGAGATGTACTGCTTTGTCTTATTAGGTTCTTGCAACGAATCAGTTTATGGAATCAGGACAAACCTTCTTAATAATTCACTTGAACATTAAGTTGATCCCAGCTTCGCTGGCAACTTGGGCGATAAGTTTATATTTCCTAAGTTTCGTAAAGCTGGAATCTTGATTCGTCGGTGTCGGCTACTTACATCAGGTAAACAAATATAAACAACCCCAACCATACCACGTCAACAAAGTGCCAGTACCATGCCACGCCTTCGAATCCAAAATGATTCTCCGGTGTAAAATGCCCTGCGGCACTACGAAAATAAATCACGATCAACATGATTGTACCGATGGTCACATGGAAACCATGAAAACCTGTCAGCATAAAGAATGTAGAACCGTATGCACCGCTAGTCATCTTTAGGTTAAGATCATTATAAGCGTGCACATATTCATAAGCTTGGCAACCAATAAATAAAGCACCTAATGCTATCGTCGCCAACAACCACAGTTTTAACCCGTCTCGTCTATTTTCTTTCAATCTCCAATGCGCTATCGTACATGTAACACCTGAAGTTAAAAGTAACAATGTATTGAAAGCAGGCAATCCCCATGCACCCATCGGTGTAAAGGCTTCATGTTCGCCAGGGCCGGAGGTTGGCCATGCACCATCATAAGTAGTCCAGAATTCATTTCCTAGTGCAGAACTTTCAGCCTCCAACCATGGTATGGACAAATTTCGCATGTACCATAGAGCACCAAAGAATGCACAAAAAAACATCACTTCTGTCAAGATAAACCAACTCATTCCCCACCGAAATGATTTATCGACTTGTTGATTATATCGTCCACCTTCACTTTCCCTGGCGACAGTACCGAACCATCCAAATAACATATAAATCAGGATAGCAAAACCGATTCCTAACAAACCGTAACCAAGCTCAATTTTATTCATGGTTAGGGCCGCACCTGATCCCAAAAACAATACCGCAGTCGATCCAATGATCGGATACATCGACGGCGCTGGGACATAATAGTGTCCAGACTCTTGACTCATTCTTATCTCCTCCAACTTTATGATTTATTCAATTTCTAACTAAGAACCAATTTCACCAGCAACACCACACCCAGCACAAAAAGCAATCCCCCAATAATTCCACCTACGACGACATGAATTGGTTTCAATATTGCCGCATCATTTTCAAGATCACTCTTTTTACGGATTCCTATAAAGGCCGCAAATACTGCCTTAGCAATTTGCCAAATACTTACGTTAACTTCTTTTTCAGCAATTTTATCCATCCCTTAGTTTCCTTATAACTATGACTCACTTCAGCTACCGGGTAATTCAAAAAAAGTATATGAAATAGTCACTGTATCTATATCTGCAGGCAGGTTTGGTTCAATCACGAATTGCACTGGCATCTGTCTGGTTTCATTTGGCTTAAGAACCTGTTTTGTAAAACAAAAACACTCGAATTTTTTCAGATGCTTATCCAGAAAACGTGGGCTATAACTAGGTATCGCCTGCCCATTAATCTCTCGATCTGAATCATTTGTAATTTCGTACATCACGTTAACTGGCTCACCTGGGTGAATGCGAGCGCTAGTTTGCAGTGGTTTAAATTGCCAGGGTAATCCTCTTGTGTTGGCATCAAACTGAACTGTTATCCAGCGCTCTTCGTCCACCCAGTTATCCTTCACCCGTACGTCAGCCTGTAACAGATTGTTAATTCCGGTTACTTCGCAAAATTTTTCATAAAACGGCACCAAAGCATAACCAAAAACAAACATAACTAACGTGAAAATTAATAATTTTTTCAACATTAATACATTAGCTTTTGACTTACTAGTTACCATTGTTTGAAAATAACCACTAAATAAATGGCGAGCACCATAATTAACAGAATTATTCCTGTTCTAAGCTTCTTACGTTTTAATTCTGAGTCTTGTGACATACGTTTTCACTGCCTTAATTAACAACAGGTGGCTTCTCAAAACTATGGTATGGCGCAGGTGTTGGCAAATGCGTCCATTCCAGTGTTTTCGCACCTTCCCATGGCAACTGCGGTGCTTTTTCTCCACTGCGGATACAATTAATCATAATGTAAAGGAAAAGCAGTTGCGTCAGTCCAAACCCAAATGCACCAAGGCTAGAAATCATATTAAAATCAGCAAATTGCAAATTGTAATCTGGAACTCTACGTGGCATACCTGCCAAGCCCAAGAAATGCTGAACAAAGAAAGTTAAGTTAAAGAAGAACATGGACAACCAGAAGTGCCACTTACCTAACGTTTCATTGTACATACGACCGGTCCATTTCGGTATCCAGTAATAAGCGCCAGCAAAAAGTGCAAACAATGCACCTGACACTAATACATAATGGAAATGGGCAATCACATAATAGGTGTCTTGTACTTGTATATCAATTGGAACAATCGCACAAATCACACCGCTAAATCCGCCAATCACAAACAGGAAGATAAAGCCGACTGAAAACAGCATCGGTGTTTCAAATGTCATCGAACCACGCCACATGGTCGCCGTCCAGTTAAAGACTTTCACCGCGGTTGGAACTGCAATCAGCATCGTTGCATACATGAAGAACAATTGACCGACTGCCGGCATGCCTGCAGTGAACATATGATGCGCCCACACAACGCAAGATAAAATTGCGATCGATGCAGTTGCATAAACCATTGATGAATAACCGAATAATGGCTTGCGTGAGAAAGTTGGAATTATCTCAGAAACAATGCCGAATGCAGGCAAAATCATAATGTAGACTTCCGGGTGCCCAAAGAACCAGAAAATATGCTGAAATAAAACTGGATCTCCACCACCGGCGGCATTAAAGAAACTTGTTCCAAAATGGCGATCTGTGAGTAGCATTGTTACTACACCAGCCAGAACAGGCATAACCAGAACCAGTAAATAGGCAGTAATCAGCCATGTCCATACAAACATAGGCATCTTCATCAACGTCATGCCAGGCGCACGCATATTTAAGATGGTTGTGATGATATTAATTGAGCCCATAATTGAGGAAGCACCTAAAATATGAACTGAGAAAATCATCATATCCACGCCCAGGCCGCCCTGTGTCGAAAGTGGTGGATAGAATGTCCATCCTCCCGCTGCGGCACCACCTGGCACAAAAAATGATCCAATTAGCAAAGTAGCTGCCACCGGCAATAGCCAGAAGCTCCAGTTATTCATCCGTGCAAAAGCCATATCGGGCGCACCAATCATCAATGGTACTTGCCAATTAGCAAACCCCACAAAGGCCGGCATAATGGCACCGAATACCATGATTAGCCCATGTAACGTAGTAAATTGATTAAATAACTCAGGTTCTAGTATCTGAATGCCCGGCTGATATAATTCAGCCCGAATACCCATAGCCAAAAATCCACCCACCAAAAACATCGTAAAACTGAACCAAAGATACATCGTGCCAATATCTTTGTGATTGGTCGTTGTAACCCAACGCATTATCCCACTGGGATGATGATCATCATGTTCGTGACCATGTGTGTCACCGTGTACTGCTGCCATAGCTATCTCCTTTTACTTATTTTCTACATGCATTGATGTCTTGACTGCAGACGCGCTTAATTGAGCTGTCACCCATTGCGCATAATCATCTGCTTCCATGACTTCTACCACGATTGGCATAAATGCGTGATCCTTACCACACAGCTCGGAACACATCCCGCGATAGATTCCAGCCTTATCTGCCGTAAACCATGTATCGCGAATAAAGCCCGGAATCGCATCCTGCTTAACACCCAACGCTGGCACTGACCAAGCATGAAGCACATCATTCGCAGTTATCACAACGCGTACTTTTTTACCAACTGGAACGACCACATGATTATCAACCTCTAACAAATAGTGTTCGCCCTTAGGTTCTTTATTCTCAATTTGTGCTCGTGGCGTCGAGATTCTACTAAAAAAGCTAATACCTTCACCTTCGCCTTGCAGATAATCATAGCCCCACATCCATTGGTAGCCCGTTGCTTTGATCGTCATATCCGGACTCGAAGTATCCTTCATGGCGATAACAGTCTTGGTTGCAGGCCATGCCATAACTACAAGAATAATACAGGGTATTATAGTCCAGATAACTTCTGCTGCAGTGCTGTGATGAAAATTTGCTGCCTTGTGCCCCACAGACTTTCGGTGCTTAAGGATGGAATAAAACATAACACTAAATACACCGATAAAAATGACCAAACATATCCACATAAGCCAAATATGCATATCATAAGTTTCTTTTGCGATGATACTTTGCGGCTCTGGAAAATTATATCTAGATCCCAGAGATCCCACCGCCATGCTTGAGTACAAAGCGAGAGCGGACACCCCCGCCAGGGTTACTACTGATTTACTTCCCATATTTCCCCCTACATGATTACAAATTTTACAGACTTCAGGCACGACTATGAATGCGACAAACCTGAACCATTATCTTGTTCAGCCAGTTCATGAATTTCATACGTTACAATCTTGTTTTATTAAGACCACACCTTGATTGACGATAATCATATTTCTTTGGCCGAATTTCCTTATTATCCGCAACTTAGATTTTCTTAGTTATAGATACCTTCTACATGCTAATTAATCAAGTGGAAATTCTAGCATGTCACTGTTGCTCAAACAAGGAAAATTCATGATTTTTATAGGAATATTCCCATACTTATAATATGGTATTGCCATAATAGGACAGCTAAAAAACATTGCGCGAAATAAAAAAAATCTTCTTAATTCGCAATGAAGCTTACTGCTTTTTCTTAAATTCATCTCAAACGAATTTAAATCACGGAACCTCAAAACCTGAAATTAATCGCTTCCAGGAAAGTAGATCAAACCAATTTAATCAGCAACATGATAAACAGGACTACCGCAGCAATTGGAATGACGAAACTCATCCAATCGGAAGATGTGCCTTTGGGACTATTTTTTATCATATGCCGAGTTCTTGGAAACAAGACAACAATAAACATGACTAGCGCCAAAGCAGCAATGATTTGCATCCAATCCATGATTAATTCCTCACATTGAAGTTCTTTTATCCAAAACAAAACCCCGGTTTAACCGGGGTTTTATGGATTATTCTAAAATCCGGAAATTAATCGTCATTGCCCATAATACCCAGTATTTGCAGCAGGCTAATGAAGATGTTAAAAATTGTCATATATAAACCAATAGTGGCCAGCACGTAATTGGTTTCACCACCATGAATAATGCGACTGGTGTCATGCAGAATAAAGCCACTCATGATCATAATGACAACAGCAGATATCATCAATGACATAGCCGGTATTTGCAGGAATATATTAGCTAGGGCAGCTAGCAGCACTAACAAAAATCCTACCATCAAGAATCCACCGAGGAAACTGAAATCTTTCCGTGTAGTCAGCACATATGCAGACAGACCCATGAAAATAGCTCCAGTTCCGACGAACGACAGCGTAATGATATTTCCACCATTAGGAAGAGACGCATACATAGTTAATATAGGCCCCAGTCCAAAACCCAGCAAGCCAGTAATCAGAAATACAATTCCGATTCCAGCAGGTGAGTTTGCAAAACGTGGCAATACAAACATCGCAATAACCATAGCACCAATGACTGATATCAAATAAGTCATTGGAGGCATATTCATCATCATTGATATGGCAGCAGTAAATCCGCTGAATAACAATGTTAAAGACAAAAGCATATATGTGTTACGTAATACTTTATTTGTTGCTATCGCAGAAGGTGATCTTTGCGAAACGGTTGATAAATTTTGATTCATTATTAAATAGCCTCCACTGTGAATTTATAACAAACTATTCTAACGATCGATAAGACTACTATATGAAGAATATAGTTCAAAGCATAATATCATGAATTATGCCGTATTTTTAGACCCTACTCGTTTGAAACTTTTGCCAATGTAAAATTATACACAAGAAAAAACCCTCCTCGCTCGATTAAAGTAATATTTAGACTAATTAGTCCTGCGTCAAAATTAGCAGCACCTGAGTAATTAATGCGTTTTTCTCCAACCAGTGAGAATGCACTAACAGTACGAGAAAAATTAAGTTCTTCGATGGATTGAAATCGACCGAAACTGCGATACAGATCCATCAGCTGATCAAGCTGTTCGTCGCTTATTGTTTGCCTCGCTTCTGGTGCCAAGTGAAGCAGCAGCGCTTGTTTTTCCCAACTTGAAATTTCGGTTAATATTTGGGCAATTGCGGGTTCTGCACTTTTACTGTAAAAATCTTTTTCACGACTGGTATAAAAATACAACATAGCCACTAGTGTCAGCAATACGGCTACAATGAATCGCAATGTTTGAATCTGCATAGGTTGTAAGCAATAGAGTTAGTTATAAATTTCTTTCTTCCCAAAGTTCGCTACTTAATCCACTATTTGACTGGACAATACCAAAATGCTGATAAGCCGCTGTCGTTGCCATACGTCCTCTTGATGTGCGTTTCAAGAATCCTTGCTGAATTAAGTATGGCTCTAACACATCTTCAATCGTGTCGCGCTCTTCACTAATCGCAGCAGCGAGATTATCAACACCAACCGGGCCACCACTAAATTTTTCCAATATGACTAATAGCAATTTCCGATCCATGACATCCAGCCCGATCGCATCAACATCCAACATGCTCAAAGCAGCATCCGCCACAAGGTGAGTAATATGCCCATCTGCCTTTACCTGGGCATAATCACGCACGCGGCGCAGCAAACGATTAACAATGCGTGGCGTGCCACGCGAACGGCGAGCAATTTCTAGTGCACCATCGGATGAAATTTGTACTTTCAATAACCCGGCAGAACGAATAACTATCTTGCCAAGTTCTTCCGGCGTATAAAACTCCAGGCGTGACACAATGCCAAAACGATCACGTAGTGGGTTCGTAAGCATGCCAGCACGTGTCGTCGCTCCCACCAAAGTAAATGAAGGCAAGTCGAGCTTCACAGATCGAGCTGCCGGCCCCTCTCCTATCATAATATCTAATTGATAGTCTTCCAAAGCCGGATAAAGAATTTCTTCTACTACAGGTGAGAGGCGATGAATCTCATCGATAAACAGAACATCATTAGGCTCCAGATTGGTTAATAAAGCCGCCAAATCTCCCGGACGCTCCAGTACCGGACCAGAAGTTTGCCGCAAATTAACACCCATTTCTCTGGCAATAATATGCGCCAGTGTCGTCTTACCTAATCCGGGCGGCCCGAATAATAAAACATGATCCAGCGCTTCGTGTCTATTCCTGGCGGCTTCTATAAATATCTGTAGTTGTCCGCGAATTTTTTCCTGACCGATATACTCCTCAAGTTGTTTAGGACGTAATGCCCGCTCTAATATTTCTTCTTGCGAAGATGAGGAAATAGCAGTTATAAGCCGATCGGTTTCAATCATTCATTACCCTCGTGATTTTCTACTATCTCTCTTTAGATAATAATTGCAACGCTTGGCGTATGCCATCGGATACCATCGCATCCGAAGAAATCTGCTTAATAGCCCAACTGGCTTCACGATCGCTATAGCCCAATGATAGCAATGCATTGAGAATGTCACTCCCACTGGTTGACGACGCAGCATGATCAGAATTGAGAACTGCCAAGTCCAATTTATCCCGCAATTCAAGCAATAAACGCTCGGCCGTCTTTTTTCCAATACCAGGCACTTTTACTAATCGCGCACTATCTTGAGCACTCACCGCACGATGCAGATCGGGTACGCTCAAGCCAGATAGAAGTGCTAATGCTGTTCTTGCGCCTATACCGGAAATTTTTACCAACATTCGAAATGTCTGACGCTCCGGCTCTGTCGCAAAACCAAACAGTAAATGCATATCTTCACGTATTACAAGGTGGGTATACAAAGTAACTTGAGTTCCGACTATGGGTAGGTCATAAAAAGTACTCATCGGCACATCAATCTCATAACCAACTCCCTGCACTTCCAGCAATACCTGGGGCGGATGTTTTTCTAACAATGTACCTGTTAATCGCCCAATCAAACTAACCGCCCACGCTTCATTCGATAGCCGGTTGTCGCAATTCTTCCCAAGCCAAGCCCTCCATTCGCATGGCAAATGGCACAAGCCAAAGCATCAGCGGCATCGGCACCTGGGCTTCCGGTCAGTTTAAGTAATCGCACCACCATTTCTTGTACTTGATCTTTTTTTGCATGACCATTTCCAACAACTGCTTGCTTAACTTGCAATGCAGTATATTCAGCCACCATCAGATTATTTATGACTGCTGCACAAATTGCCGCACCACGCGCTTGCCCCAGCAATAATGTTGATCTAGGGTTGATATTGACAAAAACCTGCTCTATGGAAACGTGTTGTGGACGATATAACGCAATAATTTCGGCTAAATTATCTAAAATCAACTTAAGACGGAATGGCAATTCACCTTCAGAGGTTTTAATGCTGCCACTGCTAACGTAGGTTAAATCGCTTCCATTCTTATCTATAACACCAAAACCAGTGATACGTAATCCAGGATCTATGCCGAGAATACGGATTTTATCACCTCATAATAGCTTAGTTTATGACTCTTCAAGTACGACCGTAGTATATACATTCTGTACATCGTCCAAATTTTCCAGCGCGTCTAATAATTTCTGCATTTTTACCGCATCATCACCCGAAAGTATGATTTCATCACCTGGCTTCATAGTTACTTCAGCCAATTCTGCCTTAAATCCCGCATTCTCCAAAGCATCTTTTATATTTATGAACTCATAAGGAGCAGTAATTACTTCGATACTACCGTCCTCGTTACAGATCACGTCTTCAGCCCCGCTCTCCAACGCTGCTTCTATGATCCCATCCTCATTCGTTCCAGGCGCGAAAATTAACTGGCCACAGTGTTTGAACAGAAAACTAACGGAACCATCCGTTCCTAAGTTCCCACCAAATTTGGTAAAAGCATGGCGCACATCAGCCACGGTTCGAACACGATTATCCGTCATGCAATCCACCATCACCGCAGCACCTGCTATTCCATATCCCTCATAACGAATTTCTTCATAATCAACGCCATCTAGTTCACCGCAACCCCGTTTAATCGCACGCTCAACGTTATCTTTTGGCATATTCTGGTCGTATGCTTTATCTATCGCCAAACGCAAGCGCGGATTACTATCTGGATCTCCGCCACCCATTCGAGCAGCCACTGTAATTTCCTTGATAAGTCGAGTAAATACTTTACCGCGTTTGGCATCTTGCGCTGCTTTCTTATGCTTAATATTTGCCCACTTGCTATGACCAGCCATTTATTAACACCCTTAACTAAAGTAAGCTGATATTACCACCCTACATTCTATGGATAAAGTATCTAGCTTCGTAGCAATACAGATAAAATAAATTATTCAATGGCATGCAATAATTTTAGCTGCATACAGTCCATTTTCTATTAATGTTATTCAACAGTCACGGCTTTCGCCAAATTCCGCGGCTTATCAACATCCGTGCCTTTCACTAAGGCCACATGATAAGCCAATAACTGCAGCGGTATGGTATGTAGAATCGGGCTCAACAAGCCTGCATGCTCAGATAAACGAATGATATGCAGATTTTTATTCTGCGTCATTTGAGAATCCGCATCTGCAAATACATAAAGTTCACCACCCCGAGCATGCACTTCTTGCAGATTTGATTTAAGCTTGCCAATCAACTGATCATTAGGTGCTATGGCTACGACAGGCATCTCATTATCAACCAAAGCCAGTGGCCCATGCTTCAACTCTCCTGCTGCATAAGCTTCAGCATGAATGTAAGAAATTTCTTTGAGCTTAAGCGCTCCTTCCATCGCAATAGGATAATGAACTCCGCGCCCAAGAAATAGTGCATGACGCTTTTGTGCAAAACTTCTTGCCCAGATCTTCACCTGCGGTTCGATTTGTAATGCCTGTTGCAGGGCCATCGGCAAATGGCGAAGCGCCATAATCATCCGTTGCTCATCCTGAGCGGATAATTTATGGCGCATCTTTGCCAATGTCACTGTCAATAACAATAGTGAGGCCAATTGTGTAGTAAATGCTTTCGTCGAGGCTACTCCAATCTCTGGGCCCGCACGTGTGAGAAAGCACAAATCAGCTTGTCGTATCAATGCACTTTCTGGCACATTACAAATGGCAAGACTGTATTGATGACCTAACTTCTTAGCGTAACTTATTGCCGCCAGAGTATCGGCAGTTTCACCAGATTGAGAAATGCCAACTACTAAGGTAGCTTGATCCGCCAGGGGATTACGGTAACGGTATTCACTGGCAATCTCAACATTACAGGGAATTCCGGCAACAGTTTCCAGCCAGTGCCTTGCCACTAAGCCTGCATGATAGCTTGTTCCACAAGCTAGAATTTGAATATTGTTAGTTTTGGAAAATACTTTCTCAGCTTCGCTACCAAATAAGTTGGGGGAAATTGATTGCGCATTAAAAACCATCTCCAAGGTATTTGCCACAGCGCTGGGTTGCTCGAAAATTTCTTTCTGCATGAAATGCGCATAGGGCCCCAATTCAATTGACTCACTTGATAGATTACTTTCGTGAACAGGACGTTTAATTTCTCTTACAAAATTTGTATTTAGGCAATTGACAATTCGATATTCACTGCAAGTAAGTTCAGCCACATCGCCTTCTTCCAAATAAATCATTTTTCTAGTTGCCTTTAGCAAAGCAGATGCATCAGAAGCCGCATAATTACCGCTTTCACCTAATCCCAATAACAATGGCGCTCCATTACGTGCCACAACAATTCTCTCTGGCCGAGTTTCCTCCATGACCGCGATCGCATAAGCGCCGTGTAGCTCAGCAATTGATGCGCAAACCGCTGTCACCAAATCACCGGCATGCTTAAGATTAAAAGCAATCAAATGCGCAATTACCTCAGAATCAGTATCGGAAATAAATTCAAATCCCTCTACCAGCAATCGTTCGCGCATTATCTCATGATTTTCAATTATCCCATTATGGGCGATGGCGATTCGGGCAGGAGATTCTGGTGTTCCAGAAAAATGAGGATGCGCATTACGCTCAGAAGGGGCTCCGTGCGTCGCCCAGCGAGTATGTGCTATACCAGCGGAGCCCTGTAGATTCTTTTCACAAACAAGCTTTTGTAACTCGGTTACACGACCCGTTGTGCGCAATCTTTGCAAACCATTGCAAGCTACCACGAGACCAGCGGAATCATATCCTCGGTATTCTAAATGTAATAACCCATCTAATAACACCGGAACGATATTACTGTTTGCTACTGCACCCACTATTCCACACATATCGCATTTTCCTGCTACTCAAACTGGCAAATAAATACTGCCGGGACGATAAATGTGACTCTATTTTTTGATTTTTGAAGGACGTCTCCACCCAACAATGCTGACTTGTTTCGATCTGGACAAGGTAAGTTGATTCGCTGGCGTTTCTTTGGTAATTGTTGTTCCAGCTCCAATTGTTGACCCTTTTGATATCTTAACAGGCGCAACAAGCTGCGTGTCAGATCCGATAAAAACATCATCCTCGATGATAGTAGTGTGCTTGTTAGCGCCATCGTAATTACAAGTGATTGTTCCGGCACCGATATTGACATTCTTCCCTACGCAAGAGTCGCCAATATAGCTTAAATGATTCGTTTTGCTCCCCACACCAATCTGGCTATTTTTAACTTCAACAAAATTACCAATCTGCACTTCACTGGCAAGTCGAGTGCCAGGACGAATGCGAGCATAAGGGCCTATCTTGCAATTCTCACCAATTTCTGCATCTTCCACCATGCTATAGGGATGAATAATACTTCCAGCCGCTACCGTTACATTCCTGAGTATGCAATGAGCGCCTACCTGCACATGATTACCTAGCTTAACAGTCCCTTCAAAAATACAATTAATATCAATTTCAACATCTGATCCACAAATGAGTTCACCTCGTATATCAATTCGCAATGGATCAATCAAACTAACCCCTTCATCCAACAACTTATTAGCACAGTATTTTTGAAAGTGCCTTGCAAGTTCTGCCAATTGGAGCTTGTTATTAACACCAATTACTTCCCAAAAACTTTCAGCCTGTGACGATGCAACATAAACCCCATTTTTAACAGCCATCTCAATGATATCTGTTAAATAATATTCATGTTGAGTATTTTCATTTTTGATTGTAGGCAACCATTCATGTAAATAAACATTGGGCAGAAGCATAATACCGGTGTTAATTTCATGTATATCTTGTTGTCCTGCGCTAGCGTCTTTTTGTTCAACAATCGCAGTAACTGCCCCGGTTTCGATATCACGCACGATTCTACCGTAACCAAAAGGATTTTCTATTACTGTGGACAACACAGCGCAGTTTTTCCCATCTGCCACGACCAATAATTGACGCAATGTTTGAACACTTACTAATGGAACATCTCCATAAAGAATAAGTGTCAAGCCGTCATCACTAAGTTGAGATAGTGCTTGCATTAGCGCGTGCCCGGTACCCAGTTGTTGCTCCTGTATCACCCACGTCAAATCATCCCCGATGATCGTTTGTCTTATTGTTTCTCCGCCATGACCTATGACCACGCAAATTTTATTAGGTGATAGCTTTCGCGCTGTATTAATTACATGCGTCAGTAACGGTCGACCCGCCAACATATGCAATACTTTTGGAAGAGAAGAATGCATACGCTTTCCAGCACCTGCTGCGAGAATTACTACATTTAGCTTCAGCATAATTTTTAATGATTTCGAAATAAATATAGCGATCTAATTGAATGAATAATAATTTTCCAGTAATTTCTTATAATAGTCTTTGCAAGTTAACTCACCACTGATTTTAATATTTATTATTTTACAAGTGGTTAAAACTAGCAGAAGTTTAAACAGAAGGCACAAAAAAAGCGATATATATCGCTTTTTTTGTGCCTTCTTTATTTTAAATAATATTACGGCAAACTAATGAAGTAACAATTTAATACTTCGGTTCACTTGTATCCGGTTACCTTACATTGGCTAATGTCCACGTTTTCTTAGTTTATCAATCGCCGCAAGCTGTGCCATTGCTTCTATCAATTCGGCCTGCGCTCTAACATAATCCAATTCTGATTCCTTATTTTTCATTGCCTCTTCAGCGGCCCGTTTGGATTCAAGCGCTTTAGCTTCATCAAGATCACGGCTTCGCACAGCAGTATCAGCTAGTATAGTAACAATATCTGGCTGGACTTCTAGCATACCTCCAGACACATATATTAATTCTTCTTCTTTCAACTGAGCTTTTATGCGCACCATTCCAGATTTTATTTTTGTCAGCATCGGTGTATGACGCGGATAAATACCTACCTCGCCCATTTGTGCTGGTGCAACCATAAATTCCACAGGCCCTGAATAAATTGATTCCTCAGCACTAACTATATCAAGATGAAAAATGGTACCCATCGCTATTTTCTCAGAGTTTTATTGAAGTGTTTTCGATTTTTCGATTGCTTCTTCGATACTACCAACCATATAAAACGCTTGTTCTGGCAAATCATCATATTCGCCTCCAACAATACCTTTAAAACCTTTAATAGTATCTTTTAGAGACACATATTTCCCTGGAGAACCAGTAAATACTTCTGCAACATTGAACGGTTGAGACAAAAATCGTTGAATTTTACGAGCACGACTCACAGCAAGTTTATCTTCTGGAGACAACTCATCCATACCCAGAATTGCAATAATATCTCTTAATTCTTTATAGCGCTGTAAGGTCTGCTGCACTGCGCGAGCAGTATTGTAATGTTCCTCCCCTACAACTTGTGGATCAAGCTGACGTGAAGTTGAATCAAGAGGATCCACAGCCGGATAAATGCCTAAGGAAGCAATATCGCGAGACAATACCACCGTTGCATCCAAATGACCAAATGTTGTTGCTGGTGATGGATCGGTTAAATCGTCAGCTGGTACATATACAGCCTGTATTGAAGTAATTGATCCAGTTTTAGTAGATGTAATACGTTCTTGTAGTCGTCCCATTTCCTCAGCAAGAGTTGGCTGATACCCAACCGCTGACGGCATACGCCCAAGCAAAGCGGAAACTTCTGTTCCAGCCAAAGTATAACGATATATATTGTCTACAAAAAACAATACGTCACGGCCTTCGTCACGGAACGATTCCGCCATTGTCAACCCAGTTAACGCTACACGCAAACGATTTCCGGGCGGCTCATTCATCTGGCCATAAACAAGAGCCACTTTATCCAGCACCTTAGAATCTTTCATTTCATGATAAAAATCATTCCCTTCGCGTGTGCGCTCTCCCACACCTGCGAATACCGAATATCCACTGTGCTCAATCGCAATATTACGAATCAATTCCATCATATTAACCGTTTTGCCAACACCCGCACCGCCAAATAATCCGACTTTACCACCCTTAGCAAACGGACAAATCAAATCTATCACTTTGATACCAGTTTCGAGCAGCTCTGTTGATGCCGAGAGTTCATCAAAAGCAGGAGCTTCACGATGTATCGACATATGCTGCTCGGCACCGATATCCCCCATTTCATCAATTGGACGGCCCAAAACATCCATGATACGTCCTAACGTTTTGATTCCAACAGGTACATGAATCTGTTTTCCGCTATTTTGCACCATCATTCCACGACGCAATCCATCTGATGAGCCCAGTGCAATTGTGCGTACCACGCCATCACCCAACTGTTGCTGTACTTCGAGCGTAAGCTCAGAACCTTCCATCACTAATGCATCATATACTTTTGGGAGAGATTCGCGCGGAAACTCCACATCAATCACTGCACCAATACACTGAACAATTTTTCCTTGACTCATTGTTGTTCCCTAAACAAATACAAAAATTTTTAAACAGCTGCCGCGCCGCCGACAATTTCAGACAGTTCCTTCGTAATTGCCGCTTGCCTGGATTTGTTATAAATCAATGTCAATTCATCAATAACATTACCAGCGTTGTCGGATGCAGCTTTCATCGCAACCATCCTTGCGGATTGCTCTGACGCCATATTTTCAGCCACAGCTTGATATATTAAAGCCTCAACATATCGAACCATAATATCATCTATGACCGGCTTCGCTTCTGGCTCATAAATATAATCCCAAGATGTTTTTGACGGTGCATCGCTTTGATTATCGCTTTGCATAACCTCATCAGTTAATGGGAGTAGTTGTTCCATAACTGGCTGTTGCTTCATGGTATTGATAAAGCGATTATAAAAAATAAACACTCGATCAAACTGATCCTGTGTATAACCGTCCAGTACCACCTTAACTGCGCCAATGAGTCTCGCTATATCCGGTGTATCACCAAGCCCTACAACTTGTGAGGTAATATTCGCACCAATCCGACTCATAAAGCCTAGGCCTTTGTTACCAATACAACAAGCCTCTATCTGCTCTCCCTCGTTACTCCATATCTTCATCTGACTCAAAGTCTTACGCAACACATTCGTGTTCAATCCACCGCACAAGCCTTTGTCTGAAGTAATAACAATAATTCCAATTTTTTGGACCGTATCCCGCTCGATCAAGAATGGATGTCTATACTCGGTATTTGCCCGGCTCATATGCGCAGCAACATTTCGAATTTTTTCTCCGTAAGGTCGCGCTTTTTTCATACGTTCTTGAGCTTTACGCATTTTTGATGCCGCCACCATTTCCATGGCGCGTGTAATTTTTTGCGTATTCTTTACACTCTTGATCTTATTGCGTATTTCTCTGCTGCCAGCCATTTGTTTAATAAGTTCCGCTTTGCTTAAATTCTACAATTGCTGCTGTCAACTCCTTTTCAGTTCCAGCATCAAGCTCTTTGGTTTTCTCTATATTGTCTAGAATTTTTCCATGTTGGTTGCGAATGTAGCTTTTCAGCGCAGATTCGAATGCTAAAGCACGACCAACTTCCACATCATCGAAATAGCCATTATTAATGGCAAACAAAGTAAGAGCCATTTCCGAAACACTGAGAGTTGCATACTGAGATTGCTTCATAAGCTCAGTCGCCATTTTCCCACGCTCTAGCTGTTTTCGTGTCGCTTCATCTAAATCAGACGCGAATTGAGCAAATGCAGCTAATTCGCGATACTGCGCTAGAGCCAAGCGTATGCCGCCGCCTAGCTTTTTGATCACCTTAGTTTGCGCCGCCCCACCTACACGAGAAACGGAAACACCAGCGTTAATTGCCGGACGTATACCAGCATTAAATAAATCAGACTCAAGAAAAATTTGCCCATCAGTGATAGAAATCACATTCGTCGGCACGAAGGCAGTTACATCCCCAGCTTGGGTTTCAATGATCGGAAGAGCGGTTAAAGAGCCTGTCTTACCTTTAACTTCTCCATTTGTCGCCTTTTCAACATAAGCCGCACTTACTCGCGCCGCCCTTTCCAGCAAACGTGAGTGAAGATAAAAAACGTCACCCGGATATGCCTCACGACCTGGAGGACGTCTCAAGAGCAATGAAATCTGCCGATATGCCCATGCTTGCTTAGTTAAATCGTCATAAACAATTAATGCATCCTGCCCTTTGTCTCGGAAATATTCGCCCATAGTGCAACCTGAATAGGGTGCAATAAATTGCATTGCCGCTGATTCTGAGGCTGTCGCTGCCACCACAATGGTATATTCCATTGCACCATGCTCTTCGAGTTTACGCACTACGTTTGCAATTGATGATGCCTTTTGACCGACCGCGACATAAATACAAAACATGTTCTGGCCTTTCTGATTAAGTATCGCATCAATTGCAACAGCGGTCTTTCCTGTTTGACGATCACCAATGATCAATTCACGCTGACCGCGACCAATTGGCACCATAGAATCTACAGACTTCAATCCGGTTTGCACTGGCTGATCAACTGATTGACGCCAGATCACACCTGGCGCGATTTTCTCAATCGGCTCCGACCTTACAGCTGTAATAGGCCCTTTTCCGTCTATCGGCTGGCCCAGTGCATTTACAACACGCCCTAACAAGCCTTCCCCAACAGGAACCTCGAGGATGCGACCGGTACATTTGACTATATCGCCTTCACAGATATGCTCGTATGCACCCATAATAACTGCACCTACGGAATCTCTCTCAAGATTCAACGCCAAACCAAAAGTATTGCCTGGAAATTCCAGCATTTCCCCTTGCATTACATCTGATAGTCCATGTATGCGCACAATACCGTCTGTTACAGAGACAATAGTTCCTTGCGTACGAACCTCTGCCGTATCCGCAAGTCCCTCAATCCTTTTTTTAATCAGTTCGCTGATTTCGGATGGATTTAACTGCATTTATTTTAACTCCTAGCTTTTAAGGGCAACAGCCATAGCTTCTAGTTTCCCACGAACTGATGCATCTAAAGTTTCATCACCAATTTCCACTTTAACGCCACCTATCAGTTCAGGATCAACACTCACTTGAGCTTCTATTTTTCGATTAAATTTTTGCTCTAAATTAGCAACTAATTTATTAATTTGATCGCTTTGCATTTTGAATGCACTGATGATTTTAGCTTCCAAAACACCTTCATACTCTGCTTTTAATTGCTCAAATAATTGACTTACCTGAGGCAACACCAACACCCGTTTATTTTCCGCCATCAGCATAATAAGATTTCGCGCTTGGGGCGTGAATTTATTTCCACCAACCTCTTGAATCAACTCACCTAACTGTTTAACTGATATCAGCGGATTACCGATAAGGAGCTTTACTTGATTGTCTTGCGCTATTGCAGCCGCAAGCTGCAAAATTTTCGACCATTGAGACAACTCCTTGCTTTCAACAGCAAGTTTATATGCCGCCTCCGCATACGGCCTTGCTACAGTAATTGCTTCAGCCATTATTTCAAATCTTCCCGTATTGCCACAAGAAGATCAGCATGCGCCTTAGCATCCACTTCGCGACGCAATATTTTCGCCGCCCCTGCGACCGCCAATTCAGCAACCTGCTGCCTTAGCACTTCTTTTGCACTAAAAATTTCATGCTCAATATCTGCTTTTGCGCCAGCAACGATTCGGTCACCCTCTTCTCTTGCCATTTTTTTCGCCTCTTCAACAACTTCTGCAGCACGTTTTTCAGCTTGCGCAATTATTTCCGAAGCGCGCTGCTTGGCATCCTTCAACACATCCGAAGAACGTTGGCTTGCAATCTCCAATTCATGACGACCACGCTCACCAGCGGCCAAACCGTCAGCAATCGTCTTTTGTCGCTCTTCTATCGCGTGCAGCAATGGCGGCCATATATACTTAATAGTAAACCAAATGAAGACTGAAAAGGCTATCGCCTGAGAAATTAAAGTAAAGTTAATATTCATGACAAGCCTGTATTATCTGATCTAAACAGCAAAAACATTATTACTGAATTACTGCCAGCAATGGATTACCAAATGCAAACAACATCGCCAAGCCAACAGCAATAATAAATGATGCGTCCGTCAAGCCTAATAAAAGAAACACCTTACCCTGCAAAGTTGGAATCATCTCAGGTTGACGCGCCGCGCCTTCAAGAAAGCGGCTACACATAACCCCAACCCCTATACACGCACCAGCTGCACCAAGACCGATCATCAAACCAATACCTATTCCGGTATATGCCTGAATCATTGCTAAATACTGCAAATTCTCCATTTTAATTTCCTTCTGTAAGATTAAAAATATGCAACAAAAAAAGATCTAGAATTTAATGCGACTCATGCGCCATCGATAAATATACAACCGTCAACATCATGAAGATAAAAGCTTGCAAAGTAACGATCAAGATATGGAATATTGCCCAACCCGCCCCCAATATTGCGCCAAAGATTGTACCAGACACACCGGTTGCCGCCCACATGCCCAATAATAGAAAAATAATCTCGCCAGCATATATATTTCCAAAAAGCCGCAGAGAGTGAGATAGAGGTTTTGATACGTATTCAATAAAATTGAATAGTAAATTCAACAACCATAACAATGGATTTTTTCCAAAGGGCGTGCAAAAAAGCTCATGCATCCAGCCACCAAATCCCTTGACCTTTACATTAAAGAAAAGCATGAGCAACCAGATTGATAAAGCCAACGCAAAAGTTGTATTGATATCTGTTGTTGGCACTATCTTCCAATTGTGCAAACCAAATGCATGCTCCATAATCCATGC
>NZ_JALHQJ010000013.1 GCF_022842015.1 Nitrosomonas sp. | reverse complement strand
AGGGTTCGTAACGTCGAGCGGCTGCAGTTTGCGGACAGGGTTGCTATTGTCGGCACTAACGGCGACGATAATCTAGTGGGTACAGCGGGCAATGATGTTCTGTTGGCCTTGCCTGGCAATGACACGCTGAATGGCTTGGGCGGTGTGGATGTGTTAAATGGCGGCTCGGGTAACGATACCTATATCGTTGATACCACGACCGATACGATTACCGAACTTGCTGGCGGCGGTACTGATACGGTCGAAAGCTCGGTGACCTACACATTGGGTCTGAACCTGGAGAACCTGACGCTGACAGGAACTGCACCCAACGGCACGGGTAATACTCTGGACAACGTGTTAACCGGCAACGCCAGCAACAACATACTCACGGGCTTGGCAGGTAACGATACACTGATTTCAGGGGGTGGTACCGATACGCTCAGGGGTGGTTTGGATAACGACACCTATGTGATTGGTAGTCTGCCGGTCACGATTACCGAGTTAGCGAATCAAGGCATCGACACGGTCGAAAGCGCGGTGACATACACGCTTCTTGCCAATGTCGAGAATCTCACACTGACCGGGGGCAATGCGATCAATGGTACCGGCAATGGTTTGGCCAATATTATTATCGGTAACAGCGCCAACAACACGCTCAATGGCGGAGCCGGAATCGATACGCTCAATGGCGGTGATGGCAACGATACGCTGATTGGTGGTGCAGCGGTCGATATTTTAACCGGCGGAGCGGGTGCAGATACCTTTAGTTATCTGGCAGCAGTGGCCCATTCCAATCCTGCAAATAGAGACACCATCACCGACTTTGTGAGCGGGACCGATACGATAGACCTGAGTGCGATCGATGGTAATACAACCGCGGCGTTTCCAGGTAATCAAGCATTTATCTTTGTCGGAGCTAATGCTTTCAGCGGTAGGAGTCAGCTACGTTATGACCCGTTAACGGGTGTGCTGGAAGGTAACACGGCTGGAGATAGTGCTCCTGAATTCCAGATTCTGTTGGCGGGAACACCAACGCTTGTTGTGGGAGATCTGGTGTTGTAAACACCGGAAAAGGGGATGACATCCATCAACAGCTACTTTAGTTGATGGGTGTCAATAATTTTTTTTCAGGGCCTATACATAATCAAGATGCACGCAAAGTGCGACTTAATTTAGAAAATTAACTTTGGGGAGGGTATTTTTATGAAAAGCGGAGAATATGAATCTAATTTAGGCAACGTTACTGACTCGGACTCTCCACCGAATGAATCACGGCGTGCGTTTTTTAAAACGACAGGGGCCACGATTCTGGCCGCGCCAGCTATTCTAACCTCGCGCAAAAGCGTAGCGCAGGAGGTTATTCCGGATGAACCGCTGCCACCCAGCCCACCAACCACACCTTGGCTGAGGGAGTTGCCCGAAGCAATTGAACCGCTGGAGCAAACTGATCTGGCGAGTGGCGCCTTGTCTCCGCAGGGTACTCCTAATCTTACAAATGGAGAATGCGGGCGTGGAAATCATCAACGCTGGCATGATTTCTTTGGTCAGCATCAGCTGCAACCGGGGCAAGCGGATACCTACGTGTTACGGGTTAAACCGATAGAAGGCCATGAATTTCATCCGGATTATGCAAGACAACTGGTATGGCATTACGTAGGCGACGATGATACTTCAAATCCAACCATCCATGCACGTTATGGGCGCCCGGTCATTGTGCGTTTGTACAATGATTTACCGGCAGATCATAGTGGTTACGGCACGCCGGAGATCAGCCTGCATTTGCATAATTTGCATACACCTTCGGAGAGTGATGGTTTTCCAGGTGACTATTTCAGTAAAACAAAGGCCGGACCTACGATAAGTACCCCTGGAGATTTCTATGACCATTTTTACCCCAATGTGTATGCGGGGTTGGACGAATTTCCCAAAAGCCCGAGCAACCCAGTGGGCGGCGATAAGCGCGAAGCGTTAGGGACGCTGTGGTATCACGACCATTGCATGGATTTTACCGCGGCCAATGCTAACCGCGGGATGGCTGGTTTTTACCTGATCTACGATGAGCTGGATTCAGGCAATGAGCATGATCCTAATCCGAAAGCGTTGCGGTTGCCCAGCCATGAATATGATTATCCGTTGGCATTCCAGGATAAGCGCTTTGGTGCAGATACGATACAAGTGCACGATCAGTTTGATCCGGAAGGCACGTTGGGCGATAAGGTGACGGTCAATGGCTTGATCGAGCCGGTGCTGAGAGTGGCCAGCCGCAAGTATCGCCTGCGGCTGCTCAATGCCGGGCCTTCACGTTTTTATCAATTCCATTTAGTGACGGCTAACAATGTGCAGCAATCTTTCACCTATATCGCCAATGATGGCAATTTGCTGCCGAAGCCGCTGCTGAACTTGAAGAATATCCGCTTGAGTGTGGCCGAACGTGCGGATATCGTGGTGGATTTTTCTGCGTATCCAATTGGCACGGAGCTTTACCTGGTCAATCGCTGGGAACAAACCAGCTCGCGCGGGCCAAAAGGCGTCAAAGGACCCGGCATGCGGGTGCTCAAGATCATCGTTGATCGCGAGCCGGATGAGCCGGATGTCAGTCGAGTTCCGGCCACGCTGCGCCCGATTCGCAGACCGACCGCAGCAGAAATTGCGGCTGCTCCGGTGAGAACCTGGCGATTCGAGCGGAAAAATGGCATGTGGGCGATCAATGACAAATTCATGAACGTTCACTCAGCCGCTGCGAATATAGGACTGGGCAGTTCTGAGATTTGGGAATTGGATAATCCATCCGGTGGTTGGAGTCATCCGGTTCATATTCACTTCGAAGAAGGGCAGATCCTGAATCGTTACGTCAGTAATGCTGAAGTGCCGGTGCCGGGGTATGAAAAAGGCCGCAAGGATGTTTATCGGTTAGGCCCGAATGAGAAGGTAAGAATATTCATACGATTCCGGGATTTCCCAGGCAAGTATGTGATGCATTGCCACAATATGATCCATGAAGACCACGCCATGATGGTGCGTTGGGATATTCTGGGCTAAATGAAGAGAGAGAGGGCTATATCATGAAAAAAGAAAATGAACCGGTTAACTCGCGCAGAGAAATCCTGGCGGGCATGGGATTGGCGGCATTAGGTCTGGTCGGACTCAATTCAGTTTGGCAAAAACTGAGTTTTGATGACAACACATCCGCGCGCAATTCCAACATCAGCAAATACAAACCGGCGGGCGACGCCACGCCGTTTCCAAACGTCACGCTGTACACACATGATGGTGAAGCGGTGAAGTTTTATGACGACCTGATCCGCGATAAAGTGGTTGCGATCAACATGATGTATTCGCAATGTTCTGGCATTTGCCCGAAATCGACGGCGAATCTTCGGGAAGTGCGCAATATCCTGGGTGAACGTGCGGGGCGTGATGTTTTTATGTATTCGATCACGCTGGATCCTGAGCGCGATACGCCAAGGTTGCTCAAGCAATACGCTGAACGTTACGGCATTAAAGACGGTTGGAAATTTCTGACGGGCGCACCGGAAGATATCGAACTGGTTCGCTACCGGTTGGGTTTCTACGATCGCGAAGAGGACATTGATAATATCAAGGAAAATCATACCGGCATGGTGCGTATCGGTAACGCAGAACGTAACCGCTGGAGCATGGCGCCTACTTTGGCTGATCCAATGCAAATCATGGCAACCATTAACCATCTTGATCCCAAGGCGGTGCATACCGGTATGCACGCTGCCTAGAATCAGGGTGGCCGTTTCTATCAGCTAAACCTTTAGCAATCTCCCGGAAGATTCGGGAGATTGCTTGATTTTATTTACTGGATTGCTTCACTTCCTGCTTTCTTTTGAGTAGTTGCTTAATTCTCATTTGTCACAGTCATTACTGTAAACCCGCCTCTGAAATAGATTGAGTTTCCTTCATATAGGTTGTATGAAGGAAAAATCCTACATAAAGAGGGGCATAAACAGGATATAACTACTAAAAAATTGGTACAGCCTATCACTTACCATACGAAGTGTTTGGGAATACTATCTAATTATTTTAAGGACGGATCGCCTAAGATATCAGCGTGATCAGTTAAAGAATAAAGAAGGATGATATCCATCACATATATTGCTTTAGTTGATGGTTGCCAAATTAAATTTTTTAGAGCTATAACCTAATAAAAATGCACACAGTGCGAGCTTTAGAAAAATAATATGACCTAAGAGAGGGGAAAATTATGAAATCCAACGAACATGAATCGAGTCAGGGCAACGCCACTGATTCGGATTCTCCATCGAATGAATCACGGCGTGCGTTCTTTAAAACGACGGGTGCCACGATTCTGGCCGCACCGGCCATTTTAACCTCGCGCAAAAGTGCAGCGCAGGAGGTAATGCCTGATGAATCGTTACCACCCAGTCCGCCAACAAGACCCTGGTTGAGAGAATTGCCAGAAGCAATTGAACCGCTGGAGCAGACTGATCTGGCCAATCATGTTTATCCTCCGAATTGTGATCCCAATATCCAAAATGGAGAATGCGGACGCGACAGTCATCAGCGCTGGGAAGAATTTTTTGGGGTTCAGGACCGGCCAATTCAGCCCGGTCAAGCGGATACCTATGACTTACGTGCGACAGCGATAGAAGACCATGAATTTCATCCGGATTATGCCAAACAACTGGTATGGCATTACGTCGGCGAAGATGAGCATGATGTCAATCCAACCATCCATGCGCGCTATGGGCGTCCGGTCATTTTGCGTTTGCATAATGAGTTGCCCGCAAATCATAGCGGGTTCGGCACGCCGGAAATCAGCCTGCATTTGCATAATTTGCATACACCTTCGGAGAGTGACGGTTTTCCAGGTGATTATTTCAGTCCAACCAAAACAGGGCCAACACTGACTGCACTAGGGCACTGGAAGGACCATTTTTATCCCAATGTATATGCGGGGTACGATGAATTTCCCAAAAGCGCGAAGAACCCGGTAGGTGGCGATTACCGTGAAGCATTAGGAACCCTGTGGTATCACGATCATTGCTTGGATTTTACCGCAGCCAACGCAACTCGTGGTTTGGCAGGCTTTTACCTGCTCTACGATGAGCTGGATTCAGGCAACGAGCATGACCCAAATCCCAAGGCGCTGCGGCTGCCCAGTCATAAATATGATTATACGATGGCATTCCAGGATAAGCGTTTTGGTGCAGATACGATACAAATACACGATCAATTTGACCCGGAAGGCACGTTGGGCGATAAGGTGACCGTCAATGGCATTATCGAGCCGGTGCTGAAAGTAGCCAGCCGCAAGTATCGCCTGCGGTTACTCAATGCCGGACCCTCACGCTTCTATCAGTTCCATTTAGTGACGCCTAACAATGTGCAGCAGCCTTTCACCTACATCGCCAATGATGGCAATCTGCTGCCAAGGTCGTTGCTGAACCGGAAAAATGTCCGGTTGGGTGTGGCTGAACGTGCGGATATCGTGGTGGATTTTTCTGCGTATCCACTCGGCACGGAGCTTTACCTGGTCAATCGCGCGGAACAAAACAGCACGCGCGGACCCAAGGGCGTCAAAGGCCCAGGAATGCGGGTGCTCAAGATCATCGTTGATCGCGAGCCGGATGAACCGGATGTGAGCCAAGTTCCAACCAAATTGCGCCCGATTCGCAGACCGACCGCGGCAGAGCTTGCGGCTGCTCCGGTCAGATACTGGCGATTCGAGCGAAAGAATGGCATGTGGGCGATCAATGCCAAGTTCATGAACGTTCATTCTGCAGGCGCGAATATGGGGCTGGGTAGCTTTGAAATTTGGGAGTTAGATAATCGATCCGGTGGTTGGACTCATCCGGTTCATATTCACTTCGAAGAAGGGCTGATCCTGAAGCGTTATGTCAGTGATGTTGAAGTGCCGGTTCCGGGATATGAAAAAGGCCGCAAGGATGTTTATCGATTGGGGCATAATGAAAAAGTGAGATTATTCATGCGCTTCCGGGATTTCCCAGGCAAGTATGTGATGCATTGCCACAATATGATCCATGAAGACCACGCCATGATGGTGCGTTGGGATATTCTGGGCTAAATGAAGTGATTCGCGCAGAGAAATCCTGGTGGGCATGGGATTGGCGGCATTGGGTCTGGTTGGATTGAATTCAGTTTGGCAAAAGCTGAGTTTTGATGACAACACATCCACGCGCAATTCCAACATCAGCAAATACAAACCGGCGGGTGACGCCACGCCGTTTCCAAACGTCACGCTGTACACGCATGATGGTGAAGCGGTGAAGTTTTATGACGACCTGATCCGCGATAAAGTGGTTGCGATTAACATGATGTATTCGCAATGTTCTGGCATTTGCCCGAAATCGACGGCGAATCTTCGGGAAGTGCGCAATATCCTGGGTGAACGTGCGGGGCGTGATGTTTTTATGTATTCGATCACGCTGGATCCTGAGCGCGATACGCCAAGGTTGCTCAAGCAATACGCTGAACGTAACCGTTGGAGCATGGCGCCTACTTTGGCTGATCCAATGCAAATCATGGCAACCATTAACCATCTTGATTCCAGGCGGTGCATACCGGTATGCACGCTGTCTAGAATCAGGGTGGCCGTTTCTATCAGCTAAACCTTTAGCAATCTCCCGGAAGATTCGGGAGATTGCTTGATTTTATTTACTGGATTGCTTCACTTCCTGCTTTCTTTCTTTTGAGTAGTTGCTTAATTCTCATTTGTCACAGTCATTACTGTAAACCCGCCTCTGAAATAGATTGAATTTCCCTCATATAGGTTGTATGTCTGAAAGATAAATCTTACATAAAATGGGACATAAATAGGCGGTGGATACTAAATAATTGGTGCAACCTGTCACTTACCGTGTGGAGTCTTTAGGAATACTATTTTACTGCGGACAAACAAAAGTACGATGAAAAAGCTAAGAATAATAAGAAAAGAGTATTCGCTAGAGGGTAAAGGGTTCTGGGCATAAATTGGCTTTTGGAACATTACAAATAACAAGTAGATAAAGATACTGGTTTTTTGGTAATTGACTGAGAAGAGCAAATTGAAATCAATGACTGCATTTACTATAGCTGTAGCGATACCATTTTCTTATAGCCGATAGGCTATCTCCCAGATGCAACAGTGAGAGATTCTTAACTGTGTGACATTTCATCCTGCTGATATAAAACATAATAATTATTTTAAGGACGGATTGCGCAAGATATCTGCGTGATCAGTTAAAGAGTAAAAAAGGATGACATCCATAACATATATTGCTTCAGTTGATGCCTGCCAAATTAAATTTCTTAGAGCTATCACTTAATAAAAATGCACACAGTGCGAGCTTTAGAAAATAACGTTACCCAAGAGAGGGGAAAATTATGAAATTAGACGAATATGAATCGAGTCAGGGCCACGCCACTGACTCGGATTCTCCATCGAATGAATCACGGCGTGCGTTTTTTAAAACGACAGGGGCCACGATTCTGGCCGCGCCGGCCATTTTAACTTCGCGTAAAAGTGCAGCGCAGGTCATTCCTGATGAATCGCTGCCACCTAGCCCGCCAACCACACCTTGGCTGAGAGAATTACCCGAAGCAATGGAGCCGCTGGAACAAACTGATCTGGCCAGTGGTCCTTTGGCTCCGAATTGTGATCCCAATCTTGCAAATGGAGAATGCGGGCGTGACAGTCACCAGCTTTGGGAAGAAATTTTTGGAGTTAATGACAGGCCACTTTTGCCTGGTCAAGCGGATACCTATATATTGCGGGTTAAAGCGATAGACGACCATGAATTTCATCCGGATTATGCGAAACAACTGGTATGGAATTATGTCGGTGAGGATGAACACGATGTCAATCCAACCATCCATGCCCGCTATGGGCGCCCGGTCATTGTACGTTTATACAATGAGTTGCCGGCAAACCACAGCGGGTTCGGCACGCCGGAAATCAGCCTGCATTTGCATAATTTGCATACGCCTTCGGAGAGTGACGGTTTCCCGGGTGATTATTTCAGTAAAACAAAAGCCGGGCCCACGATCAGTGCCCCCGGGGAATTCTATGATCATGTTTATCCCAATGTGTATGCAGGGTTACGCGAATTTCCGAAGAGCGCTAAAAACCCGGTGGGCGGTGATTCTCGTGAAGCGTTAGGGACACTGTGGTATCACGACCATTGCTTGGATTTTACCGCGGCCAACGCTAACCGCGGCATGGCGGGTTTTTACCTGCTCTATGATGAGCTGGATTCAGGCAACGAGCATGATCCTAATCCGAAGGCGTTGCGGCTGCCCAGCTATCCTTATGATTATCAGCTCGCTTTCCAGGATAAGCGCTTTGGTGCAGATACGATACAAATACACGATCAGTTTGATCCGGAAGGCACATTGGGCGATAAGGTGACGGTCAATGGCTTGATCGAGCCGGTGCTGAGAGTGGCCAGCCGCAAGTATCGCCTGCGGCTGCTCAATGCCGGGCCTTCGCGCTTTTATCAGTTCCATTTAGTGACGGCTAACAATGTGCAGCAATCTTTCACCCATATCGCCAATGATGGCAATTTGCTGCCGAAGCCGCTGCTGAACCGTAAAAACGTCCGATTGAGCGTGGCCGAACGCGCAGATATCGTGGTGGATTTTTCTGCGTATCCACTGGGTACGGAGCTTTACCTGGTCAATCGCTGGGAACAAACCAGCTCGCGCGGACCAAAAGGTATCAAAGGACCCGGCATGCGGGTGCTCAAGATCATCGTTGATCGTGAGCCAGATGAGCCGGATGTCAGTCAAGTGCCGACCAAATTGCGCCCAATCCGCAGACCGACTGCAGCAGAAATTGCGGCTGCGCCGGTCAGAACCTGGCGATTCGAGCGGAAAAACGGAATGTGGGCGATCAATGCCAAGTTCATGAACGTTCATTCCGCCGCTGCGAATATGGCCGAAGGCAGTTCTGAGATTTGGGAATTGGATAATCCATCCGGTGGTTGGAGTCATCCGGTCCATATTCACTTCGAAGAAGGGCAGATCCTGAATCGTTACGTCAGTAGTACTGAGGTGCCGGTGCCAGGCTATGAAAAAGGCCGCAAGGATGTTTATCGGTTAGGCCCGAATGAGAAGGTAAGAATATTTATACGTTTCCGGGATTTCCCAGGCAAGTATGTGATGCATTGCCACAATATGATCCATGAAGACCACGCCATGATGGTGCGTTGGGATATTCTGGGCTAAATGAAGAGAGAGGGGGCTATATCATGAAAAAAGAAAATGAACCGGTTAACTCGCGCAGAGAAATCCTGGCGGGCATGGGATTGGCAGCATTGGGTCTGGTCGGACTCAATTCAGTTTGGCAAAAGCTGAGTTTTGATGACAACTCATCCACGCGCAATTCCAACATCAGCAAATACAAACCGGCGGGCGACGCCACGCCGTTTCCAAACGTCACGCTGTACACGCATGATGGTGAAGCGGTGAAGTTTTATGACGACCTGATCCGCGATAAAGTGGTTGCGATCAATATGATGTATTCGCAATGTTCTGGCATTTGCCCGAAATCGACGGCGAATCTTCGGGAAGTGCGCAATATCCTGGGTGAACGTGCGGGGCGTGATGTTTTTATGTATTCGATCACATTGGATCCTGAGCGCGATACGCCAAGATTGCTCAAGCAATACGCTGAACGTTACGGCATTAAAGACGGCTGGAAATTTCTGACGGGCGCACCGGAAGATGTCGAACTGGTTCGCTACCGGTTGGGTTTCTACGATCGCGAAGAAGACATTGATAATATCAAGGAAAATCATACCGGCATGGTGCGTATCGGTAACGCAGAACGTAACCGCTGGAGCATGGCGCCTACTTTGGCTGATCCAATGCAAATCATGGCAACCATTAACCATCTTGATCCCAAGGCGGTGCATACCGGTATGCATTCTTTCCAAGCTACGCATGCTTAAGTAATAGGGAGTCTCTGACTGAGTCTTTCGATAAAGTCAGAGCTTCATTAATTTTATAGAACTCTAGATCAACCGCAGGAGGATAGGTCATGAAACTCTTTAATTTAGAGGGAATTATAGGCATCAGCAAAAAAGTGAGTTTTGCTTTTGTCTTTGTAATAGCAGTAATGAGTTTGAATATACAGTCTGCCAATGCAGCATTGGCGGGTAAAGGTTTAATATCTCCGGTGAATCATTTTCCGACTTGGTTTTCCGATTCAAATGGCACTACTTTGCAATTGTGCCTGGATGGTGATGGCGTTAATGGCCTGTGTTTCTTCGACCCTGTGATCCCAGGCAACGCAACTTCTCAAGCGACTGGCTTTGGTGCAGAGGCGTTTTGGTGGTTGGGTGAGGCCACTCTAAATTTGGTTGGAGGACAACAAGCCATTTTAGTGCTGGCTTTAGAGGCCGCTTATGGCGCGGGAGATCCTGCACCGAACGATCAGTTCGCTTTTGGGCGTGTCCGTATTCGAGTCGATATACCGGTTGATGGTGAATATAAAATCTGGCATCCCTTTCTTAATGAAGACGATGGCTGCCAGCCGGAAGTTTATAATGCAACGGCCGGCAGGCGTGCAATTAACGTGACGCGCGACACGGGTGGTGCTGCACCGTTTGAAACCATGTTAAGCGGCGAGGTCGGCCCTTTCCTGATCTGGGATCCAGCGATTGCACCGACTGCCCCCGCGGGTTATGTGGGTGATCCCGGCATTCCACATGAAGTAATCGGTGGCCATTGCGGTATCAATTATTTCCGCATCGAAGGTCCGCTTGGCGTGGATCTGGACGGTAGTGGGCAGAGCTTTGTCGAAACCAATTTATTTGCAGTACAAGGCAAAATTTATGATGAGGCAAACAGTCCACCAGGAATTGAGCCTGTACGCACGACCTATTTCCGCTCCACAAATACTAGCAATGGTAATACGACGGCTCGCATCAATGCATGGGTGAAAGCGCCGATTACTGCCACTGTTGCACTCAGCGGCCTGCCGCAGGGTAATGGGGCAATGGCATTCGATGGTGGAAATACCTTTTTCAAACGTACCTTCTTAAATCCGGCCAATGGCCCTTCTGTTCCCGATCAAGTAACGATTACTGCCACAAGCGTAGGCGGCTTTGAAACCGTGCGAGATGTCAATGTCGTTGATGACGTGAGAATTAGCTTGGTAACCTGGACCGCAGCGACCGGCGCTATAAGGGTTGTGGCTTTTTCAAGCGACAAGATAGATCCAAGTGTGGGCACGATTCCTGAGCTTACGCTGCATATAGCGGGCGGTGAATTCCCAATGCCGCAGGTGGGTGCTCGTGGACGATATGAGGTAGTGGTGTCGGGGCCGGATGCGTTTCCGGTGCCGCCAGCACGAGTTACGGTAACCTCTTCACAAGGCGGTAGCGATACTGAAGGCGTGGCGGATTAGCCAACGCAAAACGGTAAGCCCTCGGTTATGCTGAGGAGCGCCAGTACTTAGCGATAAAAAACTCGGCCGCGCAAGCGGTCGGGTTTTAAAATAGAAATGATTGCTCAAACTTCCCTTTCCAATTCATCGCTCACCCGAGTTGGTTAAAATCTCCCTAATGAAGGTTAACTCAGCTATTCTGCTTGTTTGAGAGGGATAGTTGCTTGCAACAATCATTTCATTATTGCATACACACATTGTATTTGCTGTACGATACCGGAGTATGATTTATTTTATTTCATCCTTTGTGAGTACGCTGTATATCCATTGTGATTATCGTCGCTAAGGTTATGGTGCGATGCTGGTGGATGATGCAATGGATACCATGCGCAAAAATGATTTGCAATCTCTGTTTGATAGTCAATAAACATAGCCATAGCGCTATTGCAGCTTATCCGCAGTATGGATTTGAAGTTACAGGTGACAGTATTGTCGACATCGGGGGCGGTTTTGTAATGGATGATTTTTTGATGACCCTCACTCAACTGACCCGCTGGAATACTTGATCGATGAAACTAAAATTTACCAAAATGCAGGGTTTGGGAAATGATTTCGTAGTGTTGAATGGTATCAATCAAATCATCAATCTTGATCGGCAGCAGATTCGCCGACTGGCAGACCGACATTTCGGCATTGGTTGTGATCAAGTTTTGCTGGTTGAGAAGGCGCAAGGTCAGGCGGATTTTCGCTATCGCATTTTCAATGCCGATGGTGGTGAGGTTGAGCAATGCGGCAATGGAGCGCGGTGTTTTGTGCGCTATGTGCATGATCATGGTTTGACACAAAATAATGAGATTCGCATCGAAACTTTGAGTGGTGTGATATCGCCCAGAATGGAAAGCGATGGACATGTCACGGTGAATATGGGCAAGCCGATATTTGAACCGGAGCACATTCCCTTCATTGCTGACCAACGCGCATTGACTTACCAACTTGAATTACCGGATAAGCCGGTTACAATAAGCGCATTGTCGATGGGTAATCCGCATGCCGTGCGTGTGGTTGCGGATATCGCGCGCGCGCCGGTTGTGACTGAAGGTGAGTTGATTGAGCAACACGTGCGTTTTCCCAACAAGGTCAATGTTGGCTATTTGCAGGTTATCGATCGGAATCATATCAAGTTGCGCGTGTTTGAACGTGGTGCAGGTGAAACACTAGCTTGCGGAACGGGGGCTTGCGCTGCTGTCGTAACAGGTATCAATCTGGGGTTGCTGGATCGTCAGGTTGTCGTGAGTACACAAGGTGGTGAACTGACAATTAGCTGGCAAGGCTTTGATGAGCCGGTCTGGATGACCGGCCCGGCAGTTACGGTATTTGAAGGCGAAATCAATTTGTAATCAATTAAGGAACTATGATGAAACCGGATGAAGTTGCGCAGTATTTGCAGGAACACCCGCAGTTCTTCAATGAATATGCTGATTTGCTAGCGGATCTCCAGATTTCCCACCCGCAGGATGAGAAAGTAATCTCGCTCAATGAGAGACAAGTTATTTCATTGCGGGAAAGAAATCGCGTTTTGCAGGATAAATTATTGGAATTGATTAGTTTTGGTGAGGAGAACGACGCCATTGGAGAGAAAATGCATCGACTGGCGATCGCTTTACTTTCTGTTTCGAATATGGACGAACTGTTTCATGCGCTGTATTTCAGTTTGAAAGAAGATTTTGCCATTCCGCTGGTGGCCATGCGTGTCTGGAATGTGGCTAATTATGGTAAAACCAATGCTGAATTTATGGCCGTCAGCGAAGATGTGCAAACGATTGCCGAGAGCTTGCCGCAGCCTTATTGCGGTAGTCATATCGTAGATGAAATTAAGCAATGGTTTGGTGAAGGCGCTGAGCATCTTAATTCGTTTGCGATGATTCCTTTGAATACTACCCGAACCATCGGTTTGGTGGTTCTGGGCAGCCCTGATATCGAGCGGTTTTACCCTGAAATGGGAACGTTACATCTGAAACGGTTAGGGGAGCTGGTGTGCACGACGGTGACACGTTATGATCAAGCCGAAACCGTGGGTAATTTGGCTGATCAGCAGACAGTGATTGATGAACAACACTCCTGAATTGCTGGCTACTGCGTATATTGATCACTTAACTTATGAGCGCCGCTTGTCGCCGCTGACTTGTAAAAGCTATGCACGTGATATTTGCGCTCTGTTGCAACATCTAGGCGCAGACGATTTGAATCAAGTGCAAGCGCCCAATATTCGTCAAGCGATTGCGCAACTTCACAGTAAAGGGCTTGGCGGTAGAAGTCTAGCCAGAATGTTATCAGCCTGGCGGGGTTTTTATAATTTTTTAATTCGTAGGCATGGCTTGCAGCATAATCCTTGTCATACAGTACGCGTTCCCAAATCGCCGCAGAAATTGCCGCATGCGCTGTCACCCGATGAGGCTACACGACTGTTGGAATTTCCAGTTGATAACATTCTCACGGCGCGTGATCGTGCGATGTTTGAATTATTCTATTCCTCGGGTTTAAGGCTGGCGGAACTGACGCAACTCCGTCCTGTGGATGTCCATTTTGCGGAAGGAACAATCAGGGTTCTGGGCAAAGGTGGCAAAGCGCGCATTGTGCCGGTAGGAGAGTATGCGCTTCAGTCCTTAACTGCTTGGTTGAAGTTACGATTGCAGATTATCAAACCCAATGTTACGGCGCTTTTTTTATCGCAACGTGGTGATGCGATCAGTATGCGCGCTATTGCTTATCGATTGAAAAGCAGAGCGAGACAACAGGGCATGCATCAGAATGTACATCCGCATGTTTTGCGGCATTCGTTTGCTTCACATGTGTTGCAATCCAGTGGTGACTTGCGCGCGGTTCAGGAAATGCTCGGACACGCTCACATTACTTCCACTCAGGTATACACTCATCTCGACTTTCAGCACTTAACAAAGATTTACGATGCTGCACATCCGCGCGCAAAGAAAAAAAATTAACAGGTTGTTGAAGAACTCACTGCATTGGCTGTTCGAAAATGTTTTTCAACGCTTGTATACGTTGATAGGGTCTTTCTATCGGAATCGGCGATGTTTTATACGTTATAATCAGGTTTTGTGACGCATTAAGAAATTTCATGACAACAATTGTTTCAGTAAGGCGCGGCTCTCACGTTGCACTGGGTGGCGATGGCCAGGTAACGCTCGGCGCTGTAGTCGCCAAATCCAGTGCACGTAAAGTCCGCAGACTGTATCATGACAAAATTCTGGCTGGATTTGCCGGAGGAACCGCCGATGCTTTTACCTTGTTTGAACGCTTTGAAGGTAAGCTGGAAGCCCATCAGGGGCATATCATGCGTGCTGCGGTTGAGTTGGCTAAAGATTGGCGCACCGATCGTATTTTGCGCAGATTGGAAGCTATGCTGGTGGTAGCCAATGAAGAGGCAACGCTGATTGTTACCGGCGCCGGCGATATCATCGAGCCTGAATTGGGTATCGCCGCGATTGGCAGCGGCGGTTCCTACGCACTGGCCGCTGCGCGTGCATTATTGGAGAATACGGATTTTCCCCCTCAAGAAATTGTGAAAAAAGCGCTGACTATCGCGGGCGATATCTGTATTTATACCAATCAGGACCATATTATCGAAACTATCGATTAAATTTTTCGATAGCTTATAGCCGCTGTTTACATTACATCCAACATAGAATCTGAAACCATGTCACAAATGACTCCGCAGGAAATTGTTCACGAGCTGGACAAACATATTATTGGCCAGGACTCAGCCAAAAGGGCTGTTGCAATTGCGCTGAGAAATCGTTGGCGCCGCCAACAGGTTGCTGATCCTCTGCGCCAGGAGATCACGCCGAAGAACATCCTGATGATCGGGCCAACCGGCGTCGGTAAAACCGAAATTGCACGTCGTTTGGCCAAACTTGCAGATGCGCCTTTTATCAAGATTGAGGCGACTAAATTTACTGAGGTTGGCTATGTTGGACGCGATGTTGATTCAATTATTCGCGATCTGGCGGAAACGGCCGTGAAGGAATCACGAGAAAGAGAAACTCGCAAGAAGCAACCACTTGCCGAAGATCGTGCCGAGGATCGTATTCTCGATGCACTATTACCAGGTTCCAGGGACTTTGGGACACAAGTCAATGCGGATGATCACGATAATTTGACACGACAAAAGTTTCGTAAAAAACTGCGTGAAGGAGAGTTGGATGATAAGGAAATCGAAATTGAGATAGCGGCTCCTCGCGCCAGTATGGAAATTTTTGCGCCGCCAGGAATGGAAGACTTGACATCCCAAATTCAAGGCATGTTTCAGAATATGGGTGGCGAAAGAAAGAAAACCCGCAAATTGACGATACGTGAAGCAAAAAAAATATTGTTGGAAGAAGAAGCTGCAAAAATGGTCAATGATGAAGAATTGAAACTATTGGCGATCCAGAATGTGGAACAGAACGGTATTGTATTTTTGGATGAAATAGACAAAATTGCCAGCCGGGCCAGCAATGCCGGTGGGGATGTTTCACGGCAGGGTGTGCAACGCGATTTGCTGCCTTTGGTGGAAGGCACGACCGTTTCCACTAAATACGGCATGATCAAAACCGATCATATTCTGTTTGTCGCCAGTGGCGCGTTTCATATGTCCAAACCTTCCGATTTGATCCCGGAGCTGCAAGGACGTTTTCCTATTCGCGTTGAGCTGACCAGCCTGAGTGTTAGTGATTTTGAGCAGATACTGACTAATACCGACGCTTGTCTTACGCGCCAATATGAGGCACTGTTGGCTACCGAGGGCGTAACATTACAATTTAACGGCGATGCGATCAAACGTCTGGCTGAAATTGCGCACTCTGTTAACAGCAAAACTGAGAATATCGGTGCCAGACGCTTGCATACCGTCATAGAAAAGCTGCTCGAAGAAGTTTCCTATAATGCGCCTAAACATAGCGGCAAAACCTTGGTCATTGATGCAGCGTATGTTGATGAGCGTCTTAAGGATCTGTCACAAAGTGAGGATTTGGCAAGATATGTTTTGTAACAGCTACTGGTTGTAGTCTTAATCTAAAACCCAGCAACCCTGTGGTATTGCCACAAGATTGCTGGTTCGATTTCATTCAAAAGAGAAATATTTTTTTAATTTATTCCAGAAGCTATCTGAATTTTCCTGAGTTGCTCCATTTCTTGCAGATAGTAAATTTTCCATGGTAAACAGATAGACGCGTGATAATTGTTCAAGGTCATCGACCTCGACATACTCATTCAGTTTGTGAATAGTCGCATTACGCGGACCGAATTCGATTACCTGGGAGCAGATATCTGCGATAAACCGACCATCTGAAGTGCCCCCTGAGGTGGATAATTGCGGCTCGATAGCTGTAACTTTAGTAATGGCAGTGCTTATGGCGTTGGCTAGTTCGGCCTTAGGTGTAAGATACGGTTTTCCTGATAGTTCCCACTGCAATTCATAATCCAGCCCAAATTGATCGAGCGTTTCATGTACTTTTTTTGTGAGCGATTCAACCGTGCTAGCGGTAGAAAAGCGAAAATTGAATAATAAATTCAGCGTGCCGGGAATAACATTGGTGGCGCCTGTTCCAGCATTGATATTGGAAATATGCCAGGTTGTCGGTTGAAAAAATTCATCACCCTGATCCCATTCTGTATTTGCCAGTTCTGCAATCACCGGAGCAGCCAGATGAATTGGGTTCTTGGCCAAATGCGGATAGGCGATATGGCCTTGCATACCTTTGATGGTGAGGTTGCCAGATAAAGAGCCGCGTCGGCCATTCTTGATGGTATCGCCAAATTTGTCACTGCATGTTGGTTCACCCACAATGCAGTAGTCGAGCAATTCGCCGCGTGCTTTAAGTGTTTCGACCACTTTGGCAGTGCCATCGATCGCAACGCCTTCTTCATCTGAAGTGATCAGCAATGCGATGGATCCTTGATGATGGGCATGCTGTGCGAGAAATGCTTCAATAGCGGTGATAAAAGCTGCTAACGAGGATTTCATGTCGGCAGCTCCGCGCCCATATAAACGGCCATCGCGGATAGTTGGTGTGAATGGATCACTATTCCATTGTTCTAGCGGTCCAGGAGGAACAACATCGGTATGTCCGGCGAAGCAAAGCACTGGTGCAGTGCTGCCACGTCTAGCCCAAAGATTATCGACATTTCCGAAGCGCATTTTTTCAATATGGAAGCCGAGTTTCTCCAGATGGTCAATTAAGATTTGTTGACACCCATCATCGGCAGGCGTGAGTGATCGGCGAGCAATCAGTGTTTGTGCAAGTTCCAGTGTGTCATTGGGCATAATTGTTTTCCTAAGTTTAATGAATTAAATGATTTAGTTAAGTACTGGATTACTTCTGCTTCTGCTGCCTTTGCCTATTAAAATTGCCGAGTTGTTTGCGGATCAAAGCGAACGAATAGAGTCTGATATTTATAATGTATGCGCTCGAGACGGAATTTTAGCTGCAATACATCACCGGTTAATTATTTTTATTGTGCCAAGCTTGCTTAATTCTGTGCATGATCAATATAACCGTCTTTCTCGGTGCGCCAATATTCAGTCGCATAAACCCGCTGCCTTCCTTGCCGAATTGCGTGCCGGGATTCATGCCAACGCCCGCTTCATGGACGAAAAAATGTTTCAGCTGTGCGTCTGTCATGTTCATTGTCCGGCAGTCTAGCCACAGCAGATAAGTGCCTTCGGCTTGGATTACTTTGATTTCGGGTAAGTGCTCGGCCAAGAATGCTTCAACGCAATTGCGCGTGTCGCGCAAATAAATCAATAGCGCTTCCAGCCATGCTTCACCTTTGTGGTAGGCGGCTTCAAATGCAGCGATGCTGAACGGATTGGATGCGCTGACGTGAAAATTATTGAAAATTTGTGTCATGGTGCTGCGCGTGGAATGGTCTGGAATTATCAGTGCCGACAGATTTAATCCGGGAATGTTGAAGGTTTTGCTGGGAGCGACTGCCGTAATGATTTTAGCGTTATTTTTTGCAATTGCGGCGAGGGCGAGGTGTTGATTGCCGGGGTAAATCAAATCAGCATGGATTTCGTCAGAAAAAATGATTAAATCTCGTTTTTCAGCAACTTGTAGCAGATGTTCCAGCTCATTGGATTGCCAAACACGGCCAACTGGATTATGTGGTGAGCACAGCAGCAGCAATTTCGCTTGCTTGGTGCATTGCTCCAGATGATCACAATCAAGCGTGTAGCGGCCATTTTGCAGCAATAGCGGATTTTGAATCAGTATTCGATCAGTCTGTGTGACAGCTGAAAAAAAAGGAAAATATACCGGTGGTTGGATAATGACCGATTCACCGGGTTGTGTGAATGCCATCACGGCGGCGTTGATTGATGGCACCACGCCGGGGCAGAGGATAATCCAGTCGCGCTGAATGCTCCAGCCGTGCCGTCGTTTCATCCAATGGATCAGAGCATCATACGTGCTATCGGGGAAAAGCGTATAGCCGTATATCGGGTGCTGGGCGCGTGCTATCAATGCCTGGGTGACTGCAGGTGGCGCGGCGAAATCCATGTCGGCTACCCACGCTGGGATGACTTCGCTGCTGCCGAACATAGCTTGCCGAGCGTCATGCTTGACGCTGTGAGTTGCTGCGCGATTGATCTCGTGGTCAAAATTAAAACCACTGCTCAAGAAGTTTTCTCCCAGATCGTGACTTCAGACAATGTATGCTGGAATTTGCGCTTAGTTTCACGGATGACAAAAGGCACGGACTGCGGACCTTGTATCAGGCGGAAGTTTTTTCCCAAAATTTCTTTCAAGCCATCCAGTGTGGTGAAATTCTCGCCATCGCGCTTGAGGCCGCCAACCCAAGATTCTTTCTTGGTATGTTCAGTCAGCCAGGTGTAAGGTGATGCGATCATCAGCAAACCGCCCGCGTTGATGCGCGTATGAATGTTGCTGAGCAGTTTGTCTGGATCATACAACCGGTCGATTAAGTTGGCAGCAAGAATTAAGTCGTAACCGGTAAAAATTGACTTTAAATTACACGCATCGCCCTGATAAAATTCAACACGATCTTTGACCTGATCCAGTCCCAGATCGGATAGCGTGCGTTCTTTGTAAGAAACCAAATCGCCTTCTTCGGTCAAGGTGTAGCGTAGGGTGCCTTGTTGCACCAGTTGCACGCCCTGACCAATGAAGCGCGCGGAAAAATCGATACCGGTGACATGATCAAAGCCGCGCGCCAATTCAAAAGTGGAGCGGCCAGATGCACAGCCCAGATCCAGCGCAGTGTGCTTGGGTTTATCTCCCATTGCTTCGAGCGCAATTTCTGCCAGTGCCTTGGAGAAATTGGGCACGTCGAAATAGACGTCACCATAGTGAAATTCTGCATACTCCGAGAGCAGTTTGTCGGTTTCATAATTGGAAGCCGGCAGTGTCGTTGGCGCATCCGAAACCACATAGCGGAAGCCCGCATGCTGGAAGAAATGGCGACGAAAGGCATAACGCGCGCTGCGCAACGATTCGTTGCCACAAGCAATCCATGAACCTCCTTTGATCAAATTGTGCTGGCCATCAAATGTTGGTGTGGTGAAGTCGTCATAGTGCGGGTGCACGTCAAAGCCAGAAAACGGATAGGTGGGTGTTTCTGTCCATTGCCAGACGTTTCCGACGATATCGAAAAAATCGCCGTAGGCAAATTCAGTGACCGGACAACTCGATGCGTAATAATCCAGATGCAGATTGCCGCAAGCTTTCGTATCCATCGGCACTTCGGGTAATTGTGCGGCGTCATAGAGCCGATACCATTCATCTTCGGTTGGCAATCGCACAGGTTGTTTTGTCATAGCAGCTTTCCAGTTACAGAACGCCTTCGCTTCGTGATAATTGACCTCAACCGGCCAATCCCACGGCATCGGAATTTCCTCGGTCATCAGGCGCAGGTGCCATGTGCCGTCTCTTCTGATCCAGAATACCGGGTGTTCTGCTTGCGTGAATTTTTGCCAGGAGCGGCCTTCCTCCTGCCAATAATTTTCTGTTCGATAACCATTGGCTTCAACGAAAGGTAAGAATTCCTGATTGCTGACCAGAAACTTGCTTGCTTGAAAGGCTGGGATATCGGCTGTATGTGAACCATATTCATTATCCCAGCCGTAATGTTGATGGTCTGTTTTGTTCTTTTCGATTGTGACGGTGCCTACTTCAACGCGAATCAATTCATTTTCCGGCGCGGTTCCGGACTTGCGGCAGGGTTGCCAATCCGGATGTGGTTGCACAAAATGCAACGCGTGCTGACGGATCAGTACCGAGGAAGTTTCCAGATGGATGCGTTCGTGTTCAATGCCCATCAGTATCGGCCACCAGTTACTTTCCCAGGAAATTGGTAAAGTCAGCGGCATGGTGCTGATGAGTTCATCGACCATGGTGCGCATGGATTTTCGATAAGAGCGCACCTCTTCGACGCTGGGCCAATTGTAATGTGTGCTGTCCAGATCGTCCCAGCTCATTTCATCGACACCAACGGCAAAAATCGATTCCAGGCGGGGATCGATGCGCTCGGTGATTAGCCCGGCAAGAATAAGCTTGTTAACAAAAAATGTTGCGGTATGACCCAGATAGAAAATCAATGGGTGGCGCAATGCAATGGGTTTTTTATAGTACGCTTCGTCATTACGTAGCGTTTCAAATAGTTGTTCATAGCGATCCAGCGTGGTGTGGAAATAACTACGGATTTCCTCACGCTTTAGACTGATATCAGCGCCATCAAGCAGCGGTATTCTTTGGAATAGAGGTTGTGACATAACTTATTTTTAGCGGATTATTCAATTCTTTGGCGGGTATTATAACGCTTCATGCTTTTTAGTTCATATTCAATGAAGTTAATACCACAAGTTTCTAATTTGCGGATAGTTTGCGAAATAGCAACGAAATATACAGTGAAACTAAAAAATGCGGTAGCCATTAGATTAACAACTAAAGTAGAGAACTTCTGGTCGACCAGAAGTTCATTTGGAGAGAATCGAAGCTGAATGAATATTTCTATTGATGATATAAGCCAAACTCTATTACACAATAGAGTTTGGCTGGTGAAGAACCTGCTGCTAATGCTGGGTCTCTTGATTACTTATTGGACAATTAAGAAATCTGCTGCTGATAAGGGTGCAACTCCCGCTATAGTAGCAAATTGAACCGCAGCACCGAAGCCATTGCCATTGGCATCATAGGATAACGCGCCGGTAGAGGTGTCGTAAATCAAGAAATCGTCAGCGTCCATCGCGACAGCACCAGGGCCAATTTTGAGATTGCCCGCAGCAATGCCTCCTGGCGCCCCAAAACTGGTAAATATATCATTGTCTAAACGGATGGTATCGACGGGTGCGAAAAAACCGTTGATGGTATCCACGTTGGTCGCGCTATTCAACGGGGTGTTGAACAGATAGTGATCGGTGGCGCCGAGACCCGCAAAAAGGATATCATTTCCAAGCCCGCCAGCCAAAATATCATCGCCATTGTCGCCGCGCAAGATATCATTGCCTGATCCTCCCTGCAGAATATCATTGCCATCTCCACCGGCCATAGTGTCGTTACCTGATCCACCATTTAAGGTATCATTGCCTCCCAATCCGAAAAGACGATCATTGCCGTTTAACCCACTGATGATATTGTCGGCTGAGTTGCCATTGATTTTGTTGCCGTTCTCGTTACCCGTGCCGTTAATGATGGCGGCGCCTGTGAGATTGAGATTCTCGATACCAAATCCCAAAGTGTGTGTAACGGAGGAATTTACCAAATCAACGCCTCCTAAAGCATCATTGAAAACTTCTGCCGCTACATCGCTCAGATTGTCCACAAAGTAAATGTCATTCTGATCACCGCCATCCATATTATCGGCGCCAGCGCCACCGTCTAATACATCGTTTCCATTGAGACCACGGAGAATGTCGGTGCCATTGAAACCGGAAATAGTGTCATTGCCATTGGTTCCATCTAATTGTGGAAAGAATTGAAAGAAAACACCATTAAATTGAAATGTGTTGTTGTCATTAAAGTTTGTGCCGTTAACGATTGCCATTTTATCACCTCATGCGGTTAGAAATTTAAATGAGCAGCCCAATCGGTGAGCATTGTATGGATTAAGCGCTATGCCAAAGCCAGTAGGAATGTATTTATCTCCGGCTGTGCTACTCAGTGAATATAACCAAAATCCATAACATATCGATTATTTGATTATTTAATAACCTAATGTTATTAATACGTAATATATCATTCTGAAAGGAAGATTTAGGTTACGCCGCTATAATAATCTCTTGAAGCTGGATTATTTGTGAGAAAAACCACATCGGAATAAAAGTTGATTGCTCCCTGCCAAATGCCCCAATAGCCGTACCGAATCAAGACTTAAATTGACTCAACGTTAACTAGACCTGGTTGCCTGAAACACGTTAGAATCACTAATTTTTTGGTCCCTGCTTATCATGCACACTTGGCGCAAGGTATCGGCACACGCTAAGACACCGGTTGCACTTACCATAGGTAATTTTGATGGCGTTCATTTAGGCCATCAAGCGATACTTACTCGCTTAAAAGATGTTGCCAATCAACTTGGACTTCCTGCTTGTGTGATGACCTTTGAACCGCACCCGCGCGAATTTTTCGCGCCGGATCAAGCCCCAGCGCGTTTGACCAGTTTGCGGGAAAAATTGAATCGCTTGATCAAGGCCGAAATCGATTGCATTCATATCTGTCGTTTTAATTACGACTTTGCCAGGATCAATCCGGAACAATTCATTTCACAGATTCTGAATCAAGATTTGCGTGTTTGCTGGTTATTGGTGGGTGATGATTTTCGTTTTGGCGCACGTCGTGCTGGAGACATTGCAATGCTACAAGCGCTCTCCGCGGAGAATAACTATACGCTGGAAGTTATGCCGAGTATTGCCATTGACAATCAACGTGTTTCCAGCACTGCCATCCGGCAGGCGCTGACTAATGGTGACTTGGATACGGCCGCAAAACTGTTGGGTAGACCCTACAGTATCAGTGGTCGCGTCATCGATGGTGACAAATTAGGCAAGCAAATAGGGTTCCCGACAGCGAATATTCAATTGAAGCATAACCAGCCACCGCTTTCCGGTATTTTTGTTGTATCAGTCTATGGCGCCAATTCTTCATCATTGGAGACTCCACTACCGGGTGTAGCCAGCTTGGGTGTACGTCCAACAATCTATGAGAACGGTAGACCTGTATTAGAGGTTCATTTGCTCGACTTTGATGATGAAATTTATGGACGGTACTTGCGCGTTGATTTTCTGCACAAACTACGTAACGAAGAAAAATATGCAGATATCAGTACGCTTATCCTGCAGATCGAAAAAGATGTTGCACAAGCCAAGGAATTTTTTATGACCACGCCAATTCAATATAATCGCTTGTGCCGCGCCCTTTAACTTATTCATTGTAACTTTCATGATTGATTATAAGAAAACCCTCAATTTGCTCGATACGCCTTTTCCGATGCGCGGCAATCTTGCCAGCCGTGAGCCCGGCATGTTGAAAGCCTGGCAAGAAAAAAATCTATACCAAAAAATTCGTTCTGTTAGCAAAGGCCGCCCGAAATTCATACTGCACGATGGCCCTCCGTATGCTAATGGCGATATTCATATTGGTCATGCGGTCAATAAAATTCTTAAGGATGTCATCGTCAAAAGTAAAACATTGTCCGGCTTTGATGCGCCCTATGTTCCTGGCTGGGATTGCCATGGTTTGCCGATTGAGCATCAGATCGAGAAAAAATATGGCAAGCACTTAGCCGCCGATAAAGTGCGCGAACTCTGCCGTGCTTTTGCTAATGAACAGGTTGAGCGCCAGAAAGCCGATTTCATTCGCTTGGGCGTGTTGGGTGATTGGGAACATCCATACCTGACAATGAATTTCAAAACAGAGGCTGGCATTATTCGCGCACTGGGGAAAATTTATCAGAGTGGCTACCTGTATCAAGGTCAGAAACCTGTAAACTGGTGTATAGATTGCGGTTCCGCATTGGCTGAAGCGGAGGTGGAGTATGAAGATAAAAGCTCACCTGCGATTGATGTGGGTTTTGCAATTCCGTCCGCGCATCAATTGCTCGGCAATGTTTTTGGTGTCTCTGTTCCAGAAAATATCCAAAGCTATGCCATCATCTGGACCACTACGCCATGGACATTGCCTGCTAATCAAGCCGTCTGTGTTCACCCCGAATTTGACTATGCGCTAGTACAAACAACGCGAGGCTTATTGATACTTGCCAGTGAATTGCAACAAGCCTGTCTCGAGCGATACGACTTGACCGGCGAAACACTGGCTACATGCAAAGGCCAGGCGTTGGAGCACTTGCCACTGCAACATCCGTTTGAAGCGCGTGCGGTAAAAATCATTTGCGGCAAGCATGTCACATTGGAAGCGGGTACAGGGCTTGTACACACGGCGCCCGCACATGGTCTAGACGATTATTTTGTTGGGCAAAATTACAACTTGCCGAGTGAGAGTCCAGTGGATGGCGATGGTAAATTTATTGCTCATATCCCTTTGGTTGGCGGACTCTCTGTATGGAAGGCCAACGATGTTGTGATTGATACACTTAAAACCAATGAGCACCTGTTTTGCCTAAAAAAGATAGATCATAGCTACCCACATTGCTGGCGTCATAAAACCCCCATTATTTTTCGCGCCACGCCGCAATGGTTTATCGGCATGAATTTGCATAAGACAGATGCTGCATCTACGCAGGATAAAACGCTGCGTGAACTGGCTATGCAAGCGGTCGATACCACGGCATTTTATCCGACATGGGGCAGAGCACGTCTGGAAGCGATGATTAAGAACCGTCCGGATTGGTGCGTATCACGCCAACGTAATTGGGGTGTTCCGATGACATTTTTTGTGCATAAAGACACCCATGTGCTACATCCACACTCACTTGAATTGCTCGAGGAAATAGCGCAAAAGGTGGAACAGCAAGGTATCGAAGCGTGGTTTGCGTTGGAAGCATCCGAATTGCTCGGTGGAGAAGCCAAGGATTATAAAAAACTAACCGACACTCTGGATGTCTGGTTTGATTCCGGCACCACGCACGACACGGTTGTTAAAGCAGAGGCACAGCTTACATTCCCAGTTGATTTGTACTTGGAGGGCTCCGATCAGCATCGTGGCTGGTTCCAATCTGCGCTGCTAACTGGCTGCGCTATTGACGGTCGTGCGCCATACAAAGCGCTGCTCACGCACGGCTTTGTGGTGGATGGGAATGGTCATAAAATGAGCAAGTCGAAAGGGAACGTGATTGCGCCGCAAAAAGTGATAAATACTTCCGGTGCCGATATTTTGCGCTTGTGGGTTGCGTCTACCGATTATTCCGGCGAGCTTTCCATTTCCGAAGAAATTCTAAAGCGGGTGATTGAAAGTTACCGCCGTATTCGTAATACGCTGCGCTTTTTATTGGCCAATCTGATGGATTTTGATCCGCAAACTGATTTAATCGAGGTTGCGAATTGTTTGGAAATTGATCGTTATATGCTGGCGCTAACAGAAACATTTCAAGACGATCTGACACAATGTTATGACCGCTATGAATTTCATCAAGCGGTGCATAAACTACATAATTTTTGTTCTGAGGATTTGGGCGGCTTCTATCTGGATATTCTCAAGGATCGTCTGTACACGGCAGCAACAACAGGCCTGCCTCGCCGTTCTGCACAAACTGTGCTGTATCATATTGCACATTGCTTGGTGCGACTGTTTGCGCCGATTCTGAGTTTTACTTCGGAGGAAGTCTGGGAGCATCTGACGGATGATAGCCAAGATAGCGTGTTGTTGCATAATTGGCATATCTTTCCGGCGCAGCCTGATGCCGAGCTGTTGCAACACCGCTGGGCGAAAATACGTACATTACGCTCACAAGTACTGAAAAAACTGGAAGATTCCCGTATTCAGGGAGAAATAGGCTCTTCACTAGCGGCGACAGTTGAAATCCGCGCTCGCCCCGAGGATTTTGCCTTGCTCAGCTCGCTGGGTCATGATTTGCGTTTTGTATTGATTGTCTCTGCAGTCGACTTGATTCAAATCAATGCCGCTCAGCAGGAAAGTATCGTTGTGACGTCCAGCACACACACAAAATGTGAACGATGCTGGCATTATCGCCAGGATGTCGGGCATCACGCGGATCACCCAACTTTATGTGAACGTTGTGTTTCCAATCTTTATGGCAGCGGTGAAGCACGTAACTATGCCTAGAACTTAATGATCATTTAACGGATACCTCTCATGAAGCTTCACATCAGTTTGGCCATCGCTTTAATTATTTTAGTGCTGGATCTCGTAAGTAAATACTGGGTAGAGTCTACCTTGGAATTCGGTCAAGTTATTCCACTGACTGGTTTTTTTAATCTGGTACTCACCTATAATCCCGGCGCTGCATTCAGTTTTCTGAGTGACCAATCGGGCTGGCAGCGTTGGTTTCTGAGTGGTGTTGCAGGCAGTGCGGCGCTTTTGATTATCTATTTACTCAATCGATACCAGCATGAAAAATTATTCTGCTTGTCATTGAGTCTGATTCTTGGTGGTGCGCTAGGCAATTTGTATGATCGCATTACACTGGGTCATGTGGTTGATTTCCTGGATTTTTACGTCGGCACTTATCACTGGCCTGCTTTCAATGTCGCCGATTCGGCGATCTGTATCGGCGCGGCATTGATGATCTACGAAAGCTTCAGAAAAGATAAGGCAGAAAATACTCAGAAGAAAATCAAGCAATAAGTCTTACTTTCTCGATTTTCTCTCTTTGGTAATAGGGCTCTGCAAAGTATAGCCTTTTTCTTTCATTTTATATCCTCCGTAAGCGCCAGCCCCAACAGCGGCAATTGTCCAGCAGCCGGATAACAGTGATAATGCTGCTGATAAAGAGATTATCCTCAGTATCCACTTATTTTTCTGCATCTTATATCCCTAAACAAGAATTCAGTATCCATAACCATCGCCTAACGATGATTTATTGTATCAATGCTGATGGTGCCAAGGTGTGAATCCTGTGATCCGATACTTAACCCCCACTCCCTAGTTCACCTTCGCGACAATGGTAACCCCCAACAACGACTTCTTTGCTGACAATGATTCACCAACTGCTTTTCAGTTATTCGATAATACCGGCGAATTTGCAATTCACGCAAATAAATCAGACAGCAAATCAAATATGCGATGCCAACTTAAGCCAATGATTACAAGTAGCAATAATATTTAATATAGCTGTTAGATCCCGGCATAGCAGAGCGTTAGCTGATGAAACAGCTAGAACTGTCCATGCGGGTATCTGTCAAGGAACTTAATCAATGGAATTCTCAGGTAATGTGTCAGTCTAATTTTTAGTCTGACACTACAAATGTTCAATGGAGCTTTTATGCGGGGCGCTCAATGGATCTATCTGACAATCGTGCTATTGGCAATCGCTGTAAGCAGTTCTGCATGGGCGCATGGATTTCGACATAGTCATAATCATTTAAGTATTGGGTTAGGTTACTACGGCCCAGGATTTTATGGTGGTTACGGGTATGGTGGTTACGGGTATGGAGGTTATGGTTTTGGTCGTTATGGATTTGGTGGGTATGGGTATGGTTACCCTTCTTATTACTTTCCGCCCGTATACGCTTATCCTCCGCCAGTGATTGTTCCGGCTACGCCACCTGTTTATATTGAGCAACAAGCGCAGCAACCAATGCAGCCTGCACAACCACAAACCAATTACTGGTACTATTGTCAGGATCCTGATGGTTACTATCCTTATGTCAGGAAATGTCCTGGTGGCTGGCTGCAAGTTGCGCCGCAGCCGCCAAGACAATAACAATAACATGAGAGGCTAAGTATATGCTTACTTTGAGAAGATTATCCACACTGCTGGCGATGGGCTTGGTAACTGCTTGTGTCAATATGCCGACTGGTCCGAGCGTTATGGCGTTGCCAGGCACAGGGAAAAGCTTTGAGCAGTTTCGTTATGATGATTTTGAATGCAGGGGTTATGCCCATCAGCAAATTGGCGGTAAAACGCCGCGACAGGCTTCTCAGTCCAGTGGTATAGAAAGCGCGGCGATTGGAGCTGGGCTTGGCGCCGCTGCAGGTGCTGCTATAGGTGGAGGGCAGGGTGCTGCCATTGGTGCAGGTACGGGGCTGTTAGCGGGCGGTGTTGTTGGTTCTGGTACGGCTGATACTTCCGGGTATATGAGTCAACGGCAATACGACATGAGCTATATTCAATGCATGTATGCAAAAGGCCATCGCGTCCCGGTTTCGGGGAGAATTACGGGTAACCAGCCTGCGAGCAGCAACACGGGGCCAAGAGTTACAAATCCATCAGAGAATTTTACGCCACCACCGCCACCAGCAGGAAATCCACCACCTCCGCCACCGCAATAAATGCAGGGTGATTTTGTGGCGCAGCGGGATGATTAAGAAGCAAAATTGATCCCCAACGACAGGAGGTTCAGAAATGATTGAACAGGAAAAAATTGTAGTGCCGGAAGTAGTGTCCTGCGATGTATGTTTTAAAGAAATACCGTTATCTGAGGCTACGAGCGTCAAATCGACTGATTACATCGTGTATTACTGCGGTCTTGAGTGTTACGACAAATGGAAGAAACAGGAAGAAGGCTCGGGATCTTTAATGGACAATTGAGTCCGAAAACTAGGGTTAATATCCATTAAACAGATCGTGTCCTTCGATCTGAATTCGCCAGAGATTTGATTGCGGCAGAGGATAGGATTAGGAAGAAACACGTAAGCTATGATTTTTGCTCGCGCTGATCACATTTTTATTCAGTATTCAGAAGAAAATCATTGTGGTGGTATCACGTAATCCACTGTCAACATCTCCAACAGATGCCCGTTAGGGTCGTGAAAATAAACACCGCGGCCGCCATAGTTGTGATTGATCGTCATATCATCCGCATTACCTGGGCCGCTGCCATAGGTAATTTGCTCAACCTGCAGTCGCGCAAATATTTCATCAAATTCCTGTTCGGATACTTTGAACGCATAGTGAATCGATAAAAACTGTTCCTTGTTATCGAAATCCAGACTTAAGGTGTTGTTGACACGCACCACGATGAAATGAGAAAACGCACCGACATATTCAAAGCCAAACACACAACTATAAAATTTCGCCGACTCGACTTTATCGAAGCAGGGCACGATGGTGTGATTAAGGGTGATTGCCATTGTTGTTCTCCTTTTGTATTTCCTCTTAGCAACAATTCACGTTCCGCAAAACGTTTGATACACGCGTTCCGACGGCGCGGGTGGTGTGCGATAATCATAGTGCTCCGGCGCATCGGTATATGGATTTTGTAGTGCCGCAAGCAACTGCTGCATCAACGTGTAATCACCCTGTTCGGAAGCAGCAGATAGCGCTTCCTCGACGCGATGATTGCGCGGAATGATTGCAGGGTTATTGGCTTGCATCAAACGCACCGATAATTCCTTAGTTTCGGATTGGCGCGCCAATCGTGCCTGCCAGCGAGCATGCCACGCCTCAAAATCGGCATCTTGAAACGTGTTATCTATAGGTAAGGTTCCTGCGGACAGCGCGCGGAAGGTGTTGGTGTAATCAGCTTGATGTTGATACATCCAGGTGAGTAGGCTGGCAATTAATTCAGAATCTTCGGTTTCTTCTGTCATTAATCCTAATTTCTTGCGCATTCCTGCTAGCCACTCGGCTTGATATTTCGCCGGAAAAGCATGAATGGCTTCTTCCGCCAATGTTACGGCTTTTTCTTGCGCCGTATCAATCAATGGCAGCAAGGTTTCAGCTAAACGCGCGAGATTCCATTGTGCCATCTGCGGCTGATAGCTATAACGATAGCGACCGTTCTGATCGATCGAACTGAATACCGTGTTGGGATTATAAGCATCCATGAATGCACACGGGCCATAGTCGATCGTTTCACCGCTGATGCTCATGTTATCCGTATTCATGACACCATGAATGAAACCCGACAGCAGCCATTTTGCGATCAACGCGGCTTGACGTTCAATTATCCGGTTTAGCAGCGACAGATAAGGATTTTCGGCATCATTCAGATCAGGGTAATGACGCCAAATCGCATAATCCGACAGGATTTTAATCGCATCAACACCACCTTGTCCGGCGGCATATTCAAACGTTCCGACGCGAATATGACTGGCTGATATTCGAGTAAGAATTGCACCGGGAAGCTGAGTTTCCCGCATCACTTGCTCTCCGGTGGTGACCACGGCAAGGCTGCGCGTCGAGGGAATGCCCAGTCCATACATCGCTTCACTGATGATGTATTCGCGCAGCATCGGTGCTAAAGCTGCGCGGCCATCACCGCGCCGGGAAAACGGAGTCTGGCCGGAGCCCTTGAGCTGAATGTCGAATCGCTTACCGCTTGGCGTGAGATGCTCTCCCACTAAAATCGCCCGCCCATCGCCCAGCATCGTGAAATGACCAAACTGATGGCCAGCGTAGGCTTGCGCGATCGGTTGCGCCCCTTGCGGCAACACATTTCCGGAAAACAGCAAGGCAACTTCTTCGGCAGACAACACGCCGAGATCCAATCCCAACGATTCTGCAAGTGCATGATTTACTATTACGGTCTGAGGAGCGTTTACCGGAACAGGGGGTAGTTGGGCGTAAAAATAATCGGGTAAGCGTGCATAACTATTATCGAAGCGCCAGCCCACACGATCACTGGTTTGTTTTTTTTGAGATTTCATAGTTCTTTTTCACATTATTTGAATCGGATATTGCTGCACAATATACGGTATTGTATGGGACGTAGCGTGCAACCACCTGATTCATTTATGACCGCTTTAAAAATGATTGGTTTGTGTCCTTGATTTTCTGACGGAGAGATTTTAGATAGGGATAGTAGTGCACTTCCAGTGCATGACGGGGGCGGGCAATAAATTGATGTGCCCAATATTCGCCTTCACGCAAAGCTTGTTCGCGCCAATCGGAGGGCAGTTGAGTCGTTTTGCTCAACCATTGCCCGACTAGCCGGGATTGTGCCTCCGCGAGTGTCCAAATGCAGCCCTGAGGCTGTATTAATCCGATGAAAAACAAGCTGGGATGATCGGGATGAAAGATACGCAAGTAAAGCGGAATATGCGCGGCATCTTCCCAGTTAATAAATTTTGCGTCAAAAAAAGGAAAACTGATTTTATAACCGGTGGCGGCAATGATGACATCATACTTCTGCGAAGAGCCATCGCTAAAATGCACGGTTTGTCCCGAGATGTCCTGAATGCCTGGACGAGGGCATATTTTGCCATGCCGAATTTTATTGAAGATTTCTGAATTGATAGTGGGGTGTGCCTGCGTGGGTGAAAAATCAGGCTCGGGTAATCCATAGTCACGATAACGCCCGATCTGGATTCGCAGGGAAATTTTTTGCAGCCAGCTTTGCATGCTCTGCGGTAACCACTGCAACGAAGCCGCAAAAGTATCAGTGGGTTTTCCCATAATGAGCTTGGGAATAATATACTGCGCAGAGCGCAAGCTCATGTCGACGCAAGCGGCATCACGGCTCGCTTCAACCGCGCAATCACAGCCCGAGTTTCCGGCACCAACCACGAGTACCCGCTGGTTTTCTAAGCCCTGATTAGTTTTGTAGTCATGTGCATGCAGATATTTTCCGGAAAAATTATCTTTCCAATCAGGGTGGCATGGAATTGCAAGATGGCCATTGGCAATCACCAGATAATCACATTCTGATTGCGTGCCATCACTCAGAGACAAACGCCACCGTTCATTTTCTATTTTTTTAATATGTTGGATGGCAACATTGAACCGGATATATTTTTCCAACTGAAAATGCCGGGCATACGCCTGGAAATAGGCTAGTATCTGTTGGTGACTGGGGTAATCTGGATAGTCATCCGGCATCGGAAAGTCACTGAACTGCGACATGGATTTGCTGGAAATCGTATGCGTTACCCTGCAGACACTGCTATCGCTGGGTGTCGATGTATACACCCAGTTACCACCGATCTGGTTGCTTTTCTCATAACAAACGATATCTTTCAAGTCTGCTTCCACCAGATGCTTGATTGCGGTGAGACCGGAACAACCGGCACCGATGATTGCAATGCGCATTTTTATTGTAACTCGGTGAGTATCACGTTATCGATAATGAATCATTCTATCGCACTTAATGCAGTGTCGAATAAATGGTCGGATGAATGTGGCGTAGCAAACGCGGTAATTAGACAACGCTATGGTTTTATATCCGTAACCAAATGAATATTATGCTTGGTGGTATGGCTGTTGCCCGTATACACTAATCCCATTTATATTTTTCTACTATGGGAGTAATTTTGGCCTCTCCACGACAAATTGTGAAAAATGAACTTGAAGAACCAACCTTGCGATTGGCCGTGTTGATTGATGCAGATAATGCTCAGGCCGCCGTTATAGAAGCGTTGCTTGCTGAAATTGCGCGTTTCGGGGAAGCAACGGTCAAGCGTATTTATGGTGATTTCACATCGCCAGCCAGCGCATCCTGGAAAAAAGTGCTGCAAAAGTATGCAATCAAGCCGGTTCAACAATTTGCCTATACCACCGGAAAGAATGCGACCGATAGCGCATTGATTATTGATGCGATGGATCTTCTCTATACAAATAAATTTGATGGGTTTTGTCTGATCACTAGCGACAGTGATTTTACCGGGCTTGCCATGCGGTTGCGCGAAGAGGGGCTTACGGTACTTGGGTTTGGCGAAAAGAAAACACCGGATGCCTTTCGCAATGCGTGTAACAAGTTTGTATTCACCGAAATTCTGCGTTCCAGCCGAGTCACTGAATCTGACCCATTGCCACCCGAAGTGAAGACGAAAAAGAAATCAACCAAAGCCAAAGCCACCACTAAAGCAGTAGAGCAAAAACCGCAATTTCCCGAACAATTTGTTTTGACCGCACTGGAGCAGTCCGTTGATGATACGGGTTGGGCTAACCTGAGCGTGTTTGGAAGCTATTTGACCAAGCTGCAGCCCGATTTTGATTCGAGACTGTATGGCTACAAAAAACTCTCGGATCTCGTCAAAGACAAAAAGGATCTTTTTGAAATCGAAGAACGGCAAACAGCGGCATCAAACAGGACAACCCTTTACCTGCGTACTAAAATGCAATAAATTCACCTGCAATCAGGCAAACATATTTATCAGCGTATTGCTCGGCATCGAGGAAGATTTCCTGAAACTCTCCCGGTCAGTAAAACGCGTTGCGTAATGAATGTTTTTTTCGTGTGGCTGGCAGTAGCATACTTATCTGACCCATCATTTGATTAAGCTATTTTAAAATACAGCAAATACTTAATTAATAATTCCAAAAAACTATCGGATGAGCCGAGCATAAAAAATTCAACAGCGCATAACCTAATTGTTCAGGCAGGATTCCAAGATTTTACTTTCACAAAGCCATTTTACGCGATTGAAAAACCGAAACGGGGATTAGTCCGTTATTCTTCCTTCTAGCGTTGCGCGGGAGTGAGCGGCTTTTTCTTCAATTAACTGAGTAGCGGCATCAACCTGTCCCCAGGTGTTCCAGAGTAGGACGCCGCGCACCTGATTATCGCGTAAATAATAAATGATGCCTTTGCGGAATGGTTCCTTCCAGTCTTCGATAATGTCGAGACTTGCATCCAGCTCTCCCACTGCTTCGTAACTCAGATCAAACAAGTCAGAATAAAAGAAAGGCTGATGACGATAGCTATCCGATTGTCCGGCCATGTTTCGACCTGCCATCTCCCCCATGACGTTCGAATTGTCTTCGTGTTCCACGCGCATGCGCTTATCCAGCACTGTGCTATGGAAGTTTGCCACATCGCCTGCTGCGTAGATGTCGGGATTGCTCGTGCGCAGTTGTTCGTCCACGATAATGCCGTTGTCTACTGTAAGTCCGGCTTGTGCGGCTAATTCGGTATTAGGCTGAATGCCCAGCCCGGCCACAATTCCATCTGCGGAAATTTCCGTACCGTTTTCCGTGGTCACAATGGTCTTGCCGCCAGCAGTAGCACGCACTGATTTGATGGTTTCAGACGCGAGTATGGTCACTCCCTTCTCGCGATAATAGGAATTTATGAACTCAGCCAGAGGTCGTGGATAAACCCGTGCACCGATACCGCTTTCCGGAAAAATCATCGTGACCCGCTTGTTGTTCATGGCAAGTGCCGCGCTGATTTCGGAACCGATAAAGCCTCCCCCGATCACTACAAAATCCGAACCTTGTGCACTCAATTCACGCAGCTTGCAATAGTCATCGGCGGTTCTAAAGTAGATTATGTTCGTGTCTAAATCCGGCAAGCGCCGCACGGAACCTCCTGTGGCTAGTAACAGTTTTTCATAGGTGTACACGTTGCCAGCATCATCTGTCGCGGTTTTCTTGGATGAATCAAGTGCCACAATTTTTTTGCCCACATGTGCTGCGACATTGAGTCCTTCGGCATTACGCCAAATGGATTCATACGGCGCATCCTTCCATAACGATTTAGAAAGAGGCGGACGATCATAAGGCAGATGCCGCTCCTCGCAAATCATGGCAATGGCACCTTGCTGGTCAATTTTACGGATACCGCGAACAGCGGAGTCGGCAGCCATGCCGCCGCCAACGATGAGGTATTTATGGTGTTTCATGACAGGATTCTCCTTTATGAAAAAGCATCAAGCGCATACTTAGAGTTGTATAAATTATAACGTGATCTGACTGGCGGGCGTTATGTTTATGCCTTGTCTATTGGTGCTTGCAACAATGTATGGATGATCGCTTATGCCTTTGAGTGATTTTTGGTTTTGATGAAATAGGGGCTTAAAGAATTGCTGATATTATCCGGCGGCTATCGTGAATCGAAGGGCAGTTGAACAGAATTATTAGTGGATTTGAATCAACAGGTCCCAAAGGAAGCGCCCAAGCTGGCTATCATTGACGACATTAAACAAATCGAGGAGCCAAAAATAAGCCGCCGCAGATTCTCCATACACCGGATTTGATCAGAGCTCGGATTAATTATTATTCGATACCCTTTTAGGGCCTACTAGATAGTCGTCCCTGAAAAATTCTCGCTAATTGCCATCTTGGAACAGCAGCTTCAAAAGGTAGTTGTCCATAACAGAGCTTAACAACCTGTCCAGTTTTGCGGTACCACTTCAAATTTCATCTTGGGTACTTCATGTAAGCAGGAATCTTCTTTTTAGGCTTTGGTGGCGTACGATGGATATCAGATATAGCCATAAACTACTTTAAAACAGTTCTGGGTGTTGGTTTCAGCTATTTGTGATGCTCCTGATCGTTGGTATCGGTAGTGACCTGTTATCCAGTTTTTACGCCAAAATGGGTAAAAATGTTCTGAATTATGAAGATCTGGCGGTTATGCTGATTTTTTTGATTGCGTTGCAGCTAGAACATATGCTCGCTGGATTAACAATAATGAGCAACATGGGGCAAAGGCAGCCGAGATGTACGGGCAGCATTTGGGCAAAATTGATAAATAGACTATTGATTTTATGTTAAATAATGGCGGAGAAGGCGGGATTCGAACCAGCCTTATTGATCTATAAGTGATTGTTTTATAGAGGTTGCGTTTTTGATGTTGACTAAATGTTGACCAAGCAACTTACGTTTCAGATAAATGCTTGCCGAACATTTCCAGGGCTTTGCTGCCCTGGTGATCGTCATTTGAAATCCATTTTGCATAGGTTTGAGCGGTGATCAGTATGCTTGAATGACCCATTTGTGAAGATACCCATGCCAGCGGCTCTCCAGCAGACAGCATCATTGATGCATAGGTGTGCCTGGTTTGGTATGGATTTCTATATCTCACGCCTGCGCGTTTGAGTAGCGGTAGCCATAATGATTTTCTGATTACCTGGTCGCCTGACCACGGCTTTCCTGTATTCGGGTTGTTGAATATTTTCCCAGCTTTGAGCAGCGTGTACTGCTTTTGATCCAGTAATGCTTGTTCCACTGGTTGGAGCATGTCTATTTCACGTACTCCGCGCGCTGTTTTAGTTGTCTCATCAACCTTTGATGCTTCGGTGAACGCCTTATTTATCCTGATTTTCTTTCTGCTCCAGTCGATATCTGCCCACTCAAGAGCAACCAACTCGCTCGTTCTCATACCGGTCCAAAAAAAAACAGTGCATTGATTCCTGATCTGGCCGGTTGATGTGTCGAAAATTTTCTGCTGTTCTTCCTGCGTGAACGGGTCAATATGTTTTTTGGGTGTTGGCGGTTCGTTGCGTCTATATGTCCAGCCGTATAGTGGATTGGATGCAATCAGATCATCGTGGTGCGCGTCATGTAGCGCGGCTCTCAGCGGACTTAGTATGTTTGAAATTCTTTTGTTGGAACATTCTAACCTGGCTGCCCAGGTGCGGACATCATTTCGACTTAAAGCGTGCAACAATTTGTGGCCGAATTGTGGTGTTATCAGGTTCCTGATGGTCTTGCTGTAATCTCTGTGCGTACTCGCTTTGATAGTTGGCTTCTTATTTTCCAGCCATTCACTGAGATAGGTTCGTACTGTGTATTGTGTTGGTGCGAATTTATTGGAATTCTTAGACTCAGGAAAAGTGAATGCGTAATCAAATGTTCCGGAATCGATTGCGGACAGAATTGCTGCGCGATGATTGGACGCTTTTTTTAAGTTAGCGGGAGTGGGCTCAAGTTTGAGCCGCTCTTTGCATCGTTTGTTTTGATAGTAGAAATCGATCTCGATAGATGTGCTACTGGCTGCCCTGACGCCCGGATACTTGTTTCCACCCATGCTTCATACCCCGATAAATTAATCAATATCCTGCCATCTGGAGCTTTCACAAATTCTTTACCCTGCGACCAATCCCCGCGGCTAATTTTAGACCTGACAGCATCAGGAGTATAGCCTGATTCAGAGCAAAATTTATCTATCGTGATGTATTGGGTGACTGGCATGGCTTTTTGATAGGACTGTTTATTAAATAGGCATCACGAGACAGAATGCTAGGAAGCAATATAAAGTTATCTGGTTATTGCCCATCTTGATCTTCTTTATAAATATTTATGATTTTTTTGTCGTTGCGGCAATTCCTGTCACGGACGATCTGGTGAATCAACTTTCTGTTCGGTCTCATCCATTGCTTCATTAAATTTTTTAAGTTTTATCCCTAAATCTTTACTGTGTTTTGTGATGGTTGGGTATGTTTTTAGAAAAAATATTCCAGAAAATATAAGATATACAGTTGGTATTGCTACTAAGATAGCCAGTAATAATTCGATCATAATTGCACCTTTGCCGTTAGTTATTGCCAATGATTGGATTCGATTCTTGTTAAACTAAAGATTCTCAATTCATGGCCGTTAAATAAATTGCATAGTATCTCCGTGGCCGCCAAGACGTAGAAACCCTTGGTGGCCACATCTGTTTATTTCGCTATAACCTCAAATTCGATAACCCAGACGTGCTTCTATTTGAATGTCTTTTCCATTACTGAGCGATGTACTTAATCCACTCAATCAGTAGAATTGCAGAGATTCCAAACGCAATAATTTTTAATGTTTCAAGGATGAAATTCATTTACGCAGCTTCAGCCTTTCTATCCTGAACCACGCCGTTTTCAATCCAGAATGATGAGATCGTCGATGGTAATCCTGTCGGTTGCATCTTGAGAGTCCCGAATAAAATTACAGAATCAATTTCATTGTTTTCGGATAAATCAATCAACCAGTTAAGATACGTACTGCGGCTAGGCATATCAAGAAGATCCCACTCATCGATCATAAAAAACTTGATTCCTGAAACGTAACTGATAGCTTCCGCAATCATCGAATCAATCAGAAGCTTTGTGGCTTTTGAACTGAATGAATATAGCTTCCCGTTATCTTCCATGATCGTCATATCGTTTTCTATTCGCACTTTGCCAGGGAAATTCAGCGCTTGAATACTACACGCGATCCGGGCATTTACCGGGTCCAGTGCTGCAGAGAGCATTTCGCTCGGAATTCCCTCGGGCGATAGGGCGTTTGCAATCAAATCCCATGCTTTTGCTTCCTCGTGATATCGAGCGGCCTGTTTGGTTTTTTTGTCAGCTTCGTTGGCGGCGTTGATGTTTTGATTCAGAACATTCAATTCATCTTGCAACTGTTTGCGCGTTGCTTTCAGAGATTCAATTTTGGTTTTGATCTCAATTAGCGCATCTTCATTTGGCGCTTGACCGTTCTGCTTTTCAAGCACTGCCAATTGATCTCTCGCAGTGATTGCAGCCTGTAGATCACGCTCTCCGTTTGCAACAGCATTTCTTAACATCGTTAAGGTTTTTTCATATTCCGGAAGTTTTACCGCTGCTTCATCATCGCCATGCAAATCGCCGTTACGTTTGAGCAATTCTTTGCCATTAAATACTAACTCAGCATCGCACTCAGGGCATTTGCAAGCCGTGCTTCCAGGTGCTGATCCGGTGGCGAATAAACGAGCTTCATTCACTTTGCCGATCCAGACAATAACTTCCTGCTGGTCTTTCTTCAATTTTTCTTCGATTCTGCCGGTCTTTTCAGCGATATCGCGCAGTCTGATAACCTCAGAATTTCTTGCTTTCACTCCGTTGACTTCGGCTTGAATTGCACCCAGTTTTTGAACTTGATCTTCAATTTCGTCGTCAATATTAACTATTCGGTTTCTCCGAACAGTTGCCGCTTCATTATCAATTTCTGGTTTTTGAGCTTTCCAGCCCTCCGCTTTCTTGTCTCCATAAACCTCACCGGCAGTAGCTTTCCAGTTTGCGCGTGCTTCTTTGATCTTGTTCATTGCGTGCTTATTTGCATTGTCAAAACTTGATTTCAAAAAAGGCAATACTTCATCAACATCGCCCTCAGAGCACCCGCGCTGCAGCAGTTTTTCTCTTACTTCTGCGCCATCACTTCTGAGATTGCCAAGATTAAATAGAAATTGACGGCGTTCGTCGGTTGTGCTTGCAGCGAACAGTGAAGGGTTCAGCAAATAAGGCAGAGCAAACGGCAGTTGTTCTGTCAGTTCGTGCGTGCCGTTCGGTAGGGTGATGCATGCTCTTTGGTTGTCGTTATAATCTACGAACGTGTAACCAACATTATTGTCATCGGCGCGATTGATTAACAGGCCGTAATTCTTTTTCAACGGCTCACAAGGGTTCACGCCGGTGAATGCATGGCGTATGCCGTTGTATAGGCTTGATTTCCCCGCGCGATTGGCACCGCAAACCAAGGTTATTGGAGAGTTAATTTCAATATCAACTTCATTGATTGCTACGGTGCCGCGTGATGATATTTTGTCGATTCTCATTTTAGGCTGCGTCCTTGTCGTCGTTTTCGTCGTTTTGTTCTTCGTGCCAGTCTTTGAAGCCATTTACCCATTCAATAACAAGTTCTGCGGCAACTATCGGGCAATCTGCTTGTGTCTTACCTTCTTCGGCGGCCTTATATCCCTGCAGGTAAGCAGCATCCAATTCTTCCTGGGTAATAACACTTTCAGGCAATCCAAGTACCTCCCCAGTGTCAGGATTAACCTCTAACGCCCCATCCATACCGCCACCATCGTTTTGGTTATATTCATGGCCAAGGTCCATGGCGCGCTGATCATCCTCGCCGGCCACTTGATTTATTCCCTGGGTAAACTCCCCCGCATCTGCAACAACCACTAAAACAGACTTACTTTCGCTGGCCGCTTCATATAGCCCACCCAAGTTCTCCGAGTGCGATCCAAATTTGATAACAGCCTTCACGCCATCTTTGATCGTTATTTGATCGATACTTCCAGCAACTACCGTGCGGTCTCTTGATGCTATGGTGTAAACAGCCATGCGCACATTATCTTCAACACGGCTGCGCAGTCGGTCGATAACATCATCCTGCTTTTTTTTCGACATTTTTGGCCATACGTCAGGAAGCAACTTGATTTCCGTTACCAGCGCGCCAAGCAAGTCTTTGCCAACCGTATCTGCTGTCATTTGTCTGAAATCGCTTGATTTATTGGTCATGCTTATTCTCCATGTTGATTTTTAAGAGTTGATTTGAGGGTGTTGCTAGTAAACTTTTGTCGTTCTTTTCTTTATCTTTCCAGCTATAATCAGAGTGTTGTAAACGTGACTGTGATTGCAATCCAGCAGCTTGGCGATTGCCTTTTCAGAGAATCCATCATTAAATTTCCCTAAGATTTTCTCTTTCAATCCGGTTCTTCTGATCGATGGCAATCCAAGTTCCAATCTCACTTTAAGCGCATGGTTTGCGAATGATCTCAATCCGACTATCTTTCCTGGCCAACACTCAAGATCCAATCCAGCTTCTTTGGCTATCCGATACAAATCTTTGTAATCGCTTGACTCATAACCCACATCAAGCAAGTATTTTTTAATCCAGCGCCTAATTTCCCTCCACTTGATATCCGGCTCACGCATCGACAGTGTTCGCCTTTCAACAGGCTTTCTCTTTGCCTTTCCCTGTCCGCTTTGTTCTGGCTCTGCATGCTCTTTCGTAACCGGCGGAGAATAATGGCCAAGTGAGATCATCAACGATTTTTGATGGTTGGATAATTGCATTTCTTCACTCATCACTGGCTATCCTCTCAAGATGGCATTGCTGTGGTTCTGAAAGAAACATGCGTCGACCAAATTCAGCGTATTTGCTGCTTAAATCTGATACGAAATTTTCTTCCCAATCATTGGCCGCATTCATGCGAGCATCTTCGAGCAAACCATCAAACTCGTCATCTTCGTAAATGTCTTGTATTTGGCTCACGATCGACATCTCCCCATTACCTATTCCAAATTGAAATTGGCTCTTTTGGCCGATTGTCTAGGACGCTGATTTTCCTGATTAGCCTCGTCAATTAATTGCTGCTTGATGCGAGCCTGTTCTTCGGGTGTAGGCTCTTCGCTCTTTGCTTCTGGCTCAGGTTCCTTTTCTGGTTCAGGTTCTGATTCTTTGTCTAATATCTCGCCGGTTTCATTGTCTATATCAGCATTGATTTCTTTCTCTTGCGATTCTTTGCCTGATGTTTTTAGCGCATCAATATCTACCGAATAACCGCCATATCCGTCCGGTGACGCATCTATCACTCTTGAATCCTGCATTTCTTCCACGGATTGCAATCCCATAAGCAATTCTGGCGCGTACAGCTTTCCGAAGAAACTGGCTGTGCGGTATCTGAGCATAACTTCGTCCATCGTTTTCCATTTGCTGCCGTTTTTGCTGTACCAGCCTTCTTTCACAGCCATTTCAATGGATACCGGTGGGGATTCAATTCTTTCTCCAGTTTCTTTCTCTTTTGCCCAGGCAATACAAACCTTGTCTCTGATCTTTTCTGTCAGGATTTTTGTTTTCTTTTCCCTGCCTTCCCAATATGTAGCGGTATATTCAACGCTCTTTTCGCCCAAGTCTTTTATCTCGAAACGTAGCGGCGAAAATCTTCCGCAGCCATTGACGGCGGCGATAATCCATTGCGACGACCAGCTTGGTCTACCCTCTACAACATAGAGGTTTTGCATTACCATCAGAGGATCAGCACCCATCCGTTGAGACATATTCAGAGCTACAACGCAATTTGCTAGAGCATTAGGATTGGGGCCTTTTTTCTCGTCGTTTGCGCGGTAAGCAGCTGGTACTAATGTGCTTGTGATAAGCAACTTTGCCGCTCTTTGCATCAACTCGAATGATTGAAGTGATCCAAAACCCGGCGTTATCTCGGGTAACCGTGACTCGTTCGATTGAGGATTCTTTAATTCTCTTAATGTCGCTGTTTGATTCATTTTTAATCTCCCTTAAATGTGCATGATTTGTAACGTGGGCAGTATTTTTCCCCACATAACATTGATTTAGGATTTGGATAAAACCGTCCTGTTCTGAACATATCCGCAGCGAATTCAATTAATCCTGGGTTATCTTGATCACCAACCATGATTCTCTTTGCATTGCTTATGGTTCCTGTGGCTATCTCAGGCTTTCCTTTTGTTTTTAATCCGATAACCTCAGCGTCTGCGGTGATTTGTTCTCCCGTTGTGTGTTCGTACAAAAGTTCATACGTTCCAATTTGCGCGCCATGCCCTTTAGTTACAGCAATCCCTTTCTGGACCGAGCTTGCCCCGCTTTTTAAGTCAGAAATACCGATTCCATTGGATGATTTGTTGATTCTTGCCCGGTCCATGGTTCCGGTGAGCCTTATCACTATTCCGTTTCCGCAATCGATATCCATTGGCTTTGTTTCCATTTCCACGGCGATAAAGTCATGCTGCGGTGAGAACTCATTGCAGTATTTTGTAAGCAGAGAAATTCCAACGTTTTCCGCTTCCTGCATTGTTATGTCGTCCTTCATTGGATCAAACTCATTCTCAGGATCACGCAACTTGTCAACCAGGACACCTGCAGCATCGTTTGCTGTTACTGTATCGCCGCTTAATCTTGCTTGATCAAACACCGCTGATCCGGCATGGATTGCGGTGCCAAGCGCCGCACGCAACCCGACTGTGTTTTTCATGTTTAACAAATGGATGCCCTCCCATCTGTAGGCGCAATCAAACAAACCAGCCCACGAACTGGCCCTTATTTTTAATGATGTATGTGCTTCCATTTTTACCTCAAGAAAAAAGCTCTTCACGTTTCACGCGCTTGATTTTCGGCGGCGTGTATTTGAGTTCAGCAAAAGTAACGCTTGCATCCTCATCGTGATTAAAAGAACATCTAAGAACCAACAAGGCGCTGTCGATATAACACATTGTTCTGATATTTCTCTCAAACCTTCCGCTTAACTCCGGATCGTTGAAAATATCGTTCATGCAGAAAGGCTTACCATCTCTCTCAAAAACCCAATCTCGCAGGATATTTATTACTTCCTGCTGCTGCGAACAAGGATTTACTGGTTCTGAATTTATTTGTACCGCTTCGCTCAGATGTTCACGAACCGCTTGTTTCAGCTCGGAATCGCAAAACCAAATCGGGTTCGTTTCGGACATTCCAAACTTTTCTGCCATCGTCAGAAATATTTTGTTGATGAAACTTGTTGGACTATGTTGTTGAATTTGCGCGTTCATATCGTCACCCTTATTTTTACTTCTTCCGTGAATTTTTCGCCAAGCAATGCTTGCGTGTAGTTCCAGGCTTCCCAATAACAAACAAATGTTCGTTTAGGTGTGAAACTGCAATAGCCGGGGATTGTTATTCGATATCTCATCGGTTATTACCCATTCCGCAAAGATAAACGCTCTGTTCTTCTTCCATGCACTGCTTAATATCAGAGGTGCTTGTGTAAGCCACCGCCACAAAAATAAGTGCGCAAAGCAAAAAAGTTGAAATCCGTAAAACATGAGCTCCCTCCGGTTCTTCATAAAACTTCCAGTCTCTGCTTTTCATAATCCGACTCCATTGGTTTAGAGGTCTCAACTAACCTACGCTTACGATTTATGGTAGTTGATGTAAAACATATTAGGATACACCTAACCTATTGTCAATAGGTAATCCCTAAAATCTTATATTTATTTTTCTGGACTTGATAGGCAGTACAAAATAAGTTTGGAGCGACTAGAAAAACCGGAGTGTTACAGGCAATAAAAAACCCGCCTAAGCGGGTTTACTTGTAAGGAAGTGAAGTTTAATCTTGTTTCTTTCGTGCTGAATAACTGGTTAAATCTAACCCCATCAAGCAGCAATTATTTTTTCTTAACCTTTGTTATCTGGCGCTCTACATTGTTTATTATTTACAACGACAGCGGATATCTTCACACCAACTACTAATCGACAGGATCTTTTTTCCCTTCTCCCTCCCTTTTTCTTCTTGGAGCAGCTTTCTTATTAAGTATCCTTTTGGCTTCCTCTTTGCTTTCTCTCCCAGATCTTTTATAAAGTCTTATAAACTCTATAAAATCAAGGTCAATATCGCTCTTATCCAGTCCTAGGATTTCCAGCAATTCAACCTCCTCTTGAACTTGCTGAGGGTACGGAAATGAAGGGTTTTCACTCAACCCCCAATGTTCCGGTCCAACCACGTCCGAGAAATAAGCCCAAAGTTTGGGAAGCTTGTCTTTCGATATCGTTCCCTTGTTGATCCAGTCATGCAAGGAAGGTGGCCGCATTCCGAAGTAATCCGCGATTTCTTTTTTTGATGCGACAGCCCCCGAAGCGATTTTTAGATCAATCGCCTCCTTTATAGCAACCCCTAGTTCTTTACCTGTAAGCATAGCCTAATACTATATTAAAATCATGTTTCGGCAATTCCTATTGACAAAAGATTAGGAGTGCCCTAATAATATCGGTATGGACAATATAAAACAAAACCCACACCTATTAAAAGCATGCTCAATCGTTGGCGGAAAAAGTGCATTAGCCCGTTTACTCGGAGTTAAACCCCCCACCGTCAGCGAATGGCTGTCGGAAGGAAGACCCGTACCTCCTAAGCGTTGCGTGGAAATAGAGAAGCTAGTTAAAGCGCAGGTTATATGTGAGGACCTTAACAATGAAATCGACTGGTCATACTTGCGCGGCACTAAGCGTGTACTTCGTAACAATTCCAGGAAAACCGCATGATTTTTCATAATCTGATTATGAGGGGTATTTTTAATAAATACCACGGCCAAAGTAGGGGAAATCGACCATATGAGCATTAACAATCTTATTTTCCGGATTGCCAAGAAATATGGAATAACAGCTCTTAGCGAAGATCTTGGAATCAATACAAACACATTCAAGAATAAGGTCAATCCAAACATAGACACGCATCATGTCTATGCGCATGAACTTGATCTGATAGCAACCATCGCTGACACGGATGAAATTGCGCAGTATTTCGCTGAAGAACGCGGATTAATGTGCATCAAGAAACCCAATTACGAAGGCTTATCCGATAAGGAAATTCTGGACCTGTTTCTTGATGTTCAGGCCAAACAGGGTGACTGGGCTAGATCAGTCAGCAAGGCACTCGAGCACGGCTCTATCAACTGGGATGAGTTACGGTCAATCAAAAGTGATTACACAAAGTTTGTAGTAGCTGCAGCAGAAGCCATGAGCCGACTAGAGTGCTACATGGCCGTAACCGAAGAAAGAAAAACACTTCGGTCGATCAGAAAATGAGAACAACAATTCTACCTTTCTTCCTTGTAGGGTGCACACAGCAGCGGCCAGCGCGTAATCCCCCGCGTAGCCTGATGGTCGCATCAATACTTCTGGTGGGCAATTTTGATAATGGTGCTTATAACTCAATCCGTGAGCCTGGTAATTCAGGTTCGCGATTTTTTTGGGGTTAGTTAATGAGTGCATGCCCGGTTAAGGTAGCAATTAGATACTCAGTATACGAACGTGATAAATACACATGTCAATACTGTGGACTGAGTTATGGCAGGGATGGCGCTATTAACTTAACAGTTGATCATATTGTTTCAAAATCAACTTTCGGACCAAGCCAAGCAGACAATTTAAGGACTGCGTGCAAACAATGCAATTCTCGTAAAGGCACAAAGAGCATTGAAGAGTTCAGATACTTAATGCGTATGTACAGAGCCGGAATTGGTGGAGTTGTTTCTATGAGGCAATCCGAAGAATTAATAAAAAGAGGTATTAACCTTAAATTGCCTAACGATCATGGTTTTCATTTTGAGGTAGATATCTAGTGCACTACTACCAACATAACATCGGCGATTACAGAAGAGATACTGTTCATTTATCACTTTTGGAGCATGGTGTTTATCGTCAATTAATGGATATGTATTACTTATCAGAGTCACCAATACCCAAAGAAACCCAGCAGGTTTTTCGTAGGTTATCTGCAAGAACCCAAGACGAGCAAAATGCGGTTGAAATCATACTAAATGAGTTCTTTTCTCTCACAAATGATGGTTGGATACATAAAAGATGCGACCAAGAGATCATTGAATACCAAAGAAAAGCCAACACTTCCAGAAACAATGGAAAGAAAGGTGGGCGTCCAAAGTCAATACCAGAGCCAGAGAAAACCCAGCAGGTTATTTTAGGAAACCCAAGTAATAACCAAACCGAACCTGAACGCATTAACTCATTAACCAATAAACCTATTAAAAACATAAAAGAAAAAATAATAAAAAAAGAAATTGATCATGAGTTAAAAAAATTACTTCACGACGTGGATGATCAGGTCATAAAAGACTTTTCGATTCTTAGAAAACAAAAGAAAGCCCCTATTACAGACTCAGCGGTAGCCGGTCTTAGATCCGAAGCAAACAAAGCAGGTGTTTCCCTGGAAATCGCATTGATTGAATGCTGCAAAAACGGCTGGCAAGGATTCAAAGCAGAGTGGTATCACAAAGCACAAGCCCCACCTGCTTATCAAAACAGGCAGCAGCTGGCATCAGTAGCAGCCAGATCTTTTTTTGAAAACGAAAATAAACAAGAAAAATGTATCAACGGAGAAGTAATTGATCATGAACCCATTGCCAAGCAGCTGGATCGATGAAATTTTCAAAAGATTTCATGGGCGTTTTGGAAATCGTTTTTTTGCTGAGTATTCGCTTGGCCGTGTTGGTGCTGATGGTCAGGATCAGGGAATTACGAATGCCAAAAATGTTTGGGCTGATGAGCTTGCCGGTTTTACTCCGGAAGAAATTAAACGAGGATTATCTGCACAGTATGAATTTTTACCTGATTGCGACAAATTCAAGCTGGCATGTAGACCAACAATCGATCTGGAACAGGCGTTTTGTGAAGCTGTTGATCAAATGCACAGGCGTAAAGAGGGGAAAGATGAATGGTCAAGTCCTTTGATTTATTGGGCTGCTGTTGAGCTTGGGAATGATTTGAATAATTACCCTTATCAGTCAATAAAAGGTCGCTGGAAATCAGCATACGAGAAGGTTAAGGGGAAAATTTCTGAGGGTAAATTGCCAAATGAAGTTCCGAAAAAACTTACTTCGATATCTCCTCCTGGAAAGACAACCATATCCAGGGAAGAGGCGGCAAAGAGAATGGCAGAAGTTCGTGAAATATTGAATAAAAAAGTAATCAACGGAAGCCTGGAAGTGAATGAGGCTGACTGTTCAATAAAGACAAACGAATCAAAAAAAGCTTAACCATGCGAAATATAACCGTTCCAGGCTGGTTAAAAAGTTTACCCGGTGATTCTTCACTCAACAATCGGGATATAGCCAGCCTGTTCGGTTATTCAGTTAAAACCAGTACAAACCAATTGATCAAGGATGGTTTGTTACCAAAGCCAAGCTGGAATCAAAAAGGTTTGTCATGCAGCAAGAAGCATCAATGGTATGTGAAAGATGTAATTAAGTTTATTAACCAAAAAGGAGTTTCAAAATGAAATCATTATTTTCAGTTTTTTCTGTTTTAGTTTTGTTGTGCGCATCTTTATTTGTCTCGTTTACGGCTTCAGCTGCAGGTCCTTTTTATCAGTTCACTGTGGCTAAGAACGGTCATGTTTATGCGACGGTGGAGCCTAGTAGCGCCTCTTACGAAAACCATATGTACGC
>NZ_JALHQJ010000012.1 GCF_022842015.1 Nitrosomonas sp. | reverse complement strand
TAAAGTTGCCTTTTGAGGTGGATCTCAAAGGGCAACTGAAAACCATTCTTTTCCCACCTGCCTAGAAACCTTTATTCCCTGAAGAAAAGAACTTATTTCAGGGCGCGATATTATTTTGCTTATCACGCAAAAGCAATGTGGCAAATTGTCGCACCCCAACTGCCTATCTCTAAAGAAAAAACCCCGCAGCAAGCTGCGGGGTATTAACTACGCTTAATTACCCACTGATTGCTTATCCTCCTTTATTTCACACGGCAGAAAGATAACCCCCCAGAGATACAAGCGTTCGCACCACAAGAGATTGTTCAACGAGACATCATTTAAAAAAATCGCTAGGAGATAAACAGCAATTTCTTCAGGAATGGATACTATTGATCAAACGACAGGAAAACAATGTGACAAATTGCCGCAGGTTGGCATTAGCGCAAGAACGAGCATCTCACAAACACATATTAGAAATTATTAAACAACCAGTTAACAAAAAATTAACCGACATTATTTCAGTGTCGTCTTGTCACGGCTGCGACAATTTGTCGCATTATCAATATTGTTTTTTTTACTTAGAATGGTAGTGAATTAATCTAAGCTAACTTAAATCACCAACATTCTGCAAAGATTAATTAGCGCTTCGTTATTCGCAAGCACGCTGCAAAAACCACAGCAAACTACCGAAGAATTTATAAAAACAATTACCGATAAAAAACATAAAAATGAAAACTTATCAATTAAAAACTGTAATACAACTCACCATCTTGGCCTTGATATCCTCTCTCAGCCTGTATGCTTTTGCACAAAATGACTCCGCAAAATCTTCTGCAGGCAATCAATGTTATGTAATAAGTGCCGAACGCGTTTTTGACGGTTTCGATCTGCACGAAAATGCAGCCGTCTTGATTAAGCGCAATAAAATTGTTCAAGTCGGCGCCCTAGACCAACTGAGTGGATTATGCAATAGAAAAATGAAATTAGGCGACGCAACCATTCTGCCGGGCTTCATTGAATCCCATGCTCACATTACCTTTCAAAAAATCCCTAGCGATAAAGTATTGAAGCATGGCATCACAACTATCCGTGATACCGGCGGGCCGCTGTTGAAACCGATGGGAGGTAACGGCAAATTGCGTATATTGAGCGTTGGCCCTATCATTCAGGCAGTGGATGGTTATCCATTGAATCTTTTCGGCAATCACGGAACCGAGACGTCTAGTGGTCATGACAAATACGACACCATTGGCGTAGCGGTTGCCACCATTGAAGAAGCTGAGAAAACCGTAATCGATTTGGTGGCCGGTGGTTCAAGCATGATCAAAATTGCTTTGGAACCCGGGGGTGAAACCGGTGCGCCGTGGATGTCAAGCCACGGTCACGGTGAGCCTCCGCAAACACCATGGCCGCTACTTTCTTTGGATATTGTCAAAGCGATAGTAGCCAAGGCGCATGCATTAAACCGCAAAGTAGCCGCCCATGTCGGAGAAAATACCGGGGTTGAACTGGCACTGGACGCCGGCGTGGATGAATGGACACATATACCCTGCGCAGAAGTTCGCGACGACTTATTACACCGTGCTGTAGAACAAAATGTAACTTTCGTAACCACGGTGGACACCCTATCCGGTTGCACCGGAATTCACGCCAATACGCATAAGCTTGCGCACATCATGTCTCATAATCCCGATTCAAAATCAAAATTTATCTATGGATCTGAGATTGGCCATGACAATGTGCCCTGGGGCATCAACGCAGAAGAAATGATATTAATGTTGAATTTAACCAGTCCGGACGGGATTGACTTTGGTGATGTGCTGCGGGTATTCAGATCAGCAACTTCCGAAGCGGGAAAGTATTTGAATTATCCGTTGCTAGGCACATTGATGAAAGATGCTCCGGCAGATATTATCGCCGTCCGCGGCAATCCGTTTGAACGGTTTAAATTGCTGGAATATCCCGACCTGGTCATTTCCGGTGGCCATATCATCATCAACGATTTCAAGAAAAACAAGGTAAAACACTAAAAGGTACCCATGAACAATCCTTCATCTTCAACAATTTTTGACAAAGCCTGGCTTTACTGCACCGTATTTCTCACCGGTGCAGCGGTAATGGTTATAGAGTTGCTAGGCACACGGCTGATCGCGCCTTTCTATGGTGCCAGCCTGTATGTCTGGACTTCGCTCATTGCAGTCACACTGATCGCACTGGCGCTTGGCTATTATCTGGGCGGAATCTGGGCTGACCGAGCACGGTCTAGGTTATCTCTCATCATCGCAACAGCAGGACTATTAACACTCATCATTCCCTGGCTGGCAGGACCAGTTTTACTGGCCACAGATCCATTGGGTCTGCGTTTGGGTAGCTTCATCAGCACACTGATCCTATTCTCGCCTAGCTTGATCATGCTGGGTATGGTTGGACCTTTTGCAGTTAAACTGTCCACTTCCGCACTGTCTAATGTAGGTGCCAGCACAGGCTCCATTTATGCTGTCAGCACGGTTGGCAGTGTCATCGGCACGCTTTTTCTCGGCTTTTACCTATTTCCTTTGATCGGCTCTCGTGAAATTTTTGTGGGCCTGGGGATTGCACTATTGATACTAGCGGTGGCTGTGGCATGGATAGAGCGAAAATATCTAAAATCCTCTACGGTCATGGTGCCAGCAACCCTATTATTAGTGATTGGATTTGGTTTATATCCACAAATCGTCAGTTCAGGGCAAGCAGAATTCAGTGATACCTTCCAAACCCGATTCGAACGAGAAAGCTTATACGGTTGGGTCCGTGTAATTGACAAGCCCAAGGAAAATATTCGTTTGCTCACTTCAGACGCTTCCACCATTGGCGCAGCCAGTATCAGCCATGGAGAAAATCTCCTCACCTACCAGAAAATCGTGGGACAAATCCCTTTTCTCGTACCAAATATGGAAAAAGCCTTATTAATTGGCCAGGGTGCCGGACATATGGTCATGACTTTGAATAAGGCAGAAATTGTAACGGACACGCTGGAAATTGACCCTGCCGTTGCCGATGCGGCCAACGAATACTTCGGCTTTATGCCCACTGGTCGTAGAATCATCGGCGATGCGCGTTACGAGATTCGTCAGCTCAAAGGCCCTTATGACTTAATCATTCTGGATGTATTCACTGGCGGCACCGAACCAACCCATTTATTGACTGTTGAAGCATTAGCCCAATTGCACGGCCTGCTTGCAAAACACGGAATTCTTGCACTGAATTTTGTTTCTTTCCTGGATAATGGTAAAAATGCGGCGCTAGCCTCTGTTTCCAAAACATTGGCGCAAGTCTTCCCGCATCAACACGTATTCATTTCCGATCCGGGTGCAGATTTTAATGATTTCATATTTCTCGCCACCAATCATGTCATCCATTTGGACGATGATTCAATACCAATTTCCAATCGCGCCTGGCTGGAACAGCGATTATTAAATATCGACCCAACGTATGGAACAATCCTGACCGACAATCTCAGCAATCTCGAACTGCTACAAATCCGCAAATCTGAGCATTATCGTCGGATGATCGTTGATTCAATCGGCACCAATCACTTTATCCGGTAGGCGCAAGTCATCCTCATCGTCAGAACGGATATAACCATAAAAGAACTGGAGATCAGAATTTATTAACCATTATTAATCAGAAATCCTTTGAGCTATCTACGACTTTACTAACACCAGATAGCCAAATCAATCTATGAAAATGGAAAACAGCTCATGCTTAGCCTAAAAGAAATATCGGAAGCACTCGGAGGCGTCAGCCGCAACCATGCATTGAAATTATTAACTGATTGCGGAATTCGACACAAGGTATTACTTTCGCGAAACGGAAAGAAAATTTACTACGACATAACCAGGGAACAGATCCAGAACGGCGCGCTCAAGCAAAAAGATCCCAAGAAAATCGCCATACAACAGAGTATTGCCTTGATGATGTTGGAAGCAGCATTAAATCGTCACTGAATTACTTCTTTCAACACTTTACTTGATCGTCTTCTTGAGCAGGTAATAGTTAATTACTACTACCACTTTGCAACATTTCTGCTGCATGCTGCCGTGTGGTTTGCGTGATGTTAACACCACCCAGCATACGGGCAATTTCTTCAATGCGTTCCTGCGGACCCAGAAACGCAATTTGACTGACCACCTGCGCATTTTTCGTTTGTTGATTGATACACTTCATTACATGCAAGTGTTGATCACCGGTCGCAGCTACCTGCGGCAAATGAGTAATGCACAGAACTTGTCGATCTTTTCCAAGCTTCTTCAGTAAGTGACCGACTATCTCTGCGACCTGTCCGCCTATTCCGACATCAACTTCATCAAAAATAAGTGTGGGCACAACGCCCACTTTACTGGTGATCACTTGAATTGCCAGACTGATGCGTGACAGTTCGCCGCCCGATACTACTTTGGCTAAAGGCCGCAACGGCAGGCCTTGATGTGCGGCCACCTGAAATTCAATCTGTTCCAAACCATGCGTATTGCCTGCTTCCAAAGCAATCAATGACACTGAAAACTTGCCGCCAACCATCGCAATCTTTTGCATTGCTGCAGTCACCTGCACTGACAAATCTTCGCTGGCTTTTTTCCGCTCCTGACTCAATACCTTGGCTTGTTTGAGATAATCAGTCAACGCCGCGGCTTCGAGTGTTTGCAAATGACTAATATCCGAATCCGAACCCAGGGATTCCAGTTCCAGAGTGATTGTCTCAAGCAATTGCGGTAATTCTTCAGGCGTGACACGAAATTTTCTCGCTGTCGTATGAATCTCTAACATTCGCTGTTCGATCTGCTGTAACAACTGGGGATCCAGATACAGATTCTGGCGATAATGTTTCAACTCGTATATTCCTTCCTGCAATTGGATTTGCGCAGAATCGAGCAAATCGGTAATGGGTTTGAGTTGATGATCAAACTCCAATAGATCCTGTAATTGACCTTTTGCAGCGTTAATTTGTGTCAGTACGGCAAACTCACTTTCAGATAAGGTATCAATACTCGTCTCCGCAGCAGCAAGCAGAGCTGCCACATGTGATAACCGGCTATGATCGGTTTGTAGGGTCTGCCATTCCTCCGATGTAAAATTTAACGTCACTAATTCTTGCAACTGCCACTCGAGCTGCTCACGCTTGCCGTGTGATTCCGCTGCACATTGCTGCATGGCAGCTCTTTGCTGATAACAATTTTGCCAGTGTTGATAAGCCATCTTAACCGCTCGTGTCAAATCGCCACAACCTGCAAAGGCATCAAGCAATTCGCGTTGCACGTCTTTCTGTAGTAAGGATTGATGCGCATGCTGACTGTGTATGGCTACCAGATACTCTCCTGCGACACGTAATTGCTGGAGTGTAACCGCATGCCCGTTGATATAACTACGCGACCGACCATTGGCTTCAATAATGCGGCGCATCAGGCAACTATCGGAATCACCCTGCAAATCATTGTCGTTCAACCAGTGCAATAACTCCGGCAAATGATTGATCTCAAATAGCACGTTGATTTCAGCACGCTCGCAACCCAACCTTATCTGGCTGGCGTCACCGCGCTCCCCCAAAGTCAGAGCCAGTGCATCAATCAAAATTGATTTACCTGCACCCGTTTCTCCAGTCAACACCGTAAAACCGGACATGAAATCAAGCTCAATCCCGTCAACGATAACAAAATCTTTAATGCTCAGATGCCTTAGCATGGACTCGCATTCAGTACATACATCAGGGAAACTCACTCCAACCCAGCTTTTCCCTGAGCATACGATAATAGCTGTGATTATCCGAATGCAACAATCGTACTGTCTTGGGAAAGCGCCGCACGATGATGTTATCCGTAAGTTCCAAATCAAAGCAGGAATGGCTATCACAATTGATGCGCACGTTCGCGCAACTTTGTATCTGAATTTCAACAACAGATTCCGGTCCGATCACGATCGGACGATTGCTAAGGGTATGCGGGCAGACTGGCACCAGCGCTATCAGATCCAGGCCAGGATGCAAAATCGGTCCACCGGAAGACAGAGCATAAGCAGTGGATCCGGTCGGTGTAGTTACAATCAATCCATCAGAGCGCAGTGTATTCACATACTCGCTGTTGACTCTTACTTCAAATTCAATCATGCCACTACTCATGCCGCGATAGAGCACCACATCATTAAATGCCAAACTGCCGAAGACACTGACACCATTACGAATAATTTCAGCATATAACAGCATGCGTCGCTCGGTAATGTACTTCTCAGTCAGTATTTCATCAAGGGATTTAAACATTGTGTCTACCGATAAATCAGTCAGAAAGCCCAGTCTTCCCTGATTAATGCCAATCAAGGGCACATCATAAGAAACCAGCATCCGCGCAATATTCAGCATGGTGCCATCACCCCCAATAACTACCGCCAAGTCGGCCTGCGCGCCAATATCCTCCAAAGTCAATGCTGGATATTTATCACTACCAATCTGTGATGCCGTAAGGTGATCAAGCAGAACGGTATAATTCTTCGCGGTTAAATATTCGGCCAATTTCAGCAGTGGTATCCCAATTTCAGGATTTTTATGCTTACCGATCAGTGCAATGATTGAAAATGAAGCGTTCATAACTTAGGAAAATAGCCTATTTTTATAGTATCGCGGCAGAATTAAATTAAATACTAAAGTTATCTCTAAAATCAAACAGGTTAGCCTCAAAAATAATTTAGCAAAGTTGAAAATAGCCAAATTGGACATAGCTAATCCGCAATATCAATCGTTCAAAAAATACCTATACTACCCATACAAACGTCAAACCATTAGGGCAACAACATTATCGAAGGAGTTTAGCATAGATGAGATTCGACAAATTACTCTTACAACCAAACTATGAATCCTGCTGATTCGTGTAGAATTGCACCATGTTAAATGAACGTGCACAGATATTATTGAAAACGCTGGTAGAACGATATATCCACGAAGGCCAACCAGTCGGCTCGCGTTCACTGTCAAAGTTTTCCGGACTTGATCTCAGCCCAGCGACTATCCGCAATGTGATGGCGGATCTAGAAGAAATGGGGTTGGTTGCCAGTCCGCATACTTCAGCAGGAAGAATTCCAACTCCCAAGGGATATCGTCTTTTTGTCGACACGCTGTTGGTAGTAAAAAAACTCGATAAAATGGAATTGAACCACCTGGAAAATCAACTACATCCTGACAACCCATCACGCTTGATCAGTGCGGCTTCACAGCTGTTGTCAGAATTAACTCGTTTTGCCGGTGTCGTGATCACACCCAAACGAAAAGGCGCAGTATTTCGTTATGTGGAGTTTATGGCATTATCCGAGAAGCGTATTTTGCTGATTATCGTGACACCCGAAGGTGATGTGCAAAACCGGATTCTCTTTACCAATACTCCTTACAGTCAATCCGATCTGATCGAAGCCGGAAATTTCATCAATCAGCACTATGCAGGCTGTACATTGGACCAGATTCGCAGCCGCCTTGACGATGAATTAAAGCAATTGCGCAGTGAAATGATTAGTCTCATGAGTGCAGCGATTGAAGTAGGTGGCGATGCAATCAATGAAAGCAGCGAGGTCGTAGTGCTGACCGGCGAGCACAATCTGTTACAAATCAATGATATTTCAGATAATCTGAATAGCTTGAAAAATTTATTTGAGTTATTTGAGCGTAAAACCAAGTTATTGCAATTACTCGAGTTAAGCCGACAAGCACATGGTGTCAAAATCTTTATTGGTGGAGAATCCGACGTCGAATCGCTGCAAGAATTCAGCGTGGTGACTGCGCCCTATGAAATGGAGGGCGAAATTGTCGGCACAGTCGGCGTGATCGGCCCCAGGCGTATGGCTTATGAACGCATTATCCCAATTGTCGAGATTACTGCAAAATTGCTTTCCAATAGTCTGTCGCAGCATTGAACCATACTAAGCGAGCTTTTTACTGTCATCAATAGCAAACACACATTATGCAATTGCGTACTTCTTGCCTGTTAGCAAATCTGGTTAAACCGTTAATTTATTTTCTCAAATGAAGGTAAACTTTAGAATTCATGACTTCAAAATCTCTCTATCAACATGGTTCACGTAATCGAACTGGTGTACTGTTAATTAATTTAGGAACACCTGACGCGCCAACAGCTCAGGCGCTACGTCCTTATCTCAAAGAATTTCTCAGCAACCCTCGCGTCATTGAAGTGCCTCGGGTGATTTGGTGGCCAATTCTGCATGGTTTCATACTGCCTTTCAGACCTAAAGCATCAGCAGAGAAATACGCAAAAATCTGGATGCCCGAAGGCTCGCCACTTAAAATTCACACCGAACGGCAAACAAAACTGCTACGAGAATCATTACAGATTCGGTTAAAAAACCCGCCTATGGTCGAATACGCGATGAACATAGGCAAACCCTCGGTAGCTGCTATTCTGCACAACATGCAAGAGCAGGGTTGCGAACGCATTCTTGTTATTCCACTCTTTCCCCAGTATGCCGCCAGCAGCACTGCAGCGGCGATGGATAATGTCTTCACGATATTAAGCCGAATGCGGAATCAGCCAGCTATACGCACCGTCAAGCAATACCACGATGAACCGGCTTATATTGCAGCACTGACACACAATGTGCGCGATTACTGGAGCGCACATGGACGACCTGATAAATTAATTATCAGTTTTCACGGCACGCCACGCTCAAGCCTGGACAAGGGGGATCCCTATCATTGCGCGTGCCAAAAAACCGGACGATTATTAGCTGAAGCATTGGCTTTGGACGCAAGCCAATATATCGTTTGCTTCCAATCGCGCTTTGGCAAAGCTAAATGGCTAACCCCTTACACCGCAGTCACCCTGGAACAATTGGGAAAGGCACAAACACAACGGGTTGATGTAATATGCCCTGGATTTGTGTCTGACTGTCTAGAAACGCTGGAAGAAATTGCGATTGAAGCAAAAAACACGTTTATTCAAGCAGGTGGCAAGGAATTTCATTATATCCCTTGCCTGAATGAGCGAAACGACTGGATTCAAGCATTAGCAGATATTACATGCACTCACCTGCAAGGATGGTTGGATCATGAAGTTTCCGAAGAAACGACTCAGTTATCAAGAAAACTAGCTTTGGAAATGGGAGCGAAAAACTAATCAATAAAATTTTTCCCCTCAAGAGCTTGAGGGGAAATGACTTCACTGTATTAGCTCATCAATGACCTGATTCGCGCATATGTTTCACTGCTTCTTTAGTATGCTTTGCAGATTCTTCGCCATGGCCCATTTCAGCATGTTTGATTGCTTCATCCAAATGTTTGATAGCTTCATCCATATGTTTGTGGGCTGCTGCGTGATCATCTCTTGCCGCTTTAGCATGTACAAGACTTTCCTTGGCATGTGCAAGCGCCTCTTTGGCGTGACCCATTTCACCATGTGCTTTCGATTCCCCTGCATGCTCCATGGCTTCCGAAGTATGTCCCGCATCCGTCGCCCAAGCTTGGGCACCAATGAAAAATGCGAATGTTCCTGCTACGATTGCAGTTGATATAGATTTCATAATCATTTCTCCTTTTTTATAACAATACGTTAATAGCACGAATATTTCTGAAAAATCTCAGCGACTGGATTGGTTTCAAAACAACTCTCAAATATCTATTAAAACCACCAACGCTCTTTTAGTATATACCTAATTTAGGTATTCCGGGACACTAGTCCATAACCCTCTGACATTCTGTAGTTTTATCCAGAACTCGCCTTTCCAGAAGAACAATGCAAAACATGACCGTGAATCTTTCCTGTCTTACAGTTGCAAATTATTCTCAATCTCCAGCCAGCGTTCCTTGATCGGAATCAAAGAAACATCAGATTACATTTCATCCGACAATGCTGATACCATATTGGTCAAGGATACGCTGTTAGACATAATTACGAGTGGCCATATTCAGCAAAAACTGCGCTGATGAAACCTTCATTTCTTGGATTTCAGTTCCGGCTTCGCAGCCCGTCGACAGCACAATAAATAAGAAAGACAATTACAAACTGCAATCATGATTCAATTCGTGACAGGTACGCCGAACTGAGGATTACGACACCCTGCCTGAGTTGAGTGAACTTGCATAAGCAAAGGCTCTAAGCGCTTATCATTTGTATAAACGTTGGCAACATTTAATGATTAGGCCACTGAATGCTTTTCAGGTTGGGGAACAGCACTCTTATCAACATTCTGGTCCTCTGTTTTGCGTTTAGCCCAGGCCAAATCATCAGCATCTGCATCCAGCCCGTTATGTTCATTATTCGTGTCAGCTGTAAGTACGAGTTCAGTAAAAAGTGCATAATGATCCGAACCAAAGCTTCTGAGTCTTTTTATACTTTGGAGCATAAAGTGTTTGCTGTGAAACAGATGATCTAGCGGCCAACGCAGAAACCAGTAATCTGCATGAAAAGTATTAAACATACCGCGCCCCACTCTTGGATCAAGCAATCCACTTATTTTCCTGAATAACCGCGTTGTTTCAGACCAGGCTACGTCATTCAAATCCCCAGTCACAATAACCGGCACGTTCGTTTCAGCTACACTTTTAGCGATAATCACAAGCTCTGCATCACGCTCCGAAGATTCATTATTTTCAGTTGGACTGGGTGGTGCCGGGTGTAGAAAATGAACCCGAACTTTGTGCCCGGATGGCAACAGTACAAGCGCGTGCATCGACGGCTTATCTGGTTCCACCAGATATTCAATCTGGCTATTCATCATTGGAAATCTGGAATAGACATGCATGCCATAAAGATTATCCAGCGGACATTTGATCGTATAGGGGTAATCAGTTTCCAAAATATCCAGCTGCGATTGCCACCACAGGTCTGACTCTAGAGTTACCAGAATATCCGGTTGAAATTCCCGAATCAGCGCAAATAATACTTTTGCATTCCGATTTGTCATCAAGACATTGGCGGTAATAATTCTGATTCGCCCTCTGCTATCAGAGTTGTTTGCGGCCTTTACTTCTCGTGGGAATATCCGCGTATAAGGCACAATCCACCATGCTTGATAGACTAAGCAAGCCAATGCAACCGCCACGAGCCCCCATGTTTGCTTCGATGATAAATCGAGTAGCGACAATTCCAATGCAAGTGTAAACAGCAATGCCAGAAAAAGCTGCAGTCGTGGAAAATCAAGTCCGCGTATCCACCATGCTTCATGGCGGCTGAGCGGCAACATTGTCAGAATGGCAAATGTTACAGTTATAATCAGAAATGTAACCAACATTAGTTGAAAGGTATATTCACTTACTTGTAGTAGTTGCACCCCGATTTGACAAAGATAACTGTCAAATCAGATTCGGTTGCTCAAAGTAGTGATTCTATCGTGTTATGTCTCTTCTTCGTCAATTAATGTTTGTAGGGTTGTTTCGGTAGTACGTCTTGCCGCAATATTCAACGGCTCAATCAGTCAGAATACAAAACTCATTTTATTCAGAAAAAAACAGCCGTCACTGAAAGGATAAGATCCGCCACCGTGATTGAAATTGGTAGAGAAGTAGCTAAAAATCGCGTTTTCATTTACATGTTCAAGAGCAATATTGCAATTAGCCATTTGATAATGTTTTTAAATCAGGAAACAGCTTCTCATGTATCTCTTGTAATTTATAGATTTCCTGCAATACTTCTACGGGGAATCCCTGTCGGTCTCTATCCTTTTCAACGATGAGCAATTTATTGATATATTGATAAATCTCTTTATATCCCCAGTGTAATATGATCATATCTGCAATTTTCGGGTAATTCTTATCCAGCAGCGATTCTTTATCGCCTAAATAAGCACCAAATTCCTTAATTGACTTTTTTAATGACATATACAGTTATCTCCTATAGCTTAGGTAATCAATCATCAGCATCGCTTGGAATAAACGGGATATACGTTTTTTTCGTACTTTAATTGCTTTTTCATCCAAATCACTTAGTCAACGGCCACCCAATCAATAAAACCGTGATGGTGACAATGCCCGCGACAATATTCATCGGAACACCAGCTTTGAGAAAATCAGTAAAACGATATTCGCCAGGCCCATAGACCATCATATTGGTTTGGTATCCTAGAGGCGTCGCAAAACTGGCAGAAGCTGCCATCATGATGGCAAATACAAAGGGTATGTTGCTCAAATCGGCTTTTTCAGTGATCTCCAGCACAATCGGCAGCATTAAAAGCGCTGCAGCATTATTGGTAATAACTTCGGTTAACAACGAAATGGTTATATACGTCAGAATCAGCAGCAACCACGGCGTACCTCCACTTAGCTCAACAATGTTTTCGGCAAGAAATTTAGCAACGCCGGTTTTTTCCAACGCCATGCCCAGTGAGAATGATGCTGCAATCGTGATGATAACCTTTAAATCAAGGCTTCTTTCAGCTTGATTAGCAGTACAGCAACCAGTAAGAATCATCAATCCGGCGCCAATCAACGCGGCATTAAGCATGGTAATCACTTCGAAGCTAGCAGCTGTAATCACACCCAATAAAATCATCCAGGCAACATAAGCTCGTTCATGACGTGGTGCTTCTGTGTTCAGATCATTAATCAGCAAAAAATCCTTATTATAGCGCTGCCGAGTGACAAAGGCTGGCCTTGCTTCCAGCAGCAACGTATCCCCCGCTTGCAGAATAATGCTTCCGAGGTTACCTTTGATACGCTCGCCATGTCGTGCCACGGCCAAAACCGCAGCACCATAACGGGCGCGAAAGCGCGCATCGCGGATGGCATATCCCACCGCAGTGCAATGCGGTGACACCACGGCTTCAACCAGGCGCCGCTCAGGATGCCGCTCAGCAAATGTTTGTGTTTGCGCTTGTCCTTCCTCGGCAGATGGCACGATTCCCTTAATGCGCAGCAAATCAGAAATTGCGTCGGTGTCGCCAGCAAATACCAAGCGATCCCCGCCTTGAAGCACTTCGTCCGCGGTTACAACGGTCAATATAATGCCGTTACGCTCAATTTCAATCAAATAAACCCGCTGCAAATGTCTTAGCCCAGCTTGCTCGATCGTTTTCCCGACTAAGGGACCGTCCGGCGCAATGGATACTTCCAGTGTAAATTCACGCAAATTGGAAAAAGCCTGGCCTTGCGTGCGGTCCGGCAACAATTTAGGGAAAAATAACCACATGTATAGAAAACCCACTATCGCAACCGGTATTCCAACCGCAGTGATCGAAAATAAAGAAAAGCCTGGCCCACCGGTCAGTGCCTGATATTGACCATTGACAATCAAATTGGTACTCGTTCCAATCAGCGTCACCGTGCCGCCTAGAATTGCCGCATAACTCAGCGGGATCATAAGCTTGGAAGGTGAAATTCCAATCTTCCGCGACCAGCTATAAATTGCTGGAATCATCGTGGCCACCACTGGCGTATTGTTAAGAAAACTGCTCAAAAATGCAACTGGCCAAAACATGCGATTTAGTGCTGCGCGCGGAGTCGCAGGTCTGCCTAATAATGTGTTAACTAGCAGATCAATCGCACCGGAAGCATGCATACCAGCCGCCACCACAAACATACCCGCAACCGTAATCAAACCTGAATTACTAAAACCGCTCAATGCATCGGAGCTACTCAAGATCCCAGTTGCACTCAATATCGTTAGCGCTCCAATCATGACCAGATGAGGACCAACTCGAGTAAAAATAAGTGTCATTAGCACCGCAACACATAAACCCAATGTAAACCAGCCTTGCCATTCCATATGTTTTACATCCCAAACGAAAGTGTGAAATATACAGCAGTTGATAGTATGAGCATAAATAATCAATTATTATAAAGATATGACCACAATTTATATGCCGTACCGCCAAGTAATCTGGATATCCAGTTTTTATACTGGGAAGCTAATCGCGAATCGGCTAAACTTACTAAAATTGGCAATCAATATTGGTTATCCAAGCCGCTACTTATCGGCGCAATTTAAAGAAACTTTTGTCAAGCTAATCTTTTCAAGAAACACTCTACGGACATTTAATGCGCAAAATTCTTATTGCAAGTTTGTTGACACTCACCATCACGGCGCCTGTTGTTGCACATGAGCACATTCGCCCAGGTTTATGGGAAATTACTACTCGCTCCGATCTTCTGGCACTAGTTCCGCACATTCCGTCAGAACAGATGCAGCAACTGAGCACCCTCGCCAGCCGCTACGGCCTTAAACTACCCGAAATAGAAAATGGCGCGGCCACGTCAAAAGTTTGTATCACCGAGGAAATGGCAAAGCAAGAAATTCCTACTTATTTTTATGAAAACCGCTCCGGCTGCACGGTAAAAAATGCCACTCGCACTGGCAATCGCTATCAGCTCGATTTGGCGTGTTCCAATCAACATTTTCAAGGAGATGGCTTTGCTCAAGGCAGTTTTACTAGCCCGGAAAGCTTCGCGGGAAATACCGAATTCGATAGTACTATCGGCGGCAATCTAGTACATGCATCAGCTGAAACTTCAGGTCGCTGGATAGGCGAACACTGCACTGCGGTCAATCCATTGCAATGAGGAATTGCAGGAAATTGAAATGTCGTGCCACATCAGCTTATTGAAACGTGGCACTCTCCAGTCAAACTTCACGTTGCTAACACAAGCGTAAAATTGATCTCACGCGGTTAAAGTTCTCGTGTGAGCTTGTGGGCATTGCACTTGCAATGACCTGTTTATTTTTCCAGTAACGGACTCATCGGATATTCCAGCGCTTCTTTCATTGCCACCAGCGACAAAACCGCTTCTCGACCATCGACAATTCGGTGATCGTAGGACAAGGCGAGATAATTCATTGGGCGGATCACAATTTGCCCATTCTCCACCACTGGCCTTTCCTTGGTAGCGTGGATACCGAGAATAGCACTTTGCGGCGGATTAATAATTGGGGTCGACAACATGGAGCCAAAAACGCCTCCGTTGGTAATTGAAAAAGTACCGCCGCTGAGTTCTTCAATGCCCAGCTTACCATTTTGCGCACGCTTGGCAAAATCAGCAATCTGCAACTCGATTTCCGCCAGCGTTAAACGATCTGCATCGCGGATAATCGGCACTACCAGTCCACGTGGACTGCCAACGGCAATGCCGATATCGTAAAAATCGTGATAGATGATCTCATTGCCTTCAACCGAGGCATTGACAACCGGGTATTTCTTGAGCGCGGCAATTACAGCTTTGACAAAGAACGACATGAAACCCAGTTTTACGCCATATTCCTTTTCAAATTCAGTTTTGTAGCGTGTACGCAGGTCTATGATCGCCTGCATGTTAACTTCATTGAAGGTGGTCAAAATCGCTGCGGTAGATTGTGATTCGACTAACCGTTCTGCAATGCGCTGCCGGAGTCGTGACATGACAACTCTACGTTCGGTACGCGTTCCTGATGTGGAAGTAACGCTGGCTTCAGGTTTGGACTCAACTTTCAAGGATACGCTGGATCTGCGTTCCGTATAGGCTTGCACATCCTCTTTGGTGATACGACCACCTAAGCCGGTGCCTTTTATCGCAGACATTTCTGTGGCTTTCAGATCATTTTCCTCGGCCAACTTACGCGCAGCCGGCATCAACACAGATTTTTCTTGATGGATATCCTCAACAGAACGATCTTCTGTATTTTTCTCAGTAGCGACCATTATTTCTTTTTCAGGAACAGTAGTCGATTGATTATCCGGTTGGCTAGGCTTAGTGTCGGTAGCTTCCGTTTCAATCATGGCGATGACTTCACCACTGGTCACGGTAGCACCGTCATTTTTTAGAATTTTAGTCAATACACCCGCATTGGGAGCCGGCAATTCCAGCACGACTTTGTCGGTTTCGATATCAATCAAATTTTCTGATCGATTGACATAATCTCCTTCTTTTTTTTGCCAAGAGATTAAAGTAGCATCCGCTACGGATTCAGATAACACGGGTACTTTGACTTCAACTAACATGGTGCCCTCTTTCTATATTTTATCTCTGAATGCTGCCACAATTAATTCATTCTGCGTAAACTTATGCCTTGCCAGATAGCCAACGGCCGGTGAAGCTGCAGAAGCGCGCAGCGCGTAACCCAACTCCTGATCAGATCGCATATGGCGCAACAAATAATGCTGAATGCGGTGCCATGCTCCCTGGTTGCCAGGTTCTTCCTGGCACCAAATGACATCTTTAGCCTTGCTGAAACGATCGATTTCAGCCTGAAATTCCTCGTGCGGGAATGGATACAATTGCTCCAGTCGAATGATTGCCATATCCTTGATGCGCTGTTCCTTACGATAGACCAATAATTCATAGTATATTTTTCCACTGCAAACAATAATCCGCTTAACATTTTTCGGATCTAATTTATCGACTTCGGAAATAACCGGATAAAAATATCCACGCGCCAACTCGTCCAGGCTCGAAACCGATTCTTTATGCCGCAACATGCTCTTCGGACTCATGATGATCAACGGTTTGCGTATCGGTCTTATCATCTGTCGGCGAAGCAAATGATACATCTGTGCCGGTGTCGATGGTACACAAACCTGAATATTGTAGTCCGCGCATAATTGCAGAAAACGCTCCAAGCGCGCAGAAGAATGCTCGGGACCCTGTCCTTCATAGCCATGCGGCAGCATCATCACCAAACCACAGATACGCCCCCACTTGGTTTCACCTGAGGCAATAAACTGGTCGATTACCACCTGCGCGCCATTGGCAAAATCGCCAAACTGTGCCTCCCAGACAATCAATTCATTAGGTTGCGTTGTTGCATACCCATACTCAAAGCCCAACACCGCCTCTTCCGACAACATCGAATCAATCACAACAAAATCCGGTTGCTCGGGATAAAGATGGCGTAACGGCACATAAATACGTTCATTCTGATCCACTGCTATCTGGTCATGCAACACCGCGTGACGATGAAAGAATGTACCACGGCCCGAATCCTGCCCGGACAATCTCACTGGGTATCCTTCCTTCAACAAAGTTGCGTAAGCTAGATTCTCCGCCATTCCCCAATCTAGCGACAATTCCCCTTTGCCCATCAAACGCCGATCGGCAATAATCTTTTCCACGCGCGAATGCAATTTGAACCCTTGAGGAATATCCGTCAGCCTTATGGCAAGCTGTTTCAGCGTTTGCATCGCAACACCGGCTTTAATCCGCTTATTCCATTTGAATGGTTTTAAAAAAGGCTCCCAGTTGATGGAATACGGAGACTTATAGTCATAACAAACCGTCTTGTTCGGATTGACACCTTCATCCATAGCGTCATGATAAGCTTGGACAAGACTATCCGCTTCTTCCAACTTTATCACCCCTTCGGCGACCAACCTATCGGCATAGTACTTGCGAGTACCCAAGTGCTGGTTGATGATCCGATACATTTTGGGTTGCGTCACCATTGGCTCATCCTGCTCATTATGGCCAAGGCGACGGAAGCACACCATATCGATCACGACATCCTTATGAAACCGCATACGGAAATCAAACGCCAGTTCAGCCACCATCACGACTGCTTCTGGATCATCGCCATTGACATGAAATATCGGTGCCTCTATCATTTTGGCAACATCGGTACAATATAACGTGGAGCGGCTATCGCGCGGATCTGAAGTGGTAAATCCGATTTGATTATTAATGATAATATGTACCGTACCGCCAGTACCATAGCCACGAGTTTGGGATAAATTCAGCGTTTCCATCACTACGCCCTGCCCTGCAAACGCCGCATCACCGTGAATCAATACTGGCAATACGCGATCCCCAAGTTTATCGTTTAATAGATGTTGACGGGCGCGCACCGAGCCCTCAACCACCGGATTAACAATTTCAAGATGTGAAGGATTAAAAGCCAAGGCTAGACGTACGATACCTTCGGATGTTTTGATGGCAGAAGAAAAACCTTGGTGATATTTCACATCTCCCGACGGCAAGTTTTGCGGCTGCTTTTCTTCAAATTCGCGAAATAACTCGGCTGGCATTTTTCCCAGAGTATTTATCAACACATTAAGCCGAGCGCGATGCGCCATTCCCATTACAATTTGTTGTATGCCCGCTTTCCCTGCGCGATGAATCAAACTATCCAGCAATGGAATCAGACTCTCATTACCTTCTCCCGAAAAACGTTTCTGCCCCACGTAACGAGTATGTAGATAATTTTCCAGTCCCTCTGCTGCAGTGAGCCGTTCAAGAATATGATACTTAACGTCAATCGGAAAACCCGGATTAGAGCGCTGCCCTTCCAGTCGCGCTTGTATCCAGCGCTTTTGTTCAACCGAAGAAATGTACATGTACTCGGCGCCAATCGAACCGCAGTAGGTCTCCTGCAGGATTTGCAAAATTTTACGCAACGAAGCACGATCAGGTCCAACCAATGAACCAGTATTAAATACTTTATCCATGTCCGCATCGGTCAATCCGAAATGCGAAGGATTCAATTCGGGAATGGTCAATTGTTGTTTGAGACCCAGCGGATCAAGATTGGCTTGATTCAATCCTAGACTGCGATACATGTTGATGAGTTGCAACACTGCCACTTGCTTGCGATCATCTGAATCAATCGACATTACCTCAGGAAGCGCAGCTTGAATTTCTAATCCGGAAGATTTGGTAACTGGAGCAGTGGCTGATGCCTTACTGGCCATGTGTTCCGGTTGCTGGGCCAACTTATCGAAGTATTCTCGCCACATTAATGTAACAGAATGAGGGTTGTGCAGATATTCTTCATAAACCGCCTCTATGAAACTCGCATTAGTTCCAAACAAAAGAGTTTCTTCCATCAACGGCTTGTTCATAAAATGACAGTCTTAAAAAAACTATTTTTGGGAAAACGAGTCGGGAATATCCCGCATGGCTGAGCCGGTATATAGCTGACGTGGACGCCCGATTTTATAATCGGGATCAGAAACCATCTCGCTCCATTGCGCCACCCAGCCAACCGTTCTTGCCATCGCAAAAATCGCAGTAAACATACTGGTTGGAATACCTAATGCACGTTGCACGATGCCGGAATAAAAATCGACGTTAGGATAAAGCTTGCGCGAGATAAAATAATCGTCTTCGAGTGCAATTTTTTCGAGTTGTAGCGCAAGTTTAAACAATCGGTCATTCTGCAATCCCAATTCGTTCAAAACTTCATGACACGTTTCGCGCATCAACTTTGCCCGCGGATCCATGTTTTTATAGACGCGATGGCCAAAACCCATCAACCGAAAGTTATCCTCTTTGCTTTTTGCGCGTTGAATAAATTCATCAATGCGCGAAACATCGCCGATTTCCTCCAACATACGTAAACAAGCTTCGTTTGCCCCGCCATGTGCCGGCCCCCATAAGCAAGAAATACCGGCAGAGACACAGGCAAATGGGTTAGCACCACTAGATCCCGCCAAGCGCACAGTGGAGGTAGAAGCATTCTGTTCGTGGTCTGCATGCAAAATTAATATTCGATCCAATGCACGCACAATCACCGGGTTGGCTTCGTATTTCTCTGTCGGCACAGAAAACATCATGTGCAAGAAATTCTCAGTGTAACCCAAGCTATTATATGGATAAACAAACGGCTGCCCGATATTGTATTTATACGCCATGGCAGTAATCGTTGGCAATTTTGCAATCAACCGTAATGCGGACTGTTCACGATGCACCGGATCGGAAATATTCAAAGCATCATGATAAAAAGCCGATAAAGCACCAACTACTCCGACCATCACCGCCATCGGGTGGGCATCGCGACGAAAACCACTATAGAATTTCACCAGCTGCTCATGCAGCATGGAATGGCTTTTTATTGTAAGATCAAATTCCGATTTTTGCCCCGGAGTTGGCAATTCACCCTGCAACAACAAGTAACATACATCGATAAAATCACAATGCAGTGCTAATTGTTCAATTGGATAGCCGCGATACAACAAAATACCTTTGTCACCGTCGATAAAAGTAATCGCGGAATTATTACTAGCGGTCGACAAAAAACCAGGATCATAAGTGAACAAACCACTCTGCCCGTGCAGCTTGCGAATATCGATCACATCCGGACCCATGGTTCCGGATAAAACCGGCAGCTCGATAAGGTCGCTACCATTATTCAGATTCAGAGTCGCTGTGCCTTCTTGTGCCATAATACCTCTCCACAAATTGCAATATTAATCAGTATGCATGGTTAATAGGTTGATAGTGTTAACGAATAACACTCAAAACCTAGCTCTTTTGCAGTAATTCCAATACCGACCGCCACTGCGTGTCGCAATTAACTTGCTTTCCGCTGATCAGATCCCATAAATCGTTATCCGGCAATGCCAATAATCGTTCAAATTGCAGCAATCCCGTTTCATCAAGTTGCCGGTAATTATGATCCATAAATCGCTGCAACACGATATCCAACTCAAGCATACCACGCCGACAGCGCCAGCATGCACGCTCGAATTCTTTCATACCATTCTCTTGACCATCATGTCCTTGATTTTGCCGATCGCCTGGGTAGGATTCAAACCTTTAGGACACGCATCTACACAATTCATGATGGAATGACAGCGAAACAGCCGATAAGGATCTTCCAGATTATCCAATCGCTCAGCAGTTGCTTGATCGCGGCTATCGGCTAGAAAACGATAAGCTTGCAACAATCCTGCTGGCCCGACAAATTTATCCGGATTCCACCAGAAGGAAGGACACGCTGTTGTGCAGCATGCACATAAAATGCACTCATAGACACCATCCAAAGCAGCTCTTTCTTTCGGTGACTGCAACCGTTCCGTCTCAGGCGGCGGATCATTATTGATTAAGTAAGGCTTAATCGAATGGTATTGCTGAAAAAATTGTGTCATATCCACGATCAAGTCACGAATAACCGGCAATCCAGGTAATGGACGTATTTCCACCGGATCTTTCAGGCCTTTAATTGGTGTAATGCACGCCAATCCATTGCGTCCGTTGATATTCATCGCGTCCGATCCACACACACCTTCGCGGCAGGAGCGGCGTAAACTCAAACTGTCATCAATCGATTTGATACGCAATAACGCATCCAGCAGCATTTTGTCGGTCGCTGCCAACTGAACGTCGTAATCCTGCATGTAAGGCTTTTCATCTTTATCGGGATCATAGCGGTAAATCGAAAACTTCATTGGCCGGCTCCAGTGGGTTTGAATACTGCTTATAGTCGATAGGAATCTCTCAAAATATTACGAAGTATACAGATTTGACGCCAGATTATCATATTTTGGTTTGGCTTTTTAGATTGCTGAGCGCATTAAGCGTAAGCGCAATATACCGAGTAGCAATGCACAAAGATACAGCTAATGAACATATTTGATGCGTCATCAGTGCGCTCCGTATGGTTCAAAACATAGTAAAAATACAAAAAGCATGGATTCAGGTAAAATAAATCGTTAGGTTCGTGTGGCCGAGCCGACGTCAAACGATTAAAAAATCGGATATCACCATCAAGCCATAATGAATATTTTATAAAGGAAGATTTTAGATGAATTTTAAAAAATATAGCATCGTTTGTATGATTGGCCTTTGTTTCGCTCTGTTCGGTTGCGGTGGAGTGCCCGAAGCAAGTTCGGTAAATTGTGCAGGAAAAGGATTGGAATCCTCACTTTCTGATTTGAAGGACGACGAAGCTGCACGACAAGCATTTCTTGATCAATGTGATGCCTTGAAAAAATAAAATTGCGGCATATCTGCAGGCATTCGAGTTAAACCCCCAGAAATAGTATCTAGATTCTGGGGGTAATATTCCTTTTAACAACTTATGCGAATTAAATTTCATTGTCTCGTTTACAGAATAAAATCAACCCTTACCTCACCCTTTCACCTGCATTACTCTTCAGTAATCGCCGACAACTTCCGAACAAAAGAAACTGCGACAATTAGTCGCATGTTCAAACAATCAAATTTTGTAGATAATCATAGCATAGAGGAATTGACGGATAGTTTTTTATACCCTGTTCGCAAATAGCAACACTGATCAAGTAACCTGGTTTTACACAATTTCACATTAAAATTTTGATACTTAGGGATCCCGATATCGCAAATATTAAGAGGCATCATCATCATGAAGTCACCTAAAATTCTAATTACTTACTTACTATTCTTGTCATGCAGCATTGCCTTCCCTGCTCACGCTGAACAGATTGACTTGAAGCATTTTACTTCAGGCAGCTATCAACAATTACTGAATGAATATGCCAACAAACCATTCGTATTGCTGATTTGGTCTATCAACTGCACCTCGTGCAAAAAAAAGATGCCATTACTTAGTGAGCTTCGAAAAAAAATGCCGGATATTAACCTGATCCTGCTAGCAACTGATGATGCTTCAGCTTCTAATCAAGCGCTGTCTATACTGACTGGGAATGAACTGAATAATGCGGATAACTGGATCTTTGCTGACGCCAACCCCCAAAAACTACGTTATGAAATTGACCCCCAATGGTATGGTGAAGTACCTCGCACCTATTTTCTCGACAAAGATCACCAACGTGTCGGTGTCAGTGGCTCTGTATCGGGCGAGACGCTCGAAACCATGCTCAAGGCAATTATCAATTAAACCTACTTTTAGTTCAGGATTTCTTTCTATTGAGGTAGTGTAAATTGAAACAGGGATCTCCCTCACACTCTTTTAATTGATGTACTTCTCTTACTATACTTGTTCCAAGCAAGCAGGAGGGGTTAACTCTGAGCCGCGACTACACAAAATATACTCACATGAATCATTTTGCTTCGTTATGCAGCACTCTATTATTACTAGCTTTATCGCATAATCTCGCTGCTGAAACCGAAAAATTACTGCCTGAACAAAAAATCTATACTGCAGCGACATTTGGGCCAGATGGGCGACTGTGGCGCCTTCTTTCTGCGCAGCAGTCCATTTCTGTTGATTATTCAGTCGATTTTGGCAAGTCTTTCAGTCAACCGGTTCGCGTCAACTCGACAGACATGCCAATACATGCATGGGATGAAAATCCGCCCACCCTAGCCGTTGATCGGACAGGGAGAGTGTATGTACTCTACTTTGCTGATGATAAACAATCCAGTACCAGTTTTTTCAGCCATTCCGACAACGGCACCCAGTTCAGCACACCGGTTAAAATTAGCTCTGAAGCCAATACCTGGTACCACTATCAAACGGAGATGCTAATAGACACAGCAAATCGCGTGCATTTTATTTGGCATGATGTGCGGGATCGGGCCGAATACAAAAAACAGGGCGATGGAGATCTATCGATCTACCATGTGTCTGCAAGAACCGGCAAAATAATTAACCTTCCTGCGGATCAACGCATTGCGAAAAACATCTGCTCCTGCTGCCGTACAGCAATGGCTGAGGATGTCGATGGCAGTCTGGTCATGCTGGCCCGTTATGTCTTTCCTGGAAATATCCGCGATCATGGCTTACTTAAGCTATCCCCCGACGGAAAAACAAGCGAACCGTGGCGAGTAACGTTCGATGACTGGGAAATTGAGGGGTGTCCTGCGCACGGACCTGCCTTGTCGATCGGCGCTGATGGACGATATCACATGGCTTGGTTTACTCAGGGAGAAAAACGTAGCGGGATTTTTTATGCATGGTCCGATGATCAAGGAAAAACCTTCTCCAATCCAATGCAAGTGGGCGATCAAGATAAATTACCTGGCCGAGCCGATGTGCTGGCTTTGGATAAACAAGTAGCGCTCGCATGGAAGGTGTTTGACGGCACTCAGACCCGCGTGGAAGCTATGTATTCTACAGATGGTGGATTGCGCTGGTCAAAACCGCAAGTAGTTGCCGAAACAGCAACTCAGTCTGCTCACCCTGCACTGATCACTGACGGCAAGCAGATTTTTCTGTCCTGGAACAGTATCGACACCGGCTTTCGTTTAATTCCGATCAGACAATCCGATGACGACAGCAATCAATAGACTCAGACATGCTATGGTTGATCGATTTTAGTAAACACCGATGTTTCAAAATGCGCATTATCGATATCTTCACAATGAAAAATTAATTGGTAATTAGCTGCTTTATCACCACCCGCCGTCTGACTGACGTATACATGATAAACACCTGCACCCCCTGCCAGTCGAATCACAGGGCCTGATTTTCCATCTGGATTAGTGTTGCCGGAAGCCACCTTGTCTTTAGCAACCAACAGATTGAATTGTCTATTATCTACCACCCTGAGATCATCGATCTGCACAAACAGATGATGATTATCTGCTTCACTACAGGTAACTAGAAAATGATCGACAGCATCAACTGCGGTAAGGCTATTAATCAATTGATGGGACGAAACAACACCTCCCTGGCAGATTGCCATGGCGATGCCGATGAGAACGGCAGCTTTTTTTAACGACTTTTTTTTCATGACTACAACTCCACTTTTGTTGTATGTTGCGGTTTAAGCTGCATTGTTTAGTTCTTTGCTTTGCCGCAGTTAAAAGGAATAACTGTCAATTCTGAGTGACACCTTTCAAATTCTTTTCAGAATCGAAGTAACACGATAATTCTTAAAATAAAAATAGAGTTAATTTGAGAAAATGCATTATCTTAATTTAAATCGTTGAGCTACGAGCTTTTGAATAAACCTATCGATTATGCACAATGTGCAAGATTCATGGAATGTGGCAAATTGCCGCATTCATCTAAATTTGGTTGATTATTGAAGACTAATAATCAATCTGAATTAATCCTGCCATATAATTCTTGGTTGATGCAGTATTGATATTGAATGATCGAATATATTAATCATGCGACTTTTAAATCGTGCTACGCACCCTCATAAAACAAAATTAATGGGATAGATTTTCTCGCAACCAGAACTTCACTATTTAGCTCAAAGCAGCAATAATGTTCATGACGTAACAACGCATCGAACCAGGAGAATTAACTTGGAATTCAAGGATTATTATACAACGCTCGGCATTTCGCGCGATGCAACGGCTGATGAAATCAAAAAAGCATTTCGCCGTCTGGCACGTAAGTATCATCCAGACGTTTCCAAAGAAACGGGCGCCGAGCAAAAAATGAAAGAAATCAATGAAGCTAATACCGTGTTATCTGATCCAGAGAAACGTGCTGCTTATGATCAATTGGAACGGCAAGGGTTTCAGGCTGGCAGCGACTTTCACCCCCCCCCCGGCTGGGACGCGGGTTTTGAATTCACAGGACAAGGGTTTAGTGATGCGCAGACAGCCGATTTCAGTGATTTCTTTTCGCAGCTATTTAAAAATCAAATGGGCTCGGGTACCCGGCACGCCCGTCAAATGCGCGGTGAAGATCATCACGCCAAAATTATGCTCGACCTGGAAGATAGCTATCACGGCACAACACGCAGCCTGACACTGCGCATGCCCAAACTGAACAACCAGGGACATACCATACTCGTGGAACATACACTGAATGTACGTATTCCCAAAGGAGTGCATGCCGGACAAGTGATCCGGCTCGCCGGACAAGGTGGCCCTAGCCATGTTGGAGAAGCCCCAGGAGACTTGTTTCTGGAAGTTCATTTTAAACCACACCAACGTTACCGGATCGAAAACAAGGATATTTATGCTGTATTGCCCGTTACTCCATGGGAAGCCGCGTTGGGTGCTACAGTTAAGATACCAGTCCCCGATGGTCTGGTCGATGTAAGGGTGCCGGAAAACTCTCAAACAGGTCGTAAATTGCGCTTGAAAGCTCGAGGTATTCCAGCGGCCACCCCTGGTGATTTATATTTAGTGCTGGAAGTAGTACTGCCACTCGCCACGACAGAAAAAGCACGCAAGTTCTACCAAACCATGGCGCAAGAACTCGCGTTTAATCCGCGCCAAAATCTTGGAGTCTAAGCTATGCCACAAGAAATCGACGCCATTTTACTCGAAGATGCCAGGCTCAGTTTAGATGAGCTAGCGCGAAGCTGTCGGGTCAGCCGGGAGTGGATCATTGAACACGTTCAGTGGGGCTTATTGCCAAATGAAAACCTCATTGAAATGGATCCGAATGGATGGATATTTGATAGTCGCAGCTTCGTACGCGTTAAAAGGATTGTTGCCATTGAACGGGATTTTGAATGCAATCCCGAATTGGCCGGCTTGGTTGCCGATCTGATCGAAGAAGTTGAACTGCTGCGCACCCGCCTGAAAGCATCTGAACCGAACGAAAGCTAGCAGTCAATTTTATAGTACCGAATTAACGAGGAAAACCACTCATGTCGTTACATATCGTGTGTCCACACTGCCATGCGACCAATCGCGTACCAGCAGACCGTCTGACTGCAGTGCCAAAATGCGGTGTCTGTCATCAGGCATTATTCAACGCACTCCCCGTTGAATTGACAGAAGATCACTTTGATCGGCATATTTCCAACAATGACACCCTGGTGCTGGTCGATTTCTGGGCGCCGTGGTGCGGCCCATGCCGCATGATGGCCCCGGCTTTTGCGAATGCGGCTGCTATTCTGGAGCCAGAAGTACGTCTAGCCAAAGTAAACACTGAAGAAGAACAAAGTCTGGTCACTCGTTACCAAATTCGCAGCATTCCAACTTTAGTATTGTTTAAAGACGGTCGGGAAATTGCCCGGCAATCCGGTGCCATGGGCGAACAGGATATAGTACGCTGGGCAAAATCCACGATCCAATAATATAAAGAATAAAAAACCACAGGAGCAACCATTCATGCCCACACTGCCTCGCTTTATCTGGATCTCATTGATCATCGTATTGCTGGTACTGTTTTCTCACAGCTTTCTGTACCATTATTTTCCAGATGTACTTCAGCCTGGCTATTTTTCTGCTGACAACAAACACCAAAGCGCTGAACCACGGGTAGTCCAAGCACGTGGCAATCTGGCTGAAGACGAGAAAAGCACGATCGAATTATTTGAAAACTCACGCGTATCAGTGGTATTTATCACTACCCGCCAACGCGTAATGGATGCCTGGACGCGCAATATCTTCTCGGTTCCTAGCGGAACTGGCTCAGGCTTTATTTGGGATGACCATGGTCACATCATTACTAATCTCCATGTCATCAAGGGTGCCAGCGAAGCTACCGTGCGTCTGGCCGATGGACGCGATTACAAGGCTTCACTGGTAGGTGCAAGCCCGGCGCATGATATCGCAGTCTTGCGAATAGGTATCGGTTTCCAAAGGCCGACCCCGGTTCCCTTGGGTACCAGCCATGATCTCAAAGTTGGACAAAAAGTATTCGCAATCGGCAATCCTTTCGGCCTGGATTGGACCTTGACTACTGGTATTGTTTCTGCGCTGGACCGATCACTTCCTGGCGGTGACGGCCGCACTATCGACGATCTGATTCAGACTGACGCTGCCATCAATCCGGGCAACTCCGGCGGGCCTCTGCTGGACTCGGCAGGTCGCCTGATTGGCATCAATACCGCCATCTATAGCCCCAGTGGCGCCAGTGCCGGGATTGGTTTTGCTGTACCAGTCGACACCGTCAACCGCGTGGTTCCACAAATCATCAGTCGCGGCAAATACATCCGCCCGGCGATGGGCATTACAGTCGACAGCAAACTCAATGACCGCCTGACCCAGCATCTGAAACTAGCCGGTGTTGTTATTTTGAGCATAAGTCCGGGATCCGCAGCAGATACAGCCGGACTTCAGGGCGCAACGATCACGCCGGAAGGCAGTATCATCGCGAACGATATTATTGTAGCCGTCGAGGACAAACCCATTGATTCAGTCGACAAATTACTCGCTCGTATTGATAACTATAAGGTCGGCGATACCATCAAGATCACGGTATTGCGAAAAAATGAAACCATCGAAGTACCCGTCACTCTACAGCCAGGGGAATGATAAAAAATCAATGTCCATAACTTTGTATCTGGAACAGCCTTGAAGAAATCGACGAAAATCATAAAGTTTAGCCATTAATAATCAGGGCAATCAGCTCAATCAAACTGGATCGTATAAAATAGATCAATTGCGCTGTCCTCACCTGCTTGGGTGACAACAGTCACTTTAGGCATAAGATTGTAGGTCAATTTTGTGATGCCCATTGTAGTTGCGTTCAATCCTCGTTCATAGCTCAGATACGCACGCGATGAAATGCGTTTCCCAACTACACCAATTTGTCCACTCAATGAACTGCCGACACCAGCTTGTCTGAACGAGATTTCATCAACACCCAAGGCAGTACTGATTTTTTCCGTAATTCCTCCCCCAGATTGGCCGCCTAATACCGATTCGGCAGCTGCCAGCAAGACTGATGTATCTAAACCACTCGCATCTGGTTTTCTTCCCAGCACGATCCATGAAAGCTTCTCGGTATCGGGAACATCTGGGGTCGATATCAATTTCACGCGCGGATGACGCACTGAGCCCATAATTTCAACACCGGCTTCAACCGCCAAATCCTCCCGAACTGCCAGAATATTCAATCCTGGATCATCCAATGGGCCTTGAAAACTAACAATACCACGTTTTACCGAGAGATTCTGACCGTAAGCTTTAAACGAGGTATCTTGTGTCGCGATGGTGCCGTTGAGTTTTAACTTATTGCTTTTATCACTCTGCACTTGCAATTGGCCTGTCAGGCGACCTTCCAGACCGGCTGCTCGGATGTGAAATTTCTCACCTAAATTGAGGCTCATGTTTAAAAGTACCGACAATTTTTGCCCAGCTTGTTCTGGGGCGTTTACAAAAACTATGTCTTCTGACAACTCCGGGCGACCTTCTTGCGGTTGAAGCAATAAACCAGCATCAGCCGATAAATCTCCTTTCACACGCAAGCGATTGTGCTGAAACCTAGTTTCTCCAGAACCGGATGCGACTACCCAGTACTCTGCTTTATGCCCCAGCGGTAGTTGATTGATTATAAATTCTATCTGACTTTCATTACCAACAAGCCCAATATTACCGGCAATTGTTAGCGATCCCAGCATCTCATTCGCTCTGAAATCATCAAACAGGCGCTCGTCCGGAGGAGCTTCATGAGGAGCAACAAAATGGAGCCGATCAATCTTTAAATCCGTTTGCTGAAATCTTGCCGCCAGCGTACCTTGCTGCAAATTGATTCCCTGATCCAGTAATGCCACGCTCAATTCTTTAGCGGATACTGTTCCACTGAAATCCGGCCGCTTCAGCGTACCTTGAATATCGGCATGAATCTGAATATTCCCGTCTGTATTGATGCTATCGCCAAGCATGACATCAAGCCACTTTAGGGTACTGACATCCACATTCACCTTACCGTGTAGTGCTGAATCACGGGAAATAGACCAATTGGAATCGGATGGTTTAATTGGTATTGTCAAATCAGCTGTGGCGGAACCGATAGATTGGCTGAAGAATTCGAACGCACTCATTAATTTTCCCTGTGCAGCAGTCACCATCAACTGCAATTTTTTTAAACCTAATGGCTGCGGCACTTCGCCGGGCAAATACCAGTCACCTTGTTCCCGAAAGATTTTCAAGTTACCCGTTAATTGTGCAGCAGAAACAAAATTCCAGTAGCCACCCAATTGTAAATGGGGTTGATTGACAACTTGCTGCAAACCAGGAAGTAAAATAACACCGGAAAAGTCGCCCTGAGTCTTCCAGTCCTTCGGTGTCCAATGCAATTGATCAATGTTGATAAATCCACTCGATATGGAGAATCTAGCCTGATCTAAAGAAATCAATTGGGCACTGCCTGAGAATGCTGCGGGTGATAGCAAGTATATTGGTATTTTGCCGGTAGTCGAAAATTCAGTAAGCTGACCCTTCCAGCGCAACGATTGCCAAGGCAATTTAGGATTCACTCCACCTGCTGCTGCCAGCCGGAAGGTAACATCCTCATTGATCTGTGCTTTAACCGAGAAGATGTGGTTCGAAATTTTTCCCTGGGTATCGATCGTCAGATGTTTGATGGCAGCTTTTTCATCTGCCTCATAATGATCAACCGAAACTTTCAATGAAATTGCATCATTTTGTAAACGTGCATCAGCCGCAATGCCTGCAATACTTTGATTTTCGTGCAAACGCAAATGCTTACTGGCAAGCTTCAAAGCAAAATCAGGCACTTCAAGGCTGCCGCTAAAATTCACGCTTGCTTGTAAGTCACCCGCCAATCCGATTCCTAGTTGCGCCAAATCCGGTGCGGTGAGATTCAGATGAAATACATCTCCCGTCTTACCAAGACCCCCCTGTACCAGCAAATGATTGGATCCCGCTTTTAACTCAGCTTTACCGTCAAATGCATCAAAACCGTTAAATACGATTTCACCGAAACCGCTTACCGGAGACTTCGCTAAGCGGCTATTTTGGATCGTATATTTTAATGCACCAGAGATTTGTGGCGACAATTGCCCCGATAGTTGAAGCGTTGCATTTAGATTTGAATCCGTCATCTGGATAAAATCCGCAATATTAAAACTTGCCAGCTCACCTGATAGTTCAAACAATTGTTCATGACCCAGTGTAAGCTTTCCTTGTCCGGTTAATTGAGATTTGTTGCGTTGCAGATTAAATTGTTCAAGCGTGACATTCTCGCCAGACCGCGCGATAGCAGCCGCAAAACTGACCGATTTATCTTTGAGATGAATACGCGCAGATTGTTTTTGTGGATTACCGGACAAGCCAATTTTGCCGGAAATTTGTGCCGCTTGCAGGCGGCTATCAATATGATATGGATTTAACCGTTCGACGAACACATCGGCTGATACGAACTGTTCCTCCCAACGCCAAATTAAATCGCCGCGAAGAAACCCGTCATCATCGATTTTCGCGTGAATATCCTGCAATCGCAAAGATTCTGAACTAATTGATGCTTGCGTACTGAACATGGTCAAAGGAAGACCGCCGGCATTGTATGCAGCCGCCGCATGATTCTCGATCCGCACATTACCCTCCAGTTGCCCGGAATCATTTTGCGTAAAATGCGCGGATAGCGAAAGATTGGCATTGGGTGCTGCAGGAATAAAACTAGCGGGATTCAGTTGTTCGATACTTGCATCCAGCTGTATTACCGGATTGTCTGCAAAAGGGTGTAAATGTATCTGCAAATCTCTTGTGATCTCTGACTGTTCCGCATTGACTTGGATGTTCATGTGTTCCAGGCTGCCTGCAATGACCACCTGGGTATCACCCCACGGATCAGCACCCGACAAACCGATTTGCGCTGACAAGTCAAATGGAGAATCGCCGTTAAATTCTGCCAATGCCTTGACAGAAACCCATGGGGTATGGAAATCGAGGTGCTTCAGTTGATGAGCATGACCATCACTTTCCAATGCCAATGCAAGATTGGTTATGATGGGTTCGGCGTCTTCATTTTCTACCGTAGCTAGATACATCGAATTGATCGTCAACCCACGAATCGACAATGCGAATGGAAAATCCAAACTTTCGGGTAATGTACTGGGCGAAGAATCTTTTCCGGAAGTCAATTGACGAATTTTTAATGTTCCCACCGCCAACTGATCAATCGTTATCTGCTTGTGAAATAATTCACTTGGGCTCCAAACGATACGGATATTTTGCACTTCCATCTCAAATTCATCGGCAGCAAAATAGGCATTCTCAATCCGCATGTCCTGTAGTGTTCCTCGAACATCGACAAAATGGATCGCACCGGAACTTAACCGCTGAATGACGGAAAAAGCCCATTGCAGCCCGGCTTGACTATTCACAAGCCAATATCCCGTAAGCAAAACAAGAATCAGCATCACAGATATTGCGCCTGCAAACCATCTAAGCCGATATTGGCGACTATCCGGCATCTGATTGTCAACGGATGGATTGGTCATATACGCTACTCAGAATGCCACAGCCATTGAAAAGTGCACGCGTAGCGAACCGGTTTCATGCCCCCGAGCCAAATCAAGTGCGATCGGCCCCGCCGGACTGCGCCAGCGAATACCAGCACCATAGCCTAAAAAAGAGTGAATCTTTTGCCAGCTATCCTCAGCACCACCGATGTCTGCAAAAGCGGCAGCACCCCACTGCTGCGTTAACCAATGCGTATATTCAGCGGTACCTGTGACCATAACAAGACCGCCCACAACCGCATTGCCTTCTTGCACGCCTATGCCTTTAAAATCATACCCGCGCAGCGATTGAATTCCCCCGGCACGGAATAGATATTCCTGCGGAATGCCAAAGCGTGACGAGGCTAACGTATAGCCAACTTCGGCACGCAAAAAAAAGACATCCTTAGAACCAATCGGCCACCAAGTCTGATGTCGTGCATAGGTACGAAGAAAATTCTGATCCGACAAAAGCAGCTGACTACCGCCGCCGACACGCAACTCAGTTACGTCACCACGCCGGATATTAACCGGATCATCAACAACCTGACGCCTCCAACGCCAATCGAGAACTAATGCTTCATTAATCTGGTTAATTGCACCGTCAGGCTTTTTGTTTTCATGATGCCAATTCAAACCAAACTGCATTTGAATTTTTTGTGTTTGGTAATTGCGCGTGACACTAACTTTTTCTTCAATAGTCTTCAGTCTCTCAATATCCGTCATTTGCAGACTGGCACCCAGCGAATAATTGACATTATTCTGATCAGGCAAGGTATCAATCCCGGCAAAGAAAGTTTGCCGCTTTTGTTCCAGACGCAGCATACTGGCTAAATTCCAGGCGCGATCCATGAAATTGTGATTGCGGTAATTGATCTCGCCGCGTGCGCCATTATTTGAGCTGTAACCGACGCCAAAGGCAAAACGCTGTGATTGAGCTTCCGTTAACATAACTTGAACGGGTACGAATTGATGTTGCGCGACATCCGGTGTAACACTGACCGAAACAGAACTAAATTGTGGCCCTTTCTGCAGCGTAATTTGATAAAGATGCAATACATCTCGTCGATAAATGTCGCCCGCTTTAAAAGGAGCAAGGTTAGTGATTAATGTGGAATCAAACCGCTCCAGTCCAGTAATCTCTATTTCACCCAAGTAAAAAACAGGCCCGGAATCGATGATGACAGAAAGATCTGCGCGCGCATTATCAGGGTCAACAGTGGCCTGACTGCTCACAATATGTGCCGCAGCAAATTCTTCTTCTGTTACCTGCGATAACAAAGTCGCTTTTGCTTTCTCCCAATCGGAAGAACGAAAAGGCAAGCCTGCTTTTAGCGGCCATGTGGCACGGAGTTGCTCGATACGCTCCTGGTATTTTGTTTCTTCGCGAGTAACTTCGCCTTGAAATGCAATCAAAACCTTGCCAATACGCGTCAATGCGCCAGGATCAATTTTGATTTCAGGTATAGCAACATTATCCTGAATTTGATGCAGCACTGAAATCGATGGAGAAAAATAACCTTCGGTTGCCAATAAATCGCGGATTTCTTTTTGCGCACGATACAAAAATATTTCTTCAGCAGCATCATCAGCAAAAGGTTCTGATGGAAGCTTAAAATATTTAACAAGAAATTCTTTGACGCTATCAGGTGCCGACAAAATAATTATTGTCGGATTCTTTGCAGCACTCTGTGCTTCCTGCGCTGTAACGATGCCTGGATTAAGGATAAGGAGTAGCAAGATAAGTATCCAGATTCGGATATAAAAATGATCAGCGGAAAACTGAAAACTTGATTTGAAGATTCGATCAAATATTAGAAATATCCTCAGCGCTATTAATTCTATTTGATTTATCACATGGTGTGGACAAAACCGGAAATTTGCCACGACTCTGTTGACCTGACAAGAAATCATGACACTTACTTGCGAGTATTTTAATTACTGACAACACATCAATTTTCAATTAATTCTAACCCGATTCCACAACACAGCGGGTACAATTTTCGTTGCTAACTAGAGCCAACCCTGGGAGCGATACCAAGTTATGGCATCATGAGCAGCCACATCTATAGGGCGTGGCTGCAATCCGAGTTCATTCAGGCTGACAGAGGGATCAAAAAACATGCTGCGGCGAGTCAGGCGCACCCCGGTTAGCGTGGCTAACGGCATTTTGCCGCTGACATGGTCGGCCCATGTTTCACTGATACCTGCAGCAAAGAGGGCGAGCAGATAAGGAATTCGCCAGCGCGGCAAAGGTTGACCTGTCTCCTTGCTTAGAATACGTAACCAATCTGAAAGTAAAAGATTCTCTGCTCCCAGTAAATAACGAATTCCCGTTCTACCTTTCTCCATTGCCGCAATCATACCGGTTGCCACGTCTCTCGCATCAATGAGATTAAATTGGCAATCCAGAAAGGCTGGCAGTTCTCCTCTGCAAAATGCTAACGACAGTCTAGTTGGCGGCGTTTGCAGTCGATCTCCGGGTCCTACTGGCAAGGTGGGACTCACCACGACAATAGGAGCGCCTTCTGACGCCATCTTAAAAACTTCTTCTTCCGCTAGAAACTTGCTAAGACAATACGGACCCAGCATATCGCTTGCCTTGAACCGAAGTGTTTCAACAGCGCCTCCCTTAGGATTACGGGATGTCAAAATGCTTTCGGTGCTGGTATACAATATTCGTTTTGCGCCGCTTTCAAGTGCAGCACGCATGACGTGAAGCGTACCAAGACGATTAATACTATCGAATTCTCGTCGGTCACGGCGCCAGAGATTAGGGTCTGCAGCCAAATGATAAACGTACTCACAATCACGAGTAGCCTTTTTAACCGCATGCTCGTCACGAATGTCGGCGCTGATCAACTCGATTTGATTCAGTGGCAGATGAGCAACGCCAGCTCCCGGTCGTTCCAGGACACGAACTGATTGACCCGCACCCAGTAATTGAGCGACTAAATGTGAACCCAGAAAACCAGCGCCACCTGTGACTAAAATCAAGAGCGAATCCCTTCGGGCAAATAGTCTATCAAATGTTGTAAATGTTGATACTGTGGTTTCAGATCTTCAGCGGTGATCTTCATAATGAGCGCAAGCACGGCGCGATTCAAAGGGCATGGAAATTCTCCTGCAAGCCGAACCAGGTGACCAGTATACGCATCGATTTCAGTACGCGCATGATGAACGTGCATATCCGGAGCCATAGAGCAGTAGGTACCGCGCAACGATGGGCGAAAAAATACAGCCATCACTGCCGGCAACCAAGGCGTGCGTAAAATTAAAGAAACGGTATCCGGATGAAAAGGACCAATGCGGGCAAGGGATATTTTGGCATTTTGAAGAATCGCATAATTCTCTTGCAGCAATGCAAAAAAAAGCAGTTTAGCCAATTGATCGGTCAACAATTCTCCATTATCCACACCAGCCGCAGCAGCAAGTGGTGATATGGCGGCATTGTACATAAGCTTGGTTGCCTTATAAGGCCGGATATCCGCCACATATTCAACAGGAAATAACTTGGCTTTTCCCAGAGCCAACACCAATGATATTATCTCAACATGCTCTTCATCCGTAATGGGGCGCCGTTTCCCAATGTGCAGACTGCCAGGCCGGGTGATGCGTGTCATCGGGCGATCACGCTGACATTCCGACACGAAAGAGGCAATACCTTCACATGCATGATTGCGTTGATCAAGCTCCGGATCAAAACCATTTTGCACCGGGACCAGGAAAGCATCGTCCGGTAATCGAGCCAGTACTTTTGGATTGTCATAGGTTTTGGTACAGAGCAGAATGAATCCTTCCTTCGGCGGTATCCAATCATCAAAAGAAACGAACGGAACGACTTGTGCCCCCAATGCAACTACCGTTACACCGTGCTTTTTACCCTCAGCTACCTTATTACGGTCACTATCCACCAGAATCACGGTATAACCTTGCTGTGCCAGCGCCCAGCCAAGCGCTGCACCAATACCCCCTATTCCCAGAATATGAATGGGCTTGTTAATTAAATTTTGCATCGGTCTTTATGTACATCCATAAGATTAGTAAATATAACAAGAACATGAAGAATCCAGATGCTAATCTTTAAAGAGATTTGCATGCTGCCGCCAAGAAACTCTGATAGATGTCAGATAAATCCTAATGCAGATCACATTAAGATAAATAGTAATCTAAAAACTCAAATTCCGCGATTTATATTTCGCTAGCAGTTAGGCCGTTCAAGAAAAGATTACGATTTTCTGGGACCGCACAGTGAGGTCACAATCTCCACTGGATTTTGATACACTTCACGCCGTTTGTCATATAAAGGAATGGTTGTACCGTTGATGCGGTTTTGCGCCAGCGTATCAAGATCGACATCGGCAATAACCACCTGCTCCAGGTTAACTTCTCCTTCTGCCGCGATACCGTCGCGCGAGAACGGAAAATCAGATGGAGTCATGATGCTGGACTGACCGTAATTTAAGCCCAATCCTTCTACCGGTAGGTTGCCTACAGTGCTGGCTACTGCAACATAAACTTGATTCTCGATCGCGCGCGCATGGGCGCAATAGCGCACACGCAAATAGCCTTGGCGATCATCGGTGGATGAAGGCACGAACAGGATATCTGCGCCCGCCTCGCATACTTGGCGCGCCAGCTCCGGAAACTCAATGTCGTAGCAAATGAGGATGGCGATAGCGCCGTAGTCAGTTTGAAACAGATGTAATTTATTGCCAGCAGCAGTATCCCACTTGTCTTTTTCCCAACGGGTACGATGAATCTTGTCCTGGGTGAACATTTCGCCGTTAGGTGTAAACATAAACGCCGTGTTATAGAGCAAGCCGTCCCGTAGATTGGGATGGGTACCAGCAATCAAATAAAAATTATATTTTTTCGCTAACTCAGCCATTAGATCCAGGTAACGCGGCGTATAGTCGTGCATGCGGCGAACGGCGGATTTGATATCATTATCGGTATCGAGAAAGGACAACAATTGACTGGTAAAAATTTCCGGCAGCATGACGAAATTGGGCTTATATTCGGCAGCAGCCTTAAGAGTGAAACGAACCTGGTTTTCAAAACCACCCCAGCCGTCGATAGGCCTTAACAAATATTGTACTGCAGCGATACGTACTATCATAAGCTATCTCCTTCAGAAATCAGTGTAGGTTTTTTTCTGTTGTAACGAGCATTGAGCCAGACAATTAATGCAGCATAACCGAGACTCTCCTGATCCTCTGGAATATACCCGCTGACTATACCGCAGTAATTAAAACCTTCATGCAATTGAAAGCTGAGCACAGGATCATGAATATCGCCCCATATAACTTTCTGTACATAAAGCTCAACTGGTATTTGATCAGCATAATGGTGATAGCCTGGCAAGCGACCACAGGCAATGATGCGTTTGAGGTTAAACTTACGACATAGACGCCGCCGCCCTTGATAAAGCGCGTGACCGATCCCAGAACCTCGCAGTTGTGAATTGACAAAAACCTCGGCAGCATAGAGCGTCAAGCCATGCGGATTATGAGTATCGAAGCTGCCGCGTGCAGTGATCTCCTGCCATGTATGTTGCACTTCCCACTCATTCCACGACACCACTAGCGAACTGGCTGCACCGACCAACTGGCCATTGATCTCTGCCACCAGTTGTCCGTGTGAAAAAACCTCAAGCTGGTGGCGTAACAAGTCTTCGCGCCAGGAAGGAATGGTCGGATAGACTCTTTTCTGCAGATCTATAAGTGGCTTGATATCGCTAACATCGGTGTTCCGAATGATGACCTTAGAATTCATTTACAAATAAAACTCTTGATAATTACTCTAGCACAATGTGTTGAATGAAAGTACACGCCGAATCAGCATCAAGACCAATTATACGCATGAAAGAAAACCTTCTCAGACATAGTTAAGCAATAATCTTTGTGCAGCCCTCAAGTTATATGTTAATAACGACAATGCTTAGTAAGCGGTTTCTTTAACACCTTAAATTGCCAATCATCCATACTTTCTCATCTTAAGGCATTTCTTAGATTTATTAAGTGCCGATCCATTCTGCGACGCATTTGTTCACGCCCGATTGACTGCTTTAAACTACCGCCAAAACCGGCAACTTGATCAGTAAAAGTCCGGTTGGTATAAAAAATCAATGAGCCACCACGATAGGGTAAACAACCAATAATTAGCTGGTTTGAATTATAGGAGTGTCCGACATAAAACTGCCGGGAAAGAATTATCCCACCGGCATCCTCAGCTAATATGATGCGATGCAGCAGAACCGCCGTTGGGCGACTCTCAACCTGACGATTAATCAAGAAAAATCGTTCTTCAGCATCTGTAGGTATGGCGGCGGGATAATTTAGCCAGGTCTGATACAACTCGGGTAAATGATTGACTAATACTTTGTTGTTTAATATGGCAGCACGCATTTCTTTACCTGGGTCAGAAACTCTGCCAGCACCGCGATCATACGGCGCGATTCCCTTCAAACCTTTGTTACGATAAATTTGCCATCGATCGAATAAAATCTCTTTGTAAGTTTGCGATATCAAATCAATCTGTGCTGAGTTTAAGGTTTGAAGAGCCTTGAATTCCTGAGTGGACAGGTTAAATTTGCTACCCGGTTTGGCCGCTAAAAGATCAGCTTCCTCTTTACGACCCAACTTAAAATCTAATTCTTTGAAAGTATCCAGCGTTGCTTGCGGAGAAATAATGGATTGAGAAATAATTTCAGTATCCACCGATGCCATGCCTCGATTCTTGAGAAACTCGATAACCTTGGCTGGTGTTGACGAAATATAGATAGCAACACCGGCAGCCAATTCTTTTTCGTCATTCTCGGTAATTTGAAAGGAAACAACTTTCCCTTGCTCCAAATTTATAAGGTCTTGCTGCCAAATACCAAGTTGCTGGATGATATCCTGTATATGCAGGGAACTTGCGGCTTGCACGGAAAAAGTGCAACTCAGAACCAGAACAAGAATCATCTTGCTCCCGATTTCATAACCATGAAATAACTTACATAGGGTCCTATTATATTTGAACATATGGGTATAACCGCATTATGACGCACATAATCATCCTAACAAGCCGCATTATAAATTATTTACCCCAATAACAGCGCCTTATCAGTACTGTTATTGGGATGATTTTATTGAATCTACAGTGGCCAAAATATTGGCAGTAGAAAAACCGTAACCAGAGACACAACTAAAGTGAGCGGGATGCCAAGCTTCAAGTAATCAATAAATCGATATCCACCCGGCCCCATTACCAGGGTATTGGCCGGATGTGACACCGGGCTAGCGAGACTGGTTGCGGCAATTGCAACCACCATCATAACAGTCTGCGCTGATACACCTAGCGTTGAACTGAGCGTCAAAGCAATTGGTGCCATGATGAGTACAAGTGCTACGGTCGGCATGATTAGCGCGCCGAGAGTAGTGATAATATAGAGCCCAGCGATAACCACCCACGGCCCGCCAGGACCCAGTAGATCAAGCATATTTTGAGCTAACAAAGTGGCTGCGCCGGTATGTTGCATTGCAATGCCAAGCGGCAGCATACCCGCGATCAGAAAGATTGATCGCCATTCAATTGCGCGGTGTGCCTGTTCCATGCTAAGACAACCACTCAATACCATCAACGTGGCACCGGCAATAGCTGCAATCGAAATGGGCAATAATTCCATAATTACCGCAGCGACTACTAACAGCATCAGCGCGCCGGCAAGCGGCGCCTTACGTGTGTTGATTGGCTTGACTTGTATCGGATTAAGAATCAATAAATCTTCAATGTCATTGAGTCCGGCCAAACGTACTTTTGGCCCGACAAAGAGCAGCCCATCACCCGATTGCAGCGTCATTGTGCGCAGGCTTGATCGATGCGGTTTTCCTGCACGCCAAATGGCGGCTAATTCCACCTGATAATGTTCATCGAACTGCAGCTCTTCCACACGACGACCGACAAATTTACTATGTGGGTGTAATGTTGCCTCGACTAAATCGAGCTCACCTTGTTCAAATACATCCAGATAAGGGGATACATCGTCCAGCCGCTCCAGTTGCTGCAATCCGCGCAACATATCCAAATCACTTTCCCGTCCCTGGATCAGCAACAGATCTCCCGCTTGAATAACCTCTTCTGAGACCGGTGACTCCAGCACCTCACCATCTCGAAAAATGCCGAGCAAACGAAAATCAAAAGCATCCCCTAACTGATTCTCGGCCAATGTAGAACCAGATAATGGCGTATCGTTCGGCACATGCAATACGAACAGGCGTGCATCAAGCTGATAGCCTTCCCGCATTTCCTCGGGTGTAACCGGCCCCACAGTGGAAAATTCCGCTACATCATGCAATGCTGCCAGTGCCTGTGGCGTACCCTGTACCAATAAACGATCGTCTGTAGCGATCACCATCTCCGCTAGCCGTGTACGACGCAATATTCCTTCGCGTCGAATTGCCAATATATTGACTCCAAAACGCTCGCGAAATGCGCGGTGGTGCAACGGCTTACCAATTAGGGAAGCATTGTTGGCTACCGTCAATTCGGCAAGCTTGTTGTCGGCCAGTAATCTCTCATGCAGGATTGGTGCCTCGCGCTCAATCTTGAGTGTACTCCAGCTACGTAATCGCTCGAAGTGATCAAAGCGACCCTGAGTCAGTAAAATATCACCCGCCTGCAGCACAGTATTTCCCCTGGGCAGCACTTCTGTCCGGCCTGCACGGGTTAGTGCAATGATCACCAGACCTGCAGCCCAGGTCATGCCGGAATCAGCGATCGTCTTGCCGATCAGCAGAGCATTAGTAGGAACTTGCAACACAAAGATGCGCTCCTGCAATCCGTATTCAGTCTGTAAATTTCGTTTCTGCTCAATTAATTTCGTAGTATCGGTTGTCGGTAGCAAATGACGACCCAGCAACGCGACAAAAGCAGTACCAATCAGCAAGATCGGCACCCCGATGAATGCAAAATCAAAGAAACCAAATTCTGCTTCTCCAGCCTCACGCAATGCGCTACTGACAAGCAGATTCGGAGGAGTGCCGATAAGCGTCATGAGCCCACCGAGCAATGTGCCGTAAGCCAACGGCATCAACACTCGAGACGGTGCAATTGCGGAACGTCGAGCCACCTCGATTACCACCGGCAGCATTAATACCGCAACAGCAATATTATTCATAAAAGCTGACAGTACGCCTGCTGCGATCATAAAAATTGTAATGATACGTACTTCGCTTCGTCCGCTTACGCGCATCACCAGACCGCCGATTTGATCGGCAATACCGGCACGCGTGAGTCCCTCGCTCATAATGTACATCGCCCATACGGTGATCACCGCCGGATTACTAAAGCCGCTAACTGCCTCAGCTGGCGATACCAGTCCAAAGATCGCCAGGCTTGATAACACCATCAGCGCCACTACATCCATGCGCACCCATTCAGTGACAAATAAAACAAGACATGAAAAAAGAATTCCGAGCACCAATGCAATTTCAAGGGTCATATTCGTTCAGCCTCTAGTCTCGTTTAGGTACATGCATCAGAGTGGCCAAAAGATCAGCAGCAAAGGAATACTGACGATGACTACCAATATTTCTATCGGTAATCCCAGTTGCCAGTAGTCGCCAAAGCGAAAACCACCAGGTCCCAGTATGAGGGTATTATTCTGATGCCCAATCGGCGTCAAAAAAGCACAAGAAGCGCCGATCGCTACCGCCATCAGAAATGAATCTGCATTCACTCCAAGTGCAGTCGCGGTACCAATAGCGATTGGGCACATCACGGCTGCAGTGGCGGCGTTATTCATTAAATCGGATAAAAACATTGTAATAACTAGAATGAGTAAAAGTCCCATAATGGCATGACCCTGCACAATATTATCGATCATGAAACGCGCGACCAGATCAGCCATACCAGTAGATTCTAATACACCGGCTACGGGAATAAGTGCTCCGAGCAGGACAATCACCGGCCAATCGATTGCGTCATAGATCGCTCGTGGCGGGACGATGCGAAAAACCATAGTAGCTAGCACGCCGATAGCGAACGAAATGGCCGCTGGCAGCAGACCAAAAGCTGCACCGCTGACTGCCGCAGCCATGATGCCGCCGGCAATTAATGCTTTGCGTGTATCGGGGATATGCAGCTCGCGATTGGCCAATGGCACACAACCGAAGTCCGCTGCAAACTCAGCCAGCACTTCTGCAGTACCCTGGAGCAGCAACAAGTCACCAGGTTGAATTTTTAGCGTTCTCAGCCTAGTCTTAGCGCGCGTACCCTCGCGTGATACCGCTAGTAGATTAAGTCCATAGCGGGTACGTAACCGCATGTCTGCAGCCGATCGTCCGGAAATCGTTGATTCCGGACGAACAACAAATTCCATCAAAATGATCTCATCGCTTTGTGAAGATTCTTTTTCCTCTTCTGCTTCAGCAGATCTCACAGCAGCAAGACCTTCATTACTCATCCTAATGTTATTGTTCCATTGCAAGTCCTTAGCGTCTTTGTATTTTCTCTCTTTATCATTGCGCTGATGAGTATCCGCTTCTTCCAAACTCAATCCGAGACTGGACAAAATGTGCGCCAGCACCTCCACTTCAGCTTCAATTATCAGAATATCATTAGGCAATATCTTGAACCCAGCTCGGAGCGCAGTTAAATGTGCTTCATTTCGTACCAAACCCACTACTTGCGCGGCATGTTCATCAAGTATAGTTTCAAGCTCGTGCATGATCATTCCGGCAGCTTTACTATCGGCCGACACGCGCACTTCAGTGATGTAAGCCCCTGTCTCAAAACCTTCCATGCCAGTTTGTTTTCGCATGGGAACCAGTCGCCAGCCGACAATGGCTATAAAAATCACCCCACTCAAGGCTACCGCCAAACCAACCGGCGTAAAATCGAACATGCCAAAGCTGCCATCACCGCTTTGAGCACGAAAGCCTGACACAATCAGATTGGGTGGTGTCCCGATCATAGTCGTCATGCCGCCCAAAATAGTGCCGAAGGCCAGCGGCATGAGTATTCGTCCAGGAGGCAGATCAAGTCGCTCGGCCAACTGTATTGCTACCGGCATCAAAAGCGCCATCGCACCAACATTGTTCATAAAGCCCGACAGTGCTGCGCCCAGTCCAACCAGAGCTACCAGATTTAACGTCGGACCAGCATTTTTCGGCAGCGTATAGCGGACTAGCACATTGACCGCCCCTGAGGTTTGCAAACTCCGACTCAGTATCAGAATACAAGCCACACTAATCACCGCTGGGTGGCCGAAACCAGTAAAAGCATCTGCTGCCGCAATCAATCCGGTAAGCACACAAGCAAGCAGCGCACCCACTGCGATCATATCGTGACGCCACCGCCCCCACAAGAACATAACCATTGTGACCAGCAGGATGATAAGAATTATGGTTTGATTAGTGGTCATATTGTTTCTTTCAATAAGATTGATAAGGTTGCCCTAACCTAAAATCTAGTTACCCATTACAAATAAGAATTTGATAAAACAGAGCAAATTATCAATATCGAGGCTCTCGCATCAACTATTGACGTGTTGACAATACTTCGCCTGATGTTCAGCAATGAGTTCCACTCGAGACTGGAGATGATTCTGCTTCAAGAAACCAATTATCACAAGCGCAAATTACGTCTGATAGCAAAAACCGGAACGGACAGCGGATTTGTCCGCAGAAAAGGCTTGTGCACTGCTACAGCACCGCTCACGACGCTGTCCTACCGTAACTCCCTGATCAAGATCCCGTACCTCATGTATCCGAACGAGATGCTAAGTTAACCGCACCGGAACGATAATAAAGAAATGAAAATGAAAGGTGCTGATGAAAATCACCTCACTTCATTTTATGAGACTCTGGATTCCATCAAAATCAGCATGCTTCACAAATTGCTATACATGACTTCGAGTTCACTTATTTCTCCTGAATTTGCTCTTAAAATATGATGGCATTAGCTGTCGATGCTATCACAAACAAAAATCTTATCCGCAAATGACAGTCAACCAACCGGGATCAGATGCAATAAGCCTGTGTATCTTAGAAAAGATTGCGTTGGCATAAAGACATTAATCCGAGCATAGGGTGCCCTACCAGAATTAACTGGGCAATACTGTTTACATCTACAGCCATCTCGCAATACACTTACTGGAAATTACCCGGAAAGACAAAGGAGCAAATGAGGGTGCACAAGGATGTAGAGATTCTCGAAAAAACAGTTTGTTATAAAGGATTTTTTCGCATAGATCGATACCGTCTCCGTCACCGCCTGTTTAATGGCGGATGGAGTCCTCCGATCACGCGCGAATTATTCGAACGCGGTCATGCGGCCGCAGTCTTGCCTTATGACCCGCTCAGAAACGAAGTAGTCCTGATCGAACAATTCCGTATTGGCGCCATGGATACGCCGGACGGTCCGTGGTTATTGGAGATTGTCGCAGGCATTATCGAACTCGATGAAATAACTGAAGATGTGGTCAAGCGTGAAAGCATGGAAGAAGCCAATTGCAATATCTCAGACTTGATTCCATTGTATGATTATCTGGCCAGTCCGGGAGGCATGACAGAACGGATTGCGTTATTCTGTGGCAGGACGGACACAACGCTGGCGGGCGGTATACATGGTGCAACAGATGAAGGAGAAGATATCAAAGTACATGTCGTCACTCTGGAGACAGCACTGCAGTTTTTAGTGTCTGGGAAAATTAACTCGGCCAGCGCCATCATCGCGCTACAATGGCTAGCATTAAATCGTGATCTTGTACGGAAAAAATGGTTGAAGTATTAGATTTAACAAGTCTAATGCTGAGAATAAGAGATATGCGCGACTCAAATTTAATATACGGCATTGCTTGATGAATAATACTTTGCGTTGTATATAAGTAATATCTTTAATAAAAGGCCAGTTAATGAAAAAAATCCTTATTGCTGTTTGTGGTGGTTTAATACTGTCTTCTTGCACATGGGTTAAGGTTACTTCAAATGGCGAAAGCGTACGCTTGGTGCAATCTGCCAGAGCAGTCGAGTCATGCAAAAAACTAGGGCAAGTCACTGCTAAAGTTGAAAGCAAAATAATATTTAACCGTGATACGGAAAAAGTCTCGGATGAACTTGCGGATCTTGCACGTAACGAGGCCGCTTTGATGGGGGGCGATACGATTGTTCCCATTTCAGAAATTAATGACGGAAGGCGCAGCTTCAATGTCTATCAATGTTTCCCAACCAAAACACAATAAGTGACATGAACCGCTGCCGATTTAGTATTTGTTGTTAACAGAGTACTGTGTCAAATGGCGCGCGAATGAGTGTAAATTATGTGACCAAGATTTAAAAATTGCACACAACTTCATCGGCACGCCGGTATGGTTGAGCCTGTACTTCATTGATTTAAACCAGCGCGCCTTTCTCTCTTACGCAAGTTTGCTGATGTAAAAGCTGAGCACGATTGTTCGCGTATTTTTGGCCAAAATACTCCGATTCAGCATAACTCAGATAACCTACTCTCCTATTTTAATATCCTTTATGCTTATGGCTTCTAAAGCATCGAATTTTTTTGGATCCATCATTTCTTGCAACAGTTTTTTTATGTCGGCAATACTGGTTTTATATAGATTTATATCTAACTCAACGGTAACTTCAACTTTCATAAATAGCTCCTTATAGTAATTTTTCTGCCATATCATCGTGTGATTCTATAATAAGTTATCCCCAAGTTAACATGCTTCAAGAGTCCAGTGCGACTTTATGTCATTGTAACTTTCTCCAGGAACACAAGATCTCTTGTCGCAGATTCCAATAATTGCGGGCCGACACTCCACACTGCATGCTGAGTGATCTTAGAAAAAATCGATGGCATTTTTATAAAGCCAATATCGTCAAATATGATGTTTGCTCAATTTTTTGCTACTTTACATTTATGGTTCACACTTGCAATTTGATTTATTGGTCGGAGCGTTCGCCATATTCAAGGGATTTACCTACTGTTTCTTTGCGCAATAACAGTTTTTCGTGAGCCTGGCGTTAATGTACGCATCATATTCCTATTCGCTTGCGGTGAGATTCGTTACCTGAGCGGCAATCAATTGTATTCGAAGTATTTTTTCCGCTCTGGCGACAAACTCTCAAAGCAAATAATAAGTTGGTTCCACAAAGAACTCTGCGTTAAAATTGTAATTCATTCAATGAGACCTTTGCAAAACCCTAATTCAGGAAATTTTTATTAATTTAATACAATGTGTTGCAAATCGAAAAGCACACTTTTGCAAAAGCCTCTCAATTATAATTTCAAGAAAAAGGATCTCGCTATGACTACTGCACTGGTTGCTTTCGATGGCTCGGAAAATGCGATGCGCGCCATCGATGAAATACTCAATACACTGGACACAACTAAACTGCACGTGCATCTACTCAACGTGTGCGAGCCGGTTCAAATTAACGAACTCATCTTGAGCCAAGATCCGGTATTAACCATGTTGAGTATCAATAAGGCGCATGAAGAAATGGGATGGGCACTGCTGACCCCCGCGAAGGCACGCCTCGAAAGTGCCGGGATCCCGTTCGATACGCATGTACTTAGTGGCAATCCCGCCGAAGTCATTACCGACTTCTCGCAAGTGCATCACTGTGATTTAATCGTGATGGGCACGCGCGGCATGGGCGCGATCAAGAACCTACTGCTTGGATCAGTAGCAAGCAAGGTCATTCACCTTGCCGGGAAACCGCTGCTGCTTGTTAAATAGCCATATAGATTTCCATCTGCCCAGTTAAGTGTAAGGTGCGATGGAACATACCATGCCTTGACACTAGCCTATGTATTTGATTACAGGAAGTAGATAATGCAAACAGTAAAAACGCCAAAGTTGCAGCCATCATGGCATCACATCTCTATCGAATTGGCGTTGAGCGAGCTGGATGCATCGCCGACGGGTTTGAGTCAGGATGAAGCTGAGATGCGTATAAAAACGCATGGCCCTAACAGGTTGCCGGATCCGCCAAAACATAGCGACATCATCAGATTCCTGCTGCAATTTCACAATATCCTGATTTATGTGCTGCTCGGTTCTGCGGCCATTACAGCAGCTTTGGATCATTGGATAGATACTTCCGTCATTCTAGCGGTAGTGCTTGCCAACGCAACCATCGGCTTTGTACAGGAGGGAAAAGCAGAAAAGGCAATGGATGCCATTCGTCAGATGCTGGCACCTCATGCCTCAGTGCTGCGTAACAACGAGCGTCATAGCATCGAGGGAGACAAGCTCGTGCCCGGTGATATTGTACTGCTGGAAGCAGGCGATAAAGTTCCCGCTGATTTACGACTGCTAAAAACCCATGGCTTGCAAATACAAGAAGCTATTCTTACCGGCGAATCCGTACCGGTGCAAAAACAGATCGCACCAGTTTCCGCCGATGCGCCGCTGGGTGATCGTTCCTGCATTGCGTTTTCCGGCACGTTAGTGACCGCCGGGCAAGGCAAAGGTATGGTCGTGGCCACAGGCGCCTCCACTGAGATAGGACGTATCAGCGGATTGCTGTCGAGAGTGGAAACACTGACCACACCGCTGGTAAAACAGATGGGGGCATTCGCCCGGTGGCTGACCATTTTTATTTTGCTGATTGCCTCGGTGTTGCTGGCCTATGGTTATTTTGTCGGACATCATGAATTCACTGAAATGTTCATGGCAGTGGTAGGGCTTTCCGTTGCGGCGATTCCCGAAGGCTTGCCCGCTGTGCTGACCATCACGCTGGCGGTAGGCGTGCAATCAATGGCACAGCGCCATGCCATTGTGCGCCGATTGCCCGCAATTGAAACCATCGGCTCAGTCTCGGTTATCTGCACCGACAAAACCGGCACGCTGACCCGCAATGAGATGATGGTTTCCTCCGTGCTAACACATCAACATCTCTTCACGTTAGAAGGCATTGGTTATGAGCCACGGGGCACAATTTTACTGGAAAATGCGGAAATTTCCTCCAAAGAGTATGCTGTTCTGGAAGAACTCGCTCGTGCTGCAACCCTGTGTAATGATGCGGCACTACATGATCGTAAGGGCGCATGGATCGTGGAGGGTGATCCGATGGAGGGCGCTCTGCTCGCCTTTGCAAGCAAAATAGGTATTGAAACTCGCAAAGAGCAAATAGCTTGGACACGCACCGATGCTATTCCTTTTGATGCCAAACACCGCTTCATGGCAACGCTGAATCATGATCATGAACACCACGCTTTTGTCTTTATCAAGGGCGCACCAGAACGGATTCTTTCCATGTGTAACAATCAAAATACTGGGAACGGAAATGTGGAACCGCTGAACCAAATTTATTGGCAAGACAAGGCGGACAATATCGCTGCCTTCGGTCAGCGCGTGCTGGCATTCGCTGTCAAACCCGTAAAATCAGAGCATACGGTGCTGGAACACTCTGATGTCGAGAACACACTCACGCTGCTTGGTATGGTTGGAATGATTGACCCGCCACGAACAGAAGCCATTACAGCTGTAGCGGAATGTCACACTGCCGGTATTCGTGTAAAAATGATTACCGGTGATCACGCTAAGACAGCGGCAGCGATCGGCAAACAAATCGGCCTGCAAAACCCAGATAAAGTTTTAACCGGAGCTGATCTTGATGAGATGGATGATACCGCTCTGAAAGAAGCTGTATTGATATGCGATATTTTCGCCCGCACTAGCCCGGAGCATAAATTGCGACTTGTCATGGCACTGCAATCACACCATATGACGGTAGCCATGACAGGCGATGGCGTGAATGATGCACCTGCACTAAAACGTGCCGATATAGGCATTGCGATGGGCAGAAAAGGTAGCGAAGCGGCCAAGGAAGCAGCGGAGCTGGTGCTGGCGGATGATAATTTCGCTTCCATCGCCAGCGCCGTACGCGAAGGACGTACAGTGTATGACAACATCAAAAAGGTCATCAGCTGGACATTACCCACTAACGCGGGTGAATCCATGACCATCGTCTTAGCGCTGCTGCTTGGGATGACATTACCGATAACTCCGATTCAGATTTTATGGATTAATCTAATTACTGCTGTGACATTGGGCATTGCGCTTGCCTTCGAACCCACTGAGGAAAACACCATGCGCCGCCCGCCGCGCCCGAGAGGAGAACCGCTGCTGAGTGGTGAACTGGTATGGCACATTGTGCTGGTGTCCATTCTGTTTCTATGTGGTGTGTATGGAATTTACGCTTACGCCATTGATCGGGGCTACAGCGTAGAACTGGCTCGCACCCTTGCGGTTAATACGCTGGTGGTAATGGAAATCTTTCACCTATTCTTTATCCGTAATATCTACGGGACATCACTCACCTGGAAAGCGGTACGTGGCACGAAAGTGGTATGGATGACGGTGATCGGTGTAACCATAGCGCAATTCACCATCACTTATCTTCCACCCGTGCAGACGATATTTGCTACAGAAGCAGTACCCATTTTAGATGGACTGCTGGTTATCGGCATTGGTGTCGCACTATTTGCCATTATCGAGACCGAGAAACAAATTCGTTTACATCTTAATGTCATAAAATCTCGTATTATGTAGATGCACCATTTGAGATAATTGCATGAGCTTTCATTCGGCTTGGCGATGTGGTCAGTAATGAGAAATGGCTGCATCGTCATGCAAAAAACCATAGAAACAATTAAATGGAGATAATCCCCGACATCTTTACCGAAATGGCACTACTGCTGCTATTGGCGGTGACTATGGGCGCTTTGGGCGTTCACTTGCGTCAGCCTTTGATAGTATCTTTTATTGCAGTGGGCATTCTGGCAGGCCCCTCAGCGTTGGGCTGGGTAAATGCCAATGATCAGATTGATCTATTAGCCAAGCTCGGTATTACCTTATTGCTATTCGTCGTTGGACTCAAGCTGGATCTCCACATTATTCGCACTATGGGACCTGTGGCATTAGCCACAGGTCTCGGTCAAGTCACGTTTACTAGCATTATCGGTTATTTTATTGCAGTGGCATTTGGTATGTCGCCGATCACCGCATTATATGTGGCAGTCGCTCTGACTTTTTCCAGCACAATCATTATCGTTAAGTTACTTTCAGACAAACGAGAGGTGGACACGCTGCATGGGCGTATCGCACTTGGCTTCCTGATTGTGCAAGATCTAGTCGTTGTATTGACAATGATCGGGCTCAATGCCTTAGCCAGTGCAAGTATCGATGGAGCTTCAATAGGCCTCGAAGTACTGGAAATATCGTTTAAGGGAATTCTTTTTCTGGTAGTCGTTGGAGTTGCTACACGTTATGTACGTGCCAAGATTACTTCATTCACTTTCACGTTCACAAGAACTCTTGGTCCTGTTTGGTATTGCCTGGGCCGTGGCTTTAGCAGCTCTGGGAGACATGCTAGGTTTCAGCAAAGAAGTGGGTGCTTTCATAGCAGGCGTGTCTTTAGCTTCCACACCCTATCGGGACGCCCTCGGGGCGCGCCTCGTAAGCCTGCGTGATTTTCTGCTATTATTTTTCTTTCTCGATCTCGGCGCACGCCTAAATCTCGGATTATTGGGCGCTCAGATGGTGGAATCCTTAGTATTCTCACTATTTGTGCTGATTGGCAATCCCCTGATCGTCATGGTTATCATGGGCACACTTGGGTATCGCAAACGTACCGGGTTTCTTGCTGGGTTGACTGTAGCGCAGATCAGCGAGTTTTCTCTCATCTTGGCCGCATTGGGCCTAACAGGCCGTTGAAAAGCCCACCGAGTCGGGTAAAATTTGATGGAACCCACTCACCTCATAAATCATGCGCGGAATTGAACGCTCGCAACAACAGCTTTTTAGCTATGTCAATC
>NZ_JALHQJ010000011.1 GCF_022842015.1 Nitrosomonas sp. | reverse complement strand
AATGAAAGTGATTGTTCGCGTGATTTCAGCAAAGAAATTACTAAAAAATACCCTGATATTCACATAACAATCAGAAATTGTAACGAATTTTATAATTCGTTGGATTTTGCAAAGGTCTCTATTTGTATTAATTGTGAGCCTATGACTTTAATGTGGAGCAATCTGCCCAGTGATAAACAGGTCAACAATTTTCAGATGGTCTTATTGTGAAAGCTAACGGAATAGTAATGATGTCAATTCTAAGATTTGACCTATGATTCACGAAGGTAGTATTTTTCTCATAATACGATGCTTACGTCCGCTTCATTCGGTGTCGTCGTTGCCAGAATGGTGCTTCCGGCCAACGTTGTTCACGTTGATAATAGTTTTGCCAGGTTAGAGAGTAATTATCAAATTCATTGCGCATCAGCGTGAAATATTTGGAAAAACCCATTGTGTCGTTTCTCAAATAGCAATCTGCGATGGCATAGGAAGCGTATAACGCCGACCGTAGTGCTTTGACGATGCCTTGCGACGATAAGGGGTCAAAGCTTGAGATAGCATCACCTACAGCTATAATTCCGGGAGGGTAGGTATCTGTGAAGCAGCGCGATGATGCAGGGAGAATCATCGGTTGCGTCAAGGGAAAGCGTGTGTTAATGCGCTGCTTGATATGCTTTGTCAACGAAAAATAATGCAGCCAAGTCGACATGTTGGCAATGCCTGATTGGCGCGCAATGTCAACATCGGTCATCAAAATAGCGATCTTTCGATGACCTGGAATGGCGGCGGTGTACCACCAGCCCTGATGGCATGCTTCGATCACGGCAGCTTCCGTATCGAATAATTCCGGCTGTTGCGTCTGGTGCTCAAAAAATACCGTGCATCCAATTAATCGATCCAGCTTGCGCGGCGCGTATTTTAACCAACGAGATACGATCGCCGCATGGCCACTGGCATCGATGATATAGCGGGTTGAAAATTTTCCTGCATTACCGCAATCAATGAGCCAGCCATGAGGGCTTTCGGCAAGTGAAAATGCCCGCGCGGATATGTTGGTGGTTCCTCGGCGAATTGCTTCTGTCTTGAGCATTGCGTCAAAATTTGCGCGATCCAATCGCCACCCGGTATTGTAAGTGTGCAGAAAAAACTCATTACTTTCTAATCCACTGCTTCCCCAAGCACTTAGTGTTCGGAAAGTCGGGTTATGCGCTGCATTCTCAAAAGCGGTTGTTACTCCTAGATGATCGAGAAATGGTTTTATGGGTGGCGGTACCGATTCGCCGACGCGGAAATGAGTGGATTTCTCTATATCTGCGATACAAACACGGGCATCAGGCATAATTTCGCGAAGCGAGATTGCCGCTGCTGCGCCTGCGGGACCGGCGCCGATGATAAAGACGTCGAAATTTGCGTTAGTCGGTTTTGACGGCATAAAATGATGCGACCACACCTGCGGGAGACACCGTGCCCGGCTCGCTGCCGGAATGCGGGATGGTGCGAATCACTGAGCCGACAATTGCAGGCCGTTGTTGGATGCCATTTGGCCAATGATTGATTAAATAACCTTCGTAGTCGTAAATCCATTGTTCGCCATTGACGATGCCCGTTCCCTGAAAGCGGATTCGCATCGGCGTGCCGTATTCGCGTGAACCTTTTAACGTCAGCGACCATTCCGGACCGCCGATGACGCCGCTCAGTAATTGCATTGCATCTTCATTGATGGTGATAGTTCCCCGGCCAAATTCCAGGTTGTTGAAAGCTTGGTTTACCTCCGGGTTGTTCAATAAGCTACGGTAGGTCCAGTTGCCGGTAAACGGATTGTCATTCATGAAGGTCTCCTTGATCAAGTATTCTTAGCGGGATTGATAATGGTGCTGAGTTGCAGATCCGGTGCGGCCAGTTGTTCGCTGCCATAGCGCTCGATGCTGTAATAGCGGCTATCAGGGCCTGTTGATGGTGTGCTATCGATATCAGGCAGATACGGATTGCGAATGATGAATCCGAGCTTCCACCAGTCTTCCACCATTTTCAAATCACCGGCGTAGGTTTGCTGGATACCCCGGCTCCAGGTAGTCCATGTGGTGACGGGTTGACCGTTCTCGAAACCAGTTAATTCGTTCGATTGCAATGGCCTGTGCGCGGGCCACCACAACGTATCCCACATTTTTTCTTCGAGCTTGAGCCGTTGGTCATTGTCGTTATCGGCATTGATGGTGTTCCAGTCGGCGTACGTGATGTTGATGGTATTCGTGGTGCATTCATTGAAGTCCGCTTGCCACGGCAGCGCCATATATTTAGTCAGATCCCCGGGTTGCAGGCCTGCTCCGAAATTATTATTGTGGCTGAGTGTGTTGTTTATACTGAAACTCAATTCTTCAATCATGCTTGTCGGTTGCCGATTCGCATTTGCCTGTGCAGCGGATTGCAGAAAATCCGCCAGGTGACGATCCGCCTTGATGCGGTACGGTGTCCAGTAAATCGAAGGATTGCGCATGATCCAATTCAATTCGCCGCCGGGACAGAACGCGCCACCCAATACGTTACTCAGCACGCTGCGATCCAGTTTGCGCCCATTCCCGGGCTGAGTTGTTGGGTAGGGAAAAAATACCGGATACTTCGCCGGGTTGATCCAGCCCTGTTCCATTTCGTTGATGAACTGACCTTCAGCCCATTGTTTAAGGATGAACAATTGATAATCGGTTAACCGCAGGAATTTGGTGACGACTTCGTTGGTCAGCGGATTATCGCCGCATAGCAATGGCATCAATGGGAGGTTATGCACTCGGCTGCCGACTTTGTCTTCCAATTTGAATTCGTTATCTTCGCCATTGCGGCGCAGTAAGTCGAACAAAAATTGCCGCATTGGCCGATAGGGATCGTTGTGCTGATCCTCAAGGGGTTGCTGGGTAGCGATAAATGCTTCACCCTGACTAGCATCGCGGGTAGTCGAGGAGATATCAGCTGATTTTTTACCAGTGCGCTTTTGCGCATGGTCCGGTGTTTGCCCGAGCTTGAACGGATCAAAAGTGCCGCGCTGTTCCTGATCATGTGGGAAATTGGATTGCGCCAGAATGTTGCTCAAGTACAGAAATTCATTCGGTCTGAACAAAATTGGCCAGATATCGCGATAAAACCAGGGTTTGAAGTCTTTGTTCCAGGTCAGTCGGCTTGCTTGCCATTGGCTCAATGCTGTCTGATTCTGGATTGGCACGGTTTCCGGGCAGTCGAAACTTCCCAGACGGCCGTATAAGCTGGTGTCGTATGCGAATTCGCGCAGAAATAAATCATATAGTACTTCGTCCATGGTAATCATGTCATGGATCTGCGGCACGAAGCGTGGATAGCCTACCACTACCCACGCCGGGTATTCCACATCGATATAGCGTACCGCACCTACTTGATCGGAATACATCGCCAATCGCGCCATTACCGGCCCGTCGGAGACATCGTCATACCAGCCGTCGTTATTAGCGTAGTGTGAAATATGCGGCTCACCCGGCCCGGATTTTTCACTGCCGGAACGACCGAATCCACCCAGTACGAGCAAGCGGGCGGTGTCGTCAGTCAGAATCTCACCGAGCGTATCAATGTCGCGGGGTTTTAAACCCTGCGGTGGAAAAGTGGCTGCATATACGTTGTTACCGGAGCGGTCAAAGCTTGCATGGCGCAAATTGGTGCTGTTGATGGTGCGCGGGCCAGGATCGATAATTAAGCGATCACGATTCTCAATCGACGCGTTGCGGCGCGGATGATTGTCCGTGTAGCCGTGTTCTCCGGAGCGGGTATTGAATTCGTACCAGGATGCTTTTTTATTTGCTAAATAGACGCGCCATTGGATATCGATCAGTTTACCGTGGTTGCCGCCGCCTTCGACGGCATCGCCCAACTTCAGCGGACGTCCATCTGGTGTCTCGTCGTCGTATACGAACACTTGGAATCGGGCTGCTTGACGCTTGATCCGGCCATTTTTGTCTTTGAAGTTTTTTACCAATACCGGGCCGCTGAGATCGTCGGACAAAATGGGGTTGCCTTTGGCGTCGCAAGCGTGAGGTAGCCCAGCGGGTATCTCGGGCGCGAGATAAAATTCAGTGTCACTGTTACCCAGGCGGGCGATACCAATGCCGGGGTGGATTTTATAGGTTGCCACGAAAATCTCCTGTAATCAATCGAGAAAATTCAATGAAACGCCTTCCAGTTTAAGTAGATCGATATCTTCCTCATAGTCGGCGCCAATCACGATCAAGGTGATTTGTAATTCACTAACGCCAGTGACCAACAGTTTTCTGGCGCATTCGGTGACATCGATTCTGTGATTGCGCGGCGTATTGTGATTGCGCGTGCGGTGATCATAATCGCGCGTTCTGGGTGGCGGTGTGTCGCAATGGCCGGGGCCGCCGTAGCATGCGCCGTGCCCGAAGATTGAGAGATAGCCGGCAAAATGCGGATTGCTTTGCAATGGTGTTCTCGCATTCGCTCCCGGTTGATTCAGAAAGGCGCGGATAAAGCAGGAACGCGATAATTGCGGCACCCAATGCAAGCGGATTTCTGCTTTGTGGAATCCTTGTGTGAGGTCATTAACCGGAATCGGCTTGGAAATGATGCGTCCAATCGGCGCGTTCAGTCCTACCGGGATAAAATGAGAACTGCGAACATACTCATAACCAAAGCGCGCTGCGTCCAGCGTATCGCGCACGGTATAATTCCATGGCGACAATATAGCGTCCAACTCCACCGGCGTGGCGCTGGGATTGAGCCGTTGCCATTCCCACCATAATCGATCCACATTGACATGAATCGACCAGAAAATCGGATCATAGGAAGCGGTCAGGTTACTGAACATATCGCCATATTGCGGCTGACTGTACATATCGGAGCGTGAGTGAAAACGACGCCCACCCGCCTGCACCATGGTGCTGCGTTGTTTGGCGATATCGTTCTGTGGCGACTGAGACACCGGTATGCTGTTTTCTTCGTACGACTTGCCATTTCCGTAATAGGGATTCATGCCCCCTGTCCAAATGTGCATGGTGTTATGCGGATTCTGATCGAGAAACCCGAATGAGGCGTCGTAAATGCTGCCGCCGCCGAAATCACGAAAATTGTTCAGGCTCAATATCTGCTGGATGTCATTGGCGGATGGATAATGGTAATGAATCGCCTCGTTGATGGTTTTGCCACCATATTCCGCTGGAAAGCGCAATGGATACCAGAACGGATTGGATGCCAGTAGCGCGTCGATCATGCGTTGCCGGTTGGCGTCCTGCGGTTGCGGTGTTACGTGCTGGTAGCCAATGGTGTTGTAGACATAGCGGAAAAACACGCTTTGCGATGTGAAATGCTGTTTCTTATTAGCCAGTTGCAGGAATGCGCGTTTTTGTGCAGCGGAAGGTCTGGGTTTTAATTCGGTGACCAGTTTTTCCGCTTGCTCGAGGGTCAAAAAGGCTTGGAACGATTTAGGAATAATCCAGCCGTTCTGCGCGCATTCCGGCCGGTATTGCGGCATTACCCAGTCCCAGTATGGCAGCATGATATCCGCATCGAAATCCCGCAGATCTTGCTCAAACTCATAAATATACGCTCGATGCCAGGCGAGAAAACGTTCCCAACCATGCTGGCAGTGATTCTGGTGGATCAGTGCCTGGTTGTTATAGCTGCGAATATCTTCCGGCCAATCGTTGAGGCTATACAGGTAGTGGAAAGCATTGCTCAGTCGTTTGATCTCGTCCTCGCTTAGGCAATCGAGATTGCTGCGCTGGCGCAATTCACCGGGGCGGCTGGGTGCGCGCGTGCCTTTTGCGGCCAGATCCAGCTCGGCGATTTCGTGCACCGATAGCCGGGTTGGCAATGTTTCGCATTGCTGTATTTCGGCAGTGATAGCCTGTATGTGGTCATCCTCCGGACACCCATCGTCGATCCAACTGCTGATGAATTCAATATCTTCCGGAGATACTGCTTTGCCGCCCCACGGCAAACGCGGAAATTGCGAACCGTCGAACGGTGTTTCTCCTTTCAAACCGCGTACCAGCATTGATGCGGTGCCGTGAGCCTGGGCGCTTTGATCAACCTCATGCCCGCAACAACTTTTGATTTTCTCCGCTTTCGGTGCAACAAGGCGAATGCCATGAATGACCGCTTCTTTGAGCTGTTTAACGCCATGATTCCAAAACTGCCCAATACCGCCATAATCGACGGAGCTGCCTGCGGCAGCTTCATTCAGGATTTTTCGGATGCGGTCGTACCGCGTGATTCTGGCTTTTCGAATCGGCATCGCGAGTTCTCCTGACGCTTAATGGCTATGTGCAACCGGTATATTGATTACTTCTTGGACTTCCATCATGCCCAGATCCTCGTGATCGAGAATGTGGCAATGTATGACAAACTTACCAATGTAGGTGTGGTACTGCGTATATATATTGGTCACTGTCGGGCCTTGTACCAGTAGCGTATCTTTCCAGACCATTTGCGGTTTGCCGTCCGGGCCTGTGCGCTGCCATTGGAACGGGTTGACATGGATGTGAAACACATGCGGGGTTGGCGGAATGCCGTTCGGAACTGCAGCAGGGTCCCCGACTGTGGTGAGAGACCACATATCGACGGTGCCTAATTCCAATTGACGGACATGGTCGGGATTAAACGCGCGGTAATTGACTTGAAAATAGTTCTTTTTGCCAGGCATATCCTGACCGAGCTTAAAAGCGACTTCTTGTACACCCACAGCTTTTTTACTTAAGTCGAGATTGCCAAAAGGTGCCAATGCGGCCATTTCCTCGCTGGTTGGCAAAGCCATATCGTCGACCTCGTTGGTGATTCTTAGGATGGCCAGCAAATTTTCCGGTTCGTCGACTTGCCGCAGTGATTTAAGACTGGAGACCGATTGATCGATGATGCGGTATTCTCCCGGAGTCATGCTGGCCTTGACTAAGACATCGCTGCGGTAGCCGGGCTGCAAGTCGATTGGTGTTCCGGCTTTCCAAGTGTCGATACGCCCGAGATAGTTGCCATCCAGCGCAATTTCATGTAAATCGTGTTTTTCGACCGCAAATGCAATGGATTCGCGAAAAGCAGTATCAATCAAACGCCAGCGTTGTACTTCGCCACGTTTCATGGTGATGATTGGAACAATCTGACCATTGATGGTGATACGTCGTTGCGAACATGGCCAAGTATCCTTGTTGGCGGCAGTATTACAATCTTTGGGTTGGGATGGGCCGGGGAACAGACTGGTGATGTTGTTCAGTTCTCCCTTTTGATTATATAGGGTGGTTTGCAGCACGAAGATTTTTTCGTTGGCATTGGCGGCCAATAGCGCTTTTGGCGTGGTGATTGGATTGTCTTCAATGACAATGGCACCTGCCATACCGCTGCCGACCTGAATTGACGTCGAGCCGTGCGCATGAGCATGATACCAATAAGAACCGATCGGATGGTCTTGCGGTAATGTGACTTCGTAAGGAAAATCGGTTTGCGGCGCAATGGCTAGCAGCACATTGTCGCTGTTGCCGGTAGGTGATACGTGTAAGCCGTGGAAGTGTACATTAGTGGTATTGAAAGAAGCCGGAATGGTATCCAGATAGGCGTTTTGGTTCTCCTGATCGAATTGCGCTTGAATTTCGTTGGGCGATTCTTTCGGTAATCGGTTTTTCAACAGTAAATTGATGACATCTCCCTGCCTGACACGCAAGGTTGGACCCACCAGCTTACCATTATAAGTGCGCAGTTTTACGCCACAACCCGCAATGCTGGTGGTTTTGGGATCGGTATACTGTACTGTCAGTTCAGTTTCTAGCCTGCCGTTTTGTGGATGCAGCTCGGGCGGGTTCTGGAAAGGCTGCTTTCCGTATTTATCAATGTCGATCGGATGGTAGCTGCAAGGAGAATGAATTTTCCCTGCTAAGGCGCTTGAGCTGCCGAATATTAGAGTGCATAGGATCAATAAATTGCATATTTCTTTTTTTTGCGACTTATTCATAACAGCTCCTTCTATGAAAAGCATTGATAAAAGTGCCTTCGTACGCGCTTGTAACATGACGATTTCGTATCTCATGTTACATGAAGAAATTCTTAAAGGCTATTGATTAGAATTAATAAAATATAATATTTGTTCAGTCTTCTATGTTGAATTGCTCCAATTTTGGCAGATGGTTTAGAAGCAGCGTAAATTAATTTCTCAATGACTGGTTGGCTTGGGCGCTGGAACAATTGTTGCCGACGATGCCTCGGATTGTTTATCTGTAGCAGCTTTGGCGTCAGGATTTAAATTGCTTACGGATTGAGATGTATTCGGAATTTTATTTTCCAAATTGGCGTTATCGAATTTGGCTTCGTCTCCAGAGGATATTTCATTTTTCTCACCCGAGAGTTGTTTTTGTGTTTCTTCCCCAATGCTTTTGTTGAAGTAATCACTATTCCAAAAATATAGGATGCTACCCAGCAGTAATAAGAGGAACAAATATAGTTTCCATGGGCGTTCCTTTTCAGCATAAGGATCGATCAGTGACCGCTGAGCGCCGGGCGGTAACGCGGCTGTTTTCGTTAATGAAGCGCCGAATGGGATATTAATAATGGCGCGTGTATTTACTGCCCAACCATTGCCATCCAGTAGTGGTGCCAGATTACGTTTGCGCAGCTTGAGAAATGCAAGGATAACCGATGGGCCTGAGATGAAGAGAATTAGTACAATGATTGTGAGTGGCATTTGCCACCAGGACAAGCTGATGAATCCTGTAACGACGGATGCAATCGCAGTTCCGATGGCTCCAATGGCCAGCCCAATAGCCGCAAAAATACCAGCAAACTTTCCCACATCAAATGGCGCGGGAGGTGCTTTGCCTGCATCCGCTGCATGTGCGGTATTTGTTATGCCGGAAGCGGCTTGATCTTGCACCGCTTTTTCGCGGGCGCTGACTAGTTTTTCGACTTGTTCACCGATCATTTTGCCGATTCGCTTGTATGGATACCAGAACGCTTGGCGGACACTGATGGGGTGTTCGATAATTTTCACGATCGTCGCATCCCAGTCTTGACCTTTTCGGTCATAAAAAATGCCATTCCGGCCCACCATTAAATTGTCTGCATCGCCATTCGTGAAAGCCGCAGCAATATTTATTTTTTTACTATCATCGCCTTCTCGCCGGCACTCGCAATAAGCAAGATAGGTGCCGCTTAAATTTGCCATGCTGCTGTGTTTGTTGATATCTGTGACATGCAAACAAAAATCACAACTACGGCCATCCAAATAAAGTGATCCGGCTTGAAAAATTGCCTTGTTCTGGGCCGTGTAGAAATCATGAAAAGATACAAAATTATCCAATAGCTGAAAAAGATGACAATGAAAGCGAATTAACTTTTCCACCGCATTGATGGCATCTGCGGTGCCGGAGTGTGACTTGTCGTTTTGAATCAGTTGCATGATTTTTTCATGATACCCGCCCGTCAGAATGGCGCGAACACGCTTGATCCCTAGAGATTCCACGGCAGCCCCACGCTTGGCTCTCAACCAAGCTTGATAAGCAGAGAATTTGTTGCATAATTCCTGCCAATCTCCATTGCTTAGGTTGTCTTTATTTCCTAACAGTGGAACGACAACCTTCTTTTTAAACTCAGTCAGAGCTCCAGTCCAGGCAGGATTAATCCCATTTTCAAGCGGAAGCGGTTTTTTCGCTTCAATTTTTGCCAAAGGAAAAGCAGCAACTTCTTCAGAATCTGCCGACAAATTTTTGCTGGTCAGCGCTTCATATTCCGTTAGCGCAGGATTCAACGGATCACTGGCACGCTGATCAAATTCTGCCAATCTGCAGCGTGTAAAATAATCATCAATTTTAACCTTAACCCGATCGAACGCTGCTTCGGCAGCGTTCGTTTCGTCGCCCAGTAGTAGAATGTTGATTGAGTCTTTCTCCGCTTCTCGCCACCATTCAGAGAAAGCGTTTGCTTCAATATAGAATTGTTTGACTTTTTCTTCAGAGATACCTGGCAAACCCGATCGATCTTCATCCGATCCGACACAACAAATAATTTCCTCAATGACAGTTTGAGTGCTGGATTCTAACGCGGTATTTGAAGGAATAATGCCATCCCCGTTGTATTTTGTGCTGGCAAAAATCATGTTCAAATTTGCCGTATCTTCAACGGTGATTGCGGGTTCTTCGCCTTTGCCGATATTGAGCAATATTTCCTTTGCCGATGCCAGTAACAGTGCACCTTCTGCCGTGTCATCATTGATAGCGGTCAAAGGCAGGGAATTTGATCCACGGATCATATCTTCCGGATTCTTTAGCAGTGAGGTGGTCCAATTCACGGCTGCAACGATCTCTGGGACGCGTATATGACCATCATTGTCGGTATCAATGAATTCGAGTGTTTTAGCATCAAATTCCAGATTGTCGGTAGGGCAACTCAGTGCTGCCCAAAGCTTAGGGTCGAGCTCGCCGAGTGATACTAAGTCAGCGCTTGAGTTTAAGTGAACTTGATCGAAGCCGCCGGAGCGGAAAAAACGCCATTGATGCAAAATATTCATAATTTCCTTTAGTTGCAGCTGTCTGTTTTAATGCGATTAATAACTTCAGCAGACTACATGGACTTTGTTGTCAAGGCAAGGCTTTGGATATTGGGTTTGGGGATAAACTTGTAGGGCTTTGCTAGGCCTGTTTGGGTTAAAAGAATTTAGAAATCCTTAAGGTAACAAAACTGTTCTGCACGAAAAAAGACACGGGATTTTTAGGAGTATATTCAAAGCATGCTTGGCCAATAAGCTCGATTTTCATGCGCTCGCCGAGTCTGCGTTCAGCTTCAACACGCAAGGTTGCTGGTCCATCCACAACATCAGTGACAAAGCCCGCAAGAATGGATGAATCTTGTATGTCATTAAAGGCGAGACGCGTACCAAGAAAAATGGTCTTGTCATAAATTGTAGGAAAAATTTGTCTACCCCGAATGTCAGCAAAATTCAGTTTATCTCGGCCATCACATAGTCCTTCCACAATGAATCCAAGATCGATATCACTTTTAGCAACCTGGAAGTATGTATACTCCAGTTCGGCTACTGCAGCAGCAAATGTAGTGGAGGCTACGTTTGGATGCAGCACAGGCGTATCGAGAAAGGTGGATTTAAATTCCGGAGACTTAACGTATCGTAGCTTTTCCTATCGTCAAACGTTTTGTTGGGTTCATCTATCTCATAAGAGAGAATTTGGATCTTCAAGTCAAATGTTCCAAATCATAATCGTTCAGTCATTTAGACTTCAGGTATTCCAACATAGAATCGGCGCCAGAAATTTCAAAAGGATCAGTGGGACAATTGTCTGTGTAACCGGATTCAACGAACATTTTTTCTATCTCCTTGTTTTGAACAATCATAGAATACCGCCATGAACGCATACCAAAACCTAAGTTCGATTTGTCTACAAGCATCCCCATCTTTCGAGTGAACTCCGCATTACCATCGGGAAGCATAAATATTTTCTCGGTTCGAAGATGTTTGCGCCATTGATACATAACAAATGCGTCATTCACGGACAAGCAAACCACCTCATCAATACCCAATGCTTTGAAATCATCATAGTGTTTCTCATAACCCGGCAGATGAGCGGTTGTACACGTCGGCGTGAACGCGCCGGGCAACGCAAATAATACAATTCGTTTATTCTTGAAAATATCATCCGTTGTAACATCTTGCCAGCGAAATGGATTATCACCACCTACCGATTCATCACGTACGCGGGTTTTAAAAGTTACGTTGGGTACCTGCCTTGGTTCTGTCATGATTATTGCCTTCTAATTTTATTGAGTCGTTACTTAGTCGAGTACCGAAATATTCTACACTTTAAGGAATCTTTGCGGTATCCCTAGTACTGGATGCCAGATTTAACTGTTTTAATTGAATTGACATGCTATTGAGCACTAATCAAGTCATTCCAGTTTGTGGTGTAGCTTGGGCTCCGATTTCCTTGTTTCATCTTCCACGGTTGCCTGAATCCCTCGGATCCTAATTTGACTGCGCTTCTTCCCATGCGGGCATTGATTTGATCTATGACATGCATCAAGTTGTCCGATTTCGTATCTACTGATACCAGGTTAAAGAGGTCGAATTGGCGGTTATGCGCAGATGCCAGATCAGATAACATCACACCCACTTTCTGATATTTATAGCCACGGCGATAAATTTTTCGCAGCCCCCACAGAGCAACTTTGGTTAGCAGCACGGTATCGTCAGTTTGCGTCGAAAGCGGTATCGTCAGGCTATTCGCATAATATGCCTCTTTCTCATTGAACGGACTGGTGCGGATAGTGATGTAGACTGACCCGGCATATGATTGTTGCCGCCGTAATTTTTCTGCTGCACGGCTGATATAAAGAGAAACCGATTCTTTCAAACTGGCCAAACAGGAGACAGGAATTCCGAAGGAGCGTGAACTGATGATCTGTTTTCTGGACGGATTGATTTCTTCTAGCTCGATACAGAACGTACCATTGATTTCACGGATAATCTTTTCCATGACAATCGAGAAATTGGAACGCATTCGTGAAGGTGAAGCTTGCTTGAGATCAAGGACGGTGTAAATTCCTATTTCATGCAGTTTGGGTGCAAGCCGTCGACCGATTCCCCAGACTTCACCGACCGCAATTTTGCTGAACCAGTCGTCTTGTTGCCAGGGTGATATGGCGTTCAGATTAAACACGCCATTAAATTCAGAGTGCTTTTTGGCGATATGGTTAGCCAATTTTGCCAATGTCTTGGTGGATCCAATGCCGACACAAACCGGCAATCCCGTCCATTGCTTAATTTGTTGACGAATATGCTGACCGTAGCAAATGAAGTGTTGTGCCTTAAATCCGGTGAGATCAAGAAAGCATTCATCGATGGAATACACCTCATGATCCGGGCTGAACGTTGCTAATATACTCATGGCACGGTTACTCATGTCTGCATACAAAGCATAGTTGGATGAGTAAGCAATGATTCCATGTTTTTTTGCCAAATCTTTCAGTTGGAACCAAGGTTGCCCCATTTTAACACCCAGTGCTTTGGCTTCGTTACTTCTGGCGACTGCACAGCCGTCATTGTTGGAGAGCACCACAACAGGCTTGTCTTCCAGTTTGGGATTGAACACCCGCTCGCAACTGACATAGAAATTATTCACATCAATCAGCGCGATAGAACGGTCAGACATGGAATACGATGGCTTTAGATTTCTAACTGCAGTAATTTAATCACTTGAAACGGCGAAATGATCCTGTTACGACACCAAAAATCTCAAACTGCATATCTGGACGGATGTAAATGGGTCTGTAAGCACCTGACGAATTGGCTGGCATAAGCCTTGGCATTTTGTTCGCTCCGTAATCAAAGATTTTGATGGTGAATTCACGATCCACTACTGCAAGTACAATATCACCGACACCTGGCGTCTTTGATCTATCCACCACAACTTTGTCACCTGGTAACAAACCCACATCAATCATCGAATCCCCCTTGATCGTAACGAAGAAGGTTGATGCAGCATGATCAATTAAAAATTCACTGATATCAAGGCGCTTCTCGACGTAATCATCCGCCGGGCTTGGGAAACCTGCAGCGACTTTGGTAGAGAAAAGTGGCAGCCTGGTTGGCAGATCGCTGATAGCCGGAGTGAAAAACTCATCCACGTTTGCTGCTTCATGATCCGAGCCGGCTCTTTTTTGCTGATACGCACCCAGAAATTCTTTGATGATAGCTCCCTGACTTTCCGGCACACGTATCGCAATCGTCGATTCGCCATATTTACCCTGACCGCGTGGTCTGCCTGCGTTTTCCCTTTTTCCGCCACGATTTGACATAGCTAATCCTCTTATGAAATATGTGCGGTATTCAAACATAATAATTATAATTACGTCAAGCACAATCACATCCCAAAAGCATCAGGAGCACTTCAAATGGTGTTGTATTTGAGTTGCAATAGTGGTTGCAAATTTTCGGTAACACAAAGATGTGGTAAGCAAAACCGAAACATTCGTGCGATAAGCATGTCGTCCAACCAATCTGGACTATGACTGACTGAATTAAGTGGCGTTAGCTTTTTAGGTGAGAAAATTTTGATTGATTATCGTAATCGATTTATATGCAACTCAGAAGATTTGCGACAGAACCACTGCCGCTTAAGTTCCAGAGCACTTGCCGCATTCTTGCTTTGTGTCATCAAGTATTATAGTGCCCGCAATTGGGGAAGATTGATAGTCACAGCTCAGGCATTCCCATAGCCTACGACCGTTATGGGTACCGGTTACATCGCAACGCGAATATTTCCATCCTTGGCGACCGCCTAGAAGCAAACAACACTGGTCTACATTGTTCCTCTGTGCCATATTAACGCAAAAAATTCATGCAGGTACAGGCCGACTTGGAGCGGAATTTTATTCATTGTCATTGTCATTGTCTTTTTCTTTGTATCTGTTGTACATTCTTCATATTCTATAGATATCTTTGAGTAATGTAATTAATCAGGTGGTTTTTTGGTTTTATAGGGAGACTAAATATCTTGTAACATATTGGAATTAATTGTTTTTTATAAACTTCTCAATAAAAATCAAAATGGTTAAAACATCATTATTGTCTATAGTCATCCCTTGCTACAATGAGGAAGAAGTTATCGATGAGACAGTAAAGCAATTAAAAGCTTTTTGCGCTGAACTCGTTAATCTCGATGTCGAATTAATTTTTGTCGATGATGGCAGTCGCGATCACACACGCGAGCTTCTTAAAAGCTATACTGCAAATGATTCTCGTATTAAGTTTATTGGTTTTGCGCGTAATTTTGGCCATCAAATCGCAGTGACTGCCGGTATTGATGTAGCCAGTGGTGACGCAGTTGTACTGATCGATGCCGACCTTCAAGACCCCCCCGAAGTGATTCACGAAATGATTTCCAAGTGGCATGAAGGCTATGATGTAGTCTATGGTACACGTATCGAACGCCCCGATGAATCCATCTTTAAGTTGGTGACCGCGCATGGTTTTTATCGTCTGCTGAATTGGCTCTCCGATACGCCAATACCTCTTGATACAGGTGATTTTAGATTGATGAGTCGAGCTGTTGTCGACACACTCCGAGCCATGCCGGAACAGGGTAGGTTTTTGCGTGGCATGGTAAGCTGGGTTGGTTTTAAACAGACTGCGCTACCTTACAAACGCGCCAAGCGATTTGCTGGGGAAACTAAATACTCGTTAAGGAAAATGCTTCGTTTTGCTTCTGATGGAATTTTGTCATTCTCAACGAAGCCTTTGCAAATATCAATTGGACTGGGGTTATTCTCAGCGGGCCTTGCATTTTTAGGTATCCTATATGCTTTTACCGTTCGTGTTTTTACCCATTCCTGGGTAGAGGGCTGGGCTGCATTGATGATTGCGATTCTTTTTATCGGTGGTGTACAACTCATTACTGTAGGTATTTTGGGTGAATACGTTGGCCGGATATATACCGAAATAAAGCAACGTCCACTTTATATTATTTCAGAATATCAAGGCTTTGAAAAAGATACTCTTAAGAAAAGTCGTTGCCCAGTGATTCAACATCGTTGACCTCGATGAAACCTGCTTCTGATGAGATTCTGCGTTACGCGACTGCAGGAGTCATTAATACACTGGTTGGTTATGGCGTCTTTCTGTTGGCGCTGCGTTGGATTGGCCTTGGCCCAGAACTATCCAATGCTATTGGGTACGGTGTTGGACTGTGCGTTGCTTTCACGCTAAATTGCTTATTTGTCTTCAAGAATGCGCAGCTATCTCTTGGAGCTGGTATCCGATTCGCGATTGGTTTCGTTTTTGCTTTTGCGCTGAATCAGGCGATGCTATTTTATATGATGAGTGTATTCAAAGTTATTCCCGAGATTGCTCAGATATTTGCAATGGCTACCTATACTTTGATTTTTTATCTGATAAATAAATACTTAGTTTGGAGCTAACAGAAAGCTGTATCCACTGGTTTGTACGTAAATAAGACTCCCGATGATGAAAAACATTTTATTTGATCAAGCACGATCAGCCACTTTGCAATGTCTAGATCGCATGCTGTTATTTATTAATCCACTTACCATTCGTAATCTTGCGGCGATATTGTCGCTAATTCTATTATTTAGCGCTTATTACTTGCTGCCAGGCCTTAAAGTATTTGGACTTGATGAAGTTCATTATTATCCCAGTTTCAAATTTAAGCTAATGGAAGAAGGCAGGTGGATAAATTTCATGCTGCACCATTGGTTACGGCAGATGCCACTAGTGACATACTCCCTGCTGTTCCTTTTTTGTTCGTGGGTGGTACTATTTCGTATAGCGAGCAATTTCTCTCAAGACTCTCGATACGCGGTAATAATCGCATCCGTTTTGCTGATGGCCCCTTCTTTTGTACACCAAAGCCTTTGGCCAGCAACCCATTTCCCTACAGTCATTACATTGCTAATTTTGACTTGGCTGGCTGAAAAGGGAGTTTCCCATCGGGTAATCTATTTGCTGGGTGGTTTTTTGTTATTTGGCATGATGCAGAATTATTACTTTATACTTCCTTTGCTTTTTTTGGGGAGGTTCGATTCAGAGAGCCAAGACGTCGGGAAAATTGGAGCATATTTATTCAGCCATTTCTTTTATTGGATTTTGGGCTCAATTGTAGGCTTTGTTCTAGCATTTGTTGCAATATTCATTATTACAGGCCAGGTCGGAATTACTCCAGCGGAATGGAGACAAGCTATGCCTGTTCAGGATTTTCAGGGCCTCATCCGAAATGTGTTCTTTGTTATTCAGAGCCTCAAAGCTGAAGTTCTTCTGCTTTTCATGAATGGCACTAACAACAATCCCGTTTATCTTCTTGGATTGATGCTGTTCCTTGCTTTTCGTTTCCAATTCTGGCGCTCTGGCCTTCCTAAAGTCATCATTCTTTTAGCTGTGAGCATTTCTTTTTTTGTTTTTTCTATACCGCTGGCAGCGGCTATTGCTACTCGAAGCTTGGTGGCCCTATCATCGGCGATAATTATTTTGCTGCTCGTATCAAGTCAGTTACGCCATAGAACCTATTGGCTGAGTGTATTTTTGCTGCTATGGATGGGGAGTAATTTTTCGATCAATGCGCATTCGTATTTAAATGCGCATAAGACTGAAACAGAATTTATTTTACAAAAAATTGTGACTGTGCTGCCCCAGCATCCTTCTAATTACAATGCATTGGCTATCTTCGGCAAGGTAGATGAAAAATATAAAGAAGCGAAACTATTTAATGACGGGCCGTTTACGCGACCGATTGTTCTGGCTGCTGGCTTTGACAGTTTCTGGGAATGTAGAATGAGTGTTCCCAAGGAATGCGATGCACTCGGAAAAAAACTTAATCTTTCATCGATAACTACAAATAAAACTGTTGAATTTGTTGGTGTCAGTGAGGACATTGCAGTAATTCTTTTTGGCAGCGAATAATTATCAGAACTAAATGTAATGAGCAAATAGACGCGCAAGGCAACCCCAATTTGGGTTATGACTGCATCCTTGCTGGTTCCAATGGAAGATTTGATTTTCAGGTTCTGCTTGATCTATTTGAAGAGCAACTCTACTTGCCAGCGCGCATTGCAGATATTGGCAATGGTTCTGGCAGCAAGTTTGAAATTGTTGGTCAGAAAGAAGTACTGCTTGCCTGTATCGATATCCCGGTAACCGATACGGCGAAGCTGAATCAAGCAATTTCATTGCTGCCTAGATGCTTGTAAGCTGGATAAACCCAGATTCCCCGTTAGGAGAAATTTCTAATGGGAGTCATTAGAATAGGTTGTTATAAATAAAGATTTTTAGTTAATCTGTGGTTGCTTGATTTGTGGTGAATTTTCTTCTGGGATATTTTTGTAGAGTTTAAACTTCGATTTGCTAATAAAAAAATCACAGTGTGGGGCGGTATGGGATTAATGAAACGAATGCATGAAATATAACTTTGGCGGGCAGAATTAATCTCCAGAACTTCTGGGCCACTGAAGCAGCCTTGCTAACCGTTATGCTGGCTTTTAACTTGATGAGCCTCTTTCGTCAGATGTGTTGGGAAGTGATTTGGTCTCTGATAAACCTAACGTTCAGCATATGCTCAAAACATTGCGTTACAAACTCTTTGTCAAAGCGGACTATATCACTAAAGACGGGAACAAGAAAATCATCAATCTAACTGTTACTTGTGGCCACACGAGTGGACTGAAGGGTTATGGAACAAGTCTAAAACACGCACACTCCCTGTGAACTACTGATTCATGATGAAGATTTATCCACAGATTGGTACAGCTTACGGTGTTCTTCACTACAAAAGAATTGCTCTTTCTCTTCGATGGCCTCTTTTCGTGACACAAGCAAGTTGCAGTGTGCGCACGGAACAAGTTCACCGGAATCGGAAGCTATAATTTTGTTTTCCGATGTGGGGGATTGTTGTTTTGTTTCGGCTTCGTCTTTTTTTGGTTCTTCAGTGATATCAGTCCAGTTGGCTTGTTGATAATCGTGTCCGGATTCGTTATTTTTGAATCGAAGTGGTTCACCCAGAAAAATGTCTTTATAACTAACATAAATGGAAGTGAAAATGGTAGGGATCAAAATCACAAGTCCCACACCGTAAGGCATTATGCTGAGGATGGTTAGAAGGATGAGTGTGATGCCATATAATTGGAAAGGAATAAAGTTTCTTAGGCAAGCAAAGAAGCTTTTTTGCATGGCAACAATGGGCGGGATATTATGAAAGATCACCAATAGCGGAGAAAACCAGGACGCCATCATGAGCGGAATGGAAAGCACCAGCGTAAGCAGTGATGCTGTTAGCATATTGCTCATGACGCCCATCAGTTCGCTTTCATCGACTCGTTTTCCATATAGCAGCATATCCGTCATTTGAGAGCCCCCAACCAGGATGACCAAGCCGATAATCAAAATTTGCCCGATTAGATAGATACCGCCGATAGTGATTAGTGGTACCGGATTGGTTTTGAAAGCCATAAATAAATGCGATATATCCAGTGGTCTGCCCTGTTGTTCCATGTCTTTGCAGCCCATCATGATGCCGGCCAGAAAGATGGGTGAGATCAAGGTAAAAATGAATTTCCCCAGTAATGGCACCAACGACATGCTGATAGCGATCAACATCAAGGTAAAGCACACAAATACCCAGGCCAGCGGCGCTTTGCGAAACAGGTAGAAGCCACTTAAGATCCATTGCAATCCCTGTTTTGCGTTAACTTGATGAATTTCCATTGATGTTTCTCCAGTTGAATTCGATGAATAGATTAAATGATAATTTACAGCCAGAGCTGCCGCAGTTTTATTGGATCTGAGGCATGATTTTCCAATATCTCCCGGAAATGCGCCGGGTCTTTGGCATGCGTTAATTCTCCTGGACGCGGCAAATGATAGTCGTACAATCGGGAAACCCAGAAACGCAATGCACCTGCGCGCAGCATGACAGGCCAGGCATCGTGTTCGGTCGCGGTGAGTGGACGAATATCATGATAGGCTTTCAGCAGAGAAAGTGTGCAAGTTTCATCCAGCGCTTTTTTTTCAGTCATGCACCAGTCATTTACAGTAATGGCCAGGTCGTATAAAAAAGCATCATTGCAGGCAAAATAAAAATCGATGATGCCGCCTATTGCCTGATCGGTAAACAAAATATTATCGCGAAATAAATCGGCATGGATCATTCCATTGGGTAATGGGATCTTTTGTTGCGTTAATTGGAAATCCAGTTCAGCCTTGAGTAAATGGTTTTCTGCATCAGATAAAAAAGGCGCGATTTCGGGTGCTCTGGCTTGCCACCATGTTAGTCCGCGCGGATTATTCATTTTTCCGTGGTAGGAACCTCCTGCCAAATGCATTCTGGCTAGAACATTGCCGACTTCCGTGCACTGCACGGTGGTTGGATGAGTCACTGACTGCCCGGGTAAACATGTGACAATTGTTGCTGGCTTGCCGTTCAGTTCACCTAGTAACTTTCGATCCAGTCGCGGGATTGGTGCCGGGCATGGTATTTTATGTTGCGACAAATGTGCCATCAGATTCAGATAATACGGTAGTTCATCACTGGTAAGTTTTTCAAACAGGGTTAAAACAAACTTGCCTTGCGTGGTGGTGACCCAGTAATTGGTATTCTCGATACCTGATGAGATGCCTTGTAAGTGGATGAGTTTTCCAAGTGCATAATCTTGTAACCAAATCGTGAGCTGGTTATCGGTAACAGGTGTGAAAACAGACATGAATTAGCAGAAAATAAAAGCGATAATGTAGAGATATATATTATTCATATAGTTATAGATGATTATGCGCTAATTATCATCAGAATCTTAATATTTGCCACATGGGCGGATTAACATCAATGCCGCCTTCACCTGAATGGTCGTGATGACTTCTGATAGGATTTTTCTTCAGATAGTAAGGTGGGCCAATACGCGGAATTACTTTGATCATCAGAAGTTCACCGTTGACACGGTGCTCTTCAATCGTATCTTCGCCGCGTTTAATAATGGTAACTTCGGTTTCCAGTTCTGGATCCACTGGAATTTCAGGGAGCAGTGGTGGAGAATCGATGTCAGGGGGCAGTTCAGGAACCTCAGGTAAGGGTATAAGGTTGTCGGGGTGCTTATTAGGTTTCTGCGATTGCTGAGGATGCCCGGATTCCGCCATGACAGGCAGTATTGAGCAGAGTGATACAATCAAAATAAGTCGGTACAGGTACATGGGTGATTCCCGGCGGGTCAGGTTTTTGTATTCTACCTAAAATCGCTGATGAGGGTTATAAATTGAGTTGAATTTCTCGTTCAGCAGCGGATGGCTCAAATCCGCTGGTTTCATAATACTGGAAAATTGCATTGACAACTTGTTCAGGTTCATCAATAACTTGAATTAAATTCATATCGTCAGTTGAAATAAAACCCTCTGCAATCAGCGCGTGCCGGAACCAATCGAGTAAGCCGAGCCAGAATTCTGAATAAACAAGGATAATAGGCATTTTCCGGGTTTTCTCCGTTTGCACCAAAGTTAACGCTTCCATTAGTTCATCGAGTGTTCCGAAGCCGCCGGGGAGCACAACGTAGGCGGTGGCAAATTTAACAAACATATATTTACGGGCAAAAAAATGCCGGAAAGTCTGGCTGATATCCTGAAAAGCGTTGCGATGTTGTTCGTGTGGCAATTGGATGTTTAAGCCGATACTGGGTGATTTTCCGTAATAAGCTCCTTTATTTGCGGCTTCCATGATACCTGGGCCACCCCCGGAAATTACAGCAAAGCCGGCATCAGAAAGTTGTTTAGCAATTTGCTCGGCTAATTTATAGTGTGGACTGTTGGGATGGGTGCGCGCACTGCCAAAGATACTGACGGCAGGTTGAATTGTGTCAAGTCGTTCTGTTCCTTCCACAAATTCTGCCATAATTCCAAATAGGCGCCATGACTCTTTGGCTGACCAGAGTTTATCCACGGACAAGGGCGCGATCGGTTTAGTAGGTTTATCTTGTAAGCTCATAGGAAACTTGTAAATGAAAACAGTGTTGCTGGTTGATGGTTCATCTTATTTATACCGGGCTTATCATGCATTGCCTGACTTACGCAATCGTGAAAATGAACCAACGGGCGCCATTCATGGCGTGCTCAATATGCTGCGGCGTTTGCACATGGATTACCAGGCGGATTATAGCGCGTGTGTGTTTGATGCAAAAGGTAAAACTTTCCGGGACAAGATCTATCCCGAGTATAAAGCGAATAGGCCGCCTATGCCTCTGGATTTGGCGGTCCAGATTGAACCTTTGCATACCTGTATTCGTGCCATGGGCTGGCCGATGTTGATTATCGACGGAGTGGAGGCGGATGATGTTATCGGTACCTTGGCGAAGCAGGCGATTGAAGCTGATATGCGTTGCATCATCTCGACCGGAGATAAAGATATTGCGCAGCTGGTGAATTCTCATGTTTCGTTGATCAATACGATGACTAACGAAGTATTGGATCAAGCGAAAGTGCTAGCCAAGTTTGGCGTGCCACCGGAACGCATGTTAGATTACTTGATGTTGGTAGGCGATACGTCTGACAATGTTCCGGGTGTGCGCAAAGTAGGACCCAAAACGGCTGTCAAATGGTTAACGCAATATGGATCATTAGATAATATTATTATGCATGCCGATGAAATAAAGGGTGCAATAGGTGATAATTTACGTAACGCATTGGATTGGTTCGATATCGCACGCAAATTAATCACCATCAAATGTGATGTGGATCTGCCGGTAAAAATTACGGATCTAGCGCTGCAACCTCAGGACGTCGAACAATTAGCCCGGCTCTACGAGCAGCTGGATATGAAGGTATCGTTACGTGAATTACGTCAGAAGGCGGTTACTACAAATCCAAATCAATCGGAATTAGCCCATATGAGCGAAAGCCAAGCAGCAGCGGGTGATGATGGAAACGATAAAGCCGTTTTTTGTCAGTCAGGAACTTATCACACGATCTATACGGATGCGGAGTTGGAAGATTGGTTAATCCGGTTGGATGCAGCGCAGCTGGTATCAGTAGATACTGAAACAACCAGTCTGAATCCAATGCAGGCAAAACTGGTGGGTATTTCGTTTTGCATTGAAAGTCATCACGCAGCTTATCTTCCGTTGATGCATATTTATCCGGGGGTGTCGCAGCAACTTTTGTTTGACGGAGCACTAAATAAACTTAAGCCGTGGCTGGAAAATGTGACAAAACCCAAATTGGGGCAGAATCTAAAATACGACAAACATGTTTTTGCAAACCATGGCATTCAGTTGAATGGTATTGCTCACGATACGTTGTTGCAATCTTATGTGCTGGAATCTCATCGCCCACATAATATGGATAGTTTGGCGCTGCGTCATCTCGGCGTTAAAACCATTAGTTATGACGATGTCACCGGAAAAGGCGTCAAGCGCATCGGATTTGATGAGGTGGAGATTGAAACCGCCACGCAGTATGCTGCCGAAGATGCGGATGTTACGTTGCGTCTGCATCAGAAGCTATATCCCAGCATTCAAAGTAACGAGCAATTGAATCACATCTATCGTGAAATCGAAATGCCGATCCTAAATGTGTTATTTGAAATTGAGCGGAATGGTGTTTTATTGGACTATAAACTGTTGCAAAAGCAGAGTCACGAACTGGGTGAGAAATTACATGCGCTCGAACAACAAGCATATGCTATTTCCGGGCAGCCGTTCAATTTGAATTCACCTAAGCAAATACAGGAAATTTTGTTTAACCAGCTTAAATTGCCTATTGTCAAAAAAACACCTACTGGCGTCCCTTCCACCGATGAAGATGTTCTGCAGCAGCTTGCATTGGATTATCCATTGCCGAAGTTATTACTTAATTATCGTAGTCTGGCTAAATTGAAATCGACGTATACAGACAAATTGCCGTTGATGATAGATCGAAATACCGGGCGTGTGCATACCAATTATTCCCAAGCCGTCGCTGTGACCGGTCGCCTTGCCAGTTCGGATCCTAATCTGCAGAATATTCCGGTGCGTACCAGCGAGGGCCGCAGAATTCGTGAAGCGTTCATTGCTCCGATAGGACACCAGATTATTTCCGCTGATTACTCGCAAATAGAATTGCGTATCATGGCGCATCTTTCTCAAGATGATGGCTTGTTAAAAGCATTTGCGGCCGGAGAAGATATCCATAGCGCAACAGCCGCAGAAATTCTGGGAATACCACTGAGTCAGGTCGATCAAGAGCAGCGCCGTTACGCTAAGGTGATTAATTTTGGTTTGATTTATGGTATGTCTGAATTTGGTTTGGCGACGCAATTGGGTATTGAGCGCAGTGCTGCTCGTGCTTATATGGAGCGTTATTTTGCTCGGTATCCGAGAGTGGAAAGCTATATGCAGCAAACCCGCGAGAAAGCTAGGCGGTTGGGCTATGTTGAAACTGTACTGGGACGCCGACTATGGTTGCCCGAGATTAACAATGCCAATGGCAATCGGCGGCAAGGGGCGGAGCGGGCTGCCATTAATGCACCCATGCAGGGAACCGCCGCCGATATTATCAAGCTGGCAATGATCGCGGTAAGCAATTGGCTGCATAAGAATAAATTACGTAGCAAATTGATTATGCAAGTACACGATGAGCTGGTTCTGGAGGTTCCAACTGATGAAGTTGCAGTAATGAAATCAAGCTTGGCGGAATATATGGGCAATGTTTTGCAGCTTGATGTTCCATTAGTGATTGATATTGGAGCCGGAGACAATTGGGAACAGGCGCATTAAAATTATATATGTACTTGCAGAACCTGCAGGTATTTAATCACGTGTTTCAATTTGCGTTAACGGTTCAGCGGGCGCATCGTTGATTTTCATGGTTTTTCTTCTGGGTTGTTTAGGAGTAATGGTTTCTTCGGTCGCCATTTCAACTTTCTCGGGTGGTGTTTCTATCATGACGAGACCACTTTTCGTAAAATCTGGAAGTTCTCTAGTCACACTGAGCTCAGGCTGTTGATGTGTAATAGGCGGTTCATCTACGCGATTATTATTGCTGGTCATTTCAGAATCGTCAGTAGGGTTTTTTTCAACTGATTTTCTCATAGATTGCTTCTTAGCGGGTTCAATTGCCGGAGGCTCGCTGATCGGGTCTGATGCCTCAATATTTGGCGCAGGATCTGTTGAGCAGGCCTCATGAGTTGATGTATTATCCGGAGAAGCTTGGTCTTCAATCAAGGTCTTAGCGCGTGCAGATTGATCGCGATTTTTATTTCCGCGATACCGGCGCGTACGTTTACGATCCACGGGTTTTGCATCTATGCCGTCATGATTTTCTGTTTCACTGATCAGTACATTGTTTGACAGTAATTTTTCTTCAAGATCCGTGTTGGATTGCGGAGAAGGCTTGTTTCTGATATTTTTTCGTTCTGTAGATAGCTCTGGCGAATCACCAAGTTCCGCCGAGATGGCGTATTCTGCTGGTATTGCAGCGGTGATACCGGAATCTGTCAATTCCCCTAGTTTAGCTTGCTTGTGCATAGAGGCATCTTTATTGCGCTCATTGCGGTTTCTTCCGCGTCGTCCTCTCGGGCGAGTGCGTTCTTGAGACGAATTGTTTTTATCAGTGTCAGTTTGTTGTTTTTTTTCAAGATCAGTTTTGGTTTCTTCGTTTTTGACCTGTTTAAACCAACCGAAGAATTTGTCCAGCAGCGAAGTGTCGCTTGATTTATCTTCGCGCACGGGCGCGGGCAGTGAGGATGTTATACCTTGAACAGCAGCTTGCGGACGGGTAGGTTTGTTTTTCTGTTCGGAAATTACTAGGCTGTTATCTTCAGTATTTTTCTCCACCAATTTATAACTGGCGACCGCTTCATTTGATCTTAGGTCCTCTTGGCGTAAACGATTAATACTATAGTTAGGCGTTTCGATATGAATATTGGGGATCAGAACAATATTGATCCTTTGACGCATTTCAATGTCATAGATTTCTGCGCGTTTTTCGTTCAGTAAGAAAGTGGCTACATCAACCGGCAGTTGAACATGCAACGCATTGGTGTTTTCTTTCATCGCCTCTTCTTGGATGATTCTGAGTATATGCAGCGCGGAGGAATCAGTCCCACGAATGAATCCAGTGCCTTGGCACCGCGTACATGGAATGTAATTACTTTCGCCTAACGAAGGGCGTAAGCGTTGACGGGATAATTCCAGCAATCCAAAACGGGAGATTTTTCCAACCTGAATACGTGCGCGGTCTTGCCGCAATGCTTCGTGCAATCGTGCTTCAACTTCACGCTGATTGCGCTGTACATCCATATCGATAAAATCGATAACAATTAATCCGCCTAAATCCCGTAATCGCAATTGGCGAGCAATTTCATCAGCTGCTTCGAGATTGGTATTGAGCGCGGTATGCTCGATATCTAAACCGCGGATTGCGCGCGCTGAATTAACATCAACGGAAACCAATGCTTCAGTGTGGTCGATAACAATCGCACCTCCTGAAGGAAGAGAAACCTGCCTGGAATAAGCTGTTTCTATCTGATGTTCAATTTGGAAGCGTGAAAATAATGGTACATCATCGTGATAAAATTTAAGCCGATCCACGTTAGCTGGCATAACGTGTGCCATAAATTGGCTGGCTTGTTCGTAAATATCGCGGCTGTCAATTAGAATCTCACCAATCTCTTGGCTAAAATAATCACGAATCGCGCGGATGACTAAGCTGCTTTCCTGATAAATCAGGAAAACGCCATCTTGATTGTTGGCGGCTTCTTCAATGGCATACCAAAGTTGTGTCAGGTAATTCAAGTCCCATTGTAGTTCTTCCCCACTACGGCCGATTCCGGCAGTTCTGGCGATAATGCTCATGCCTGTAGGAATTTCAAGTTTTGCTATGACTTCGCGCAAATCATTGCGCTCTTCTCCTGTGATGCGCCGCGACACGCCACCACTACTGGAATTATTGGGTATCAAAACCAAATACCGGCCAGCCAGAGAAATATAAGTGGTTAATGCGGCCCCCTTATTTCCACGTTCATCTTTGTCAACTTGAACGATCAGTTCTTGTCCTTCTTGTAGAAGATCTTGGATTCGTGCATTGGGCGTACTGCTTTCAGCAAAACACGAGGGGGCAATTTCTTTAAATGGCAGGAAACCGTGTCGCTCACAGCCATAATCAACAAACGCGGCTTCCAGGCTTGGCTCTATACGCGTTATAACAGCTTTATAGATATTACTTTTGCGTTGTTCTTTACTTACAGATTCTATATCGAGGTCAACCAACGTTTGACCGCTTACTATTGCAACGCGCAACTCTTCAGGTTGCGTTGCATTAAATAACATTCGTTTCATTTACAAACCTTACGTGTTTTATTTATCCATACACTATCCACAATTTGTCGAGTGGATAGATTTTTTCGGTATACGTAGTTGTAATGACGAGGCTTGGGTTTATTACTTGTATAACAGAAAATATTTATCAATTAGGTATTTCTTTTTTATTAATTTATTTAATATGTAATATGCTGATTTGCTTTGTGAAACTATTTTATAGTTGTAATTTTAAGCGCAACAACAATTATGAGTACTTCGCAAGTTGTTTAAGGTATCAGATTTTACATAAAGTTCCAAATATTGCTTTGTTTAAAGTAAAATTTAGTTAATCTAAAAGCAACAGAGTCTGACCAAATATTTACTGAGTTCATGTTCGTATTTTGTCACGAATGTTTAAATTCTTACAGAAAGAATTTAAACAAGGGAGGATTCAAGGAATAAATAGCCACCTTATAATTTCCCCATCACTTACATATTATATCCGGAGTTTCATTAAATCAAATACATATTAATAAAATGCAATCTATCACATTAATAACCAAAGAGTGCGTTCAAGAAGATAGCAATGATCAACGGATCGATAATTTTTTATTCAAACGATTTAGGACGGTGCCCAAAAATCATTTGTATCAATTGGTAAGAAGCGGTCAAGTACGTGTTAACGGAAAGCGAATAAATGCTAGCTATCGCTTGCAATTAGGCGATATGGTGCGAATTCCGCCAGTTAAGATAGAAACAAAGGATGCTTGCAATCGCACTACAATTACTCGTGCAAATTTTTTCTCTTTTACTACTTTATATGAGGATGATGCAGTGCTGGTTATTGACAAGCCAAGCGGGATGGCTGTTCATGGCGGAAGTAATATCAGCTTTGGCGTGATTGAGCAATTACGTGCGCAAAATTCATCATGGAAATTTCTAGAGTTGGTGCATCGTTTGGATCGCGAAACTTCGGGTGTATTGTTACTGGCAAAGAAACGCAGCGCATTGGTAGAATTACATCGACAAATTCGTGAAGGCTTGGTGGAGAAGCATTATCTGGTTTTGGTCAAAGGCAAATGGCAAAACGCGAAGCAGCATGTAAAGCTGGCACTTGACAAATATGTAACAGCAAGTGGTGAGCGGCGCGTAGCGGTAGCCGGCAACACTCGCCCTGGCAGCAAACCGATGTCTGCTCACTCGATATTTAAGTTAGATAAATCTTGGGGCGATTTCAGCTTATTAGATGCACAAATAAAAACGGGACGCACACATCAAATTCGTGTTCATCTCGCATATTTAGGTTTTCCGATTCTTGGGGATGATAAATATGGTAATTTTGAGATCAACAAGCGGCTCGCTAAAGCTGAAGTTGGTGGGGGAAGCAAGCTGGCGCGTATGTTTTTGCATGCTCATTCGCTACAAATTACACACCCCGTCTCAGGACAACGTATCCATCTACGTTCGCCTTTGTCCAGTGATTTACAGAAATTTATTGACGACCTGGATAAGTTTTAACTGCTTAGTTTATGTCCTTATGAAGTTGCGATGATACAATGTGCGATTAAATATCAGGATTGGTGGCAACCTGTTCGGTTTTAAACATGGTTTGCAAAACTTCCCAGACATTTTCTGCAATTTTTTTCTGTGCGACTTCGGTCGGATGTATTCCATCAGCTTGGAAGAATTCGTGTTTATCACCAAAGCCAGCCAGTAGAAATGGTATCAATTTGATTTGATAATTTTCAGCCAGTTGCGGAAAAATGGTTTGGAACTTTTGTGTGTACGTTCTGCCATAATTGGGTGGCAACTGCATGCCGGCAAGTAAAACCAGTGCATTGTTTTGTTGACATTCTTCTATAATGGCAGCCAGATTCTCATGAATGGATTTAATTGACGCACCGCGCAAACCGTCATTTCCGCCAAGTTCCAGAATAACAATCTCGGGACGATGTGTTTCAAGTGCTTGTCGAATTCGATTGCGTCCTCCCAGTGCCGTTTCGCCACTGATACTTGCATTGATGATGTGATAGTCAGCATACTTTGACTGTAATCGTTGCTCCAGCAACGTAACCCAGCCCGCTTCGGTCGACATGCCATAACTGGCGGACAGGCTATCGCCAAAGACCATTATGGTTTTGGTCAATGCGACTGCCGGAGCACTGATAGTAAAAACAAAAATCAGAATAATCAGGAAATATTTTTTCATGTTAGATAATCGTGTTGATCAACCCATTCTTTGGACTCATGCATTGACCAAACAGGTCAATACCGGTGATACACAACTTACAATATTGCAAGATATCGATTTGCAAGTAAACGCCGGTGAAGCTGTTGCAATTATAGGCGCATCTGGTTCGGGAAAATCTACTTTATTAGGCTTACTGGCAGGATTGGATTTGCCAACTGCAGGGAAAGTTCATCTGGACGCGGTCGATATTTTTACGTTGGATGAAGATAGTCGTGCCGCTTTACGCGGAAAAGTTCTAGGTTTTGTATTTCAATCCTTTCAATTATTACCAGCGTTAACGGCGATTGAGAACGTGATGTTGCCTTTGGAGCTCTCTCAGCAGAATAAAGATGCCGAAACGATAGCACGGAGACTGTTGGAGCGCGTGGGACTGTCCAAACGCCTGGATCATTATCCGAAACAATTGTCTGGAGGAGAGCAGCAGAGAGTTGCCATCGCACGCGCATTTGCCACGGATCCTAAGTTATTGCTGGCGGATGAGCCCACTGGAAATCTTGACTCGACTACCGGTATACAGATCATTGATCTCATGTTTGAACTCAATCGTGAGCATGGTACGACATTGGTCCTGGTTACTCATGATGAAGCGTTGTCGCAGCGTTGTTCGCGCCAGATTCGTTTGGCGGATGGTAAATTGGTGCAGTAGTTGCAAAAGCTTGGCATTATTACTATTTATTCTATCTTTTCAGTACGTCGATAATTTTTTCTATGAGCCATTTTAAATTGTCTTTCCGTATGTTATGCCGAGACTGGCGTGCAGGCGAACTTAATGTTCTGGTGTTGGCATTGATCATTGCAGTTAGCGGCATGACCACGGTAGGTTTTTTTGCCGAGCGGGTAGAATTAGCCCTCACGCGCGAAAGTAATCAATTATTGGGCGCCGATTTACTGGTTATTTCGAGCCAGCCTTTGCCGGAGATCTATGCTGAAGAGGCTAGCCGATTGGGGTTAGCCATATCATCATTAACTAAGTTTCCCAGTATGATCTCTGATGGTGAGAATAATTTACTCACGGAAATAAAAGCAGTAGCTGAGGGATATCCATTACGTGGGCGTATACATCTGGCCAGTCGGTCGTCAGTGTCGCATACTAAGGAACCAGAAATTACGATAGCAAACACAATTCCTCAGCCGGGTACTATCTGGGTAGATGAAAAAGTCATGGCGCGACTCGATCTTAAAGCAAACGACATGGTCGATGTCGGAGCTGCTCAGTTAACTGTAACCGAGCTGGTTGTGCGCGAACCGGATCACTCGGTAGGGTTTATCAACATGGGCGCACGTGCCATGATCAATGCATCTGATTTATCAGAGACGGGCTTGATTCAGGAAGGCAGCCGTGTTTCATATCAGTTGCTGGTAGCCGGTGAAGTGAAAATGGTGCAACAATTCCGCGATTGGATAAAACCTCAACTGACAAAAGCACAAAGAGTGGAAGGCATTCGCGATGCACGTCCTGAGATTAAAGCCGCGTTGGAGCGCGCGGAAAAATTCTTAAGTCTGGCTGCATTGGCCAGTGTGGTTCTGGCAGCAGCGGCGATTGCATTGGCGGTGCGCCGGTTTACTCAGCGCCATTTGGATGGATGCGCGGTGATGCGTAGCTTGGGAGCGAGTCAGCGGCAACTGTTTTATCTCTATTGGCATTATTTTATTACCTTGGGTGTTATTGCCAGCTCAATTGCCTGTTTGATAGGTTTCGCCGCACAGCAAATTCTGGCGTCCTGGCTAATTGGTATCGTGGATACAGCCTTGCCTTGGCCAAGCTGGTTACCCGCGTTGCAAGGATTACTAGTTGGCTTAGTGTTATTAGTGGGTTTTGCATTGCCGCCGGTGCTGAACTTGCGCAGTGTTCCGGCGTTGCGCGTGTTGCGTAGAGACATCGGTTTGTCCAATGCGCACAGTTTGGCAGGTTATTTATTGGGATTAGTAACTTTATCGCTGTTGTTTATTTGGAAGGCGCAAGATCTCAAGCTGGGTCTTTATATTGTGACGGGATTTGTTTCAGCGATTGTCATTTTTGGTTGCTTGGGCTGGTTGCTGATCAAAGCGCTTTCAGGTTTGCGTCATCAAGCCGGTGGCGCTTGGCGTTATGGTTTAGCCAGTATTCACCGTCGTGCGATTTCCAGCATATTGCAGGCCGTGGCTTTGGGGTTGGGGTTGATGTCATTGCTCGTGCTGACTTTGATTCAGAATGATCTGATTGACGATTGGCATGCCAGCTTACCTCCCGATGCACCCAACCATTTCCTGGTGAACATACAAGCGGATGAAGTGCAATCGCTGCAAGAATTTTTTCAGCAATATGAGATAGAGCCGCCGCCGATGTATCCGATGGTCAAGGGGCGATTGGTCAAGATTAATGGTAAAAATATATCGCCGAAAAATTATCGAGATGATCTGCATGCTGAGAGGCATATTCGGCGTGAATTCAATTTAACCTGGGCAAGTGAACTTTCGTCGGATAATCAGATCGTTCAGGGGTCCTGGTGGAATGACGACACTCAAGAAGCCGAACTGTCGATTGAAGAAGGCATAGCCAAGACCATTCGCGTTAAACTGGGCGATGAACTGACTTATGATATTGCTGGTAGCCACTTTACAGCCAAGATCACCAGCGTGAGAAAAGTGGATTGGGATACTTTCCGGGCTAATTTTTTCGTTGTGGTTCCTCCAGGTCAGCTGGATAACTATCCCGCAAGCTTTGTCACCAGCTTTTATGTTCCGCCTGCAGAAATTTCCATGGTTCATGAGCTTGTCAGAACATTTCCGAGCATTCTGGTCGTTGATGTTGCCGTGGTTATCAATCAGGTGCAGAAAATGATTCAACAAGTTTCTCAAGCGGTTGAGTTTGTGTTCTTATTTACCTTATTGGCAGGATTTGCTGTACTGTATGCGGCAATAGCCGCGACACAAGATGAACGCATTTACGAAGCAGCTATTTTCAGAGCATTGGGTGCCAGACGAGAGCAATTGTCGCGCGCCTGGGCGGCCGAGTTCGCGATTCTGGGTGGATTGGCTGGATTATTTGCGTCTGCTGGCGCCAGCGCGCTTGCTTATGTCATCAGCAAACATGTTCTACATTTCGACTATACTTTTAATCCCTGGATCTGGGTGGTTGGCACACTAGCGGGTGTTATCGGTGTTTTGGTCGCAGGTTTGCTGGGAACACGCTCCGCACTATCCAGCCCACCGTTATTGACATTACGAAAAATTGGTTGAATCGATGCCCGATTGGCCAATTCAGAAACTTAAATCGCTGCCACCTCTAAGCTTATATGTTCATTTTCCATGGTGCCTGAAAAAATGTCCTTATTGCGATTTTAATTCACACGAAATTCGCGCAGAGGAAAACCGAGTACCTGAGGAGGAATATGTTGCCGCGTTAATACGGGATCTTGAGTCCGCGCTTCAGGATGTTTGGGGGCGGCGGCTCAGCAGCATATTTTTAGGGGGGGGCACACCAAGTTTATTTAGCGCTCAAGCAATGGATCAAGTATTGACGGCAGTGCGCACACTGCTGCCGCTGGAACATTTCGCCGAAGTTACTCTGGAAGCTAACCCTGGCACGTTTGAAGCACAAAAATTCGCTGATTTTCGTCAAGCAGGAATCAATCGCCTGTCGATCGGCATACAAAGTTTTAATCCGCTGCATCTGCAGGCATTAGGTCGCGTGCATGATGATCAGGAAGCGCATCGAGCCGTGGATATTGCGCTGAAGTATTTCGATAATATTAATCTCGATCTGATGTACGCATTACCCGGACAAAACTTGGAACAAGCGCAGGCGGATATTGAAACAGCGTGCTCTCACGGAGTCACGCATATTTCAGCCTATCATTTAACGCTGGAACCGAATACGCTGTTTTACCGCTTCCCGCCCAAACTTCCCGATGATGAACAAGCAGCGGCGATGCAGGAAATGATCGAGCAAACCGCAACAAGCTATCAGTACCGTAATTACGAAACCTCGGCATTTGCGCAAGCAGGGAAGGAGTCGCGTCATAATATGAATTACTGGTTGTTTGGTGATTATTTGGGCATCGGCGCGGGTGCGCATAGCAAAATCAGCTTTTCCGATAAAATCGTGCGCCAGATGCGTTATAAACACCCCAAAGAATATCTAGCCAAAGCCCAAACGGGTGATTCATTAATCCAGACGCAACAGGAATTAACTGTTGCGGATCGCAGCTTTGAGTTCATGATGAACGCGCTGCGACTCAGCGGCGGATTTGATGCGTCGTTGTTTCAGGAACGCACCGGTTTGCCGCTTGTCGTAGTGCAGCAACAACTGGATGAAGCCGAACAGCGCGGTCTGCTGGTGCATGATCATCTGCGCATTAAACCTACTGTGCTGGGGAGACGCTTTCTCAACGATCTGCTGCAAATCTTTTTACCCGAAAAAGCTCCATCGAATAATGCGTTAAAATTGCAGCCTTGAATTTGTGCGTGGGAGAGTAGGACTATGGCGTATGTAAAACCGGAAGACGTCGTTGAGAACATGTTGCAAGCAGGCGCCAAAAAGGCGAGTCTTCCGGTCAAGCAATTGTTGATTCGAGGTTTCTTGGCGGGCGCTTTCCTCGGTTACGCGACCACGCTGGCGATTCTGGCTGCGGCACAAACAGGCTGGGGTATTGCTGGTGCCTTGGTGTTTCCGGTAGGTTTTGTCATGATCGTATTGCTCGGATTGGAACTCGCCACCGGCAATTTCGCATTGATTCCGATTGCTGTCAAAGACAAAAGAACTCCATTTAGTCGTTTGCTCGTCAACTGGAGCTGGGTGTTAATCGGCAATTTGATCGGCAGTGTCACATATGCGTATTTATATTGTGTTGTGGCAACCAAAATGGGAGTAATCGATCCGGAAACCATTCCCGCACTGCAACGAACCATCACCATTGCCGAGACTAAAACACTCGAATACGCCAAATTGGGTTTCAACGGTACGATTACTGCCTTTACCAGCGCGATGCTGTGTAACTGGATGGTCACTTTAGGTGCAGTGATGGCTTTTACCTCCAGCACCACTGGCGGAAAAATCGCCGCCATGTGGCTGCCGATCATGACCTTTTTCGGTCTTGGTTACGAACACGCTATCGTCAACATGTTCGTGATTCCTGCCGGCATATTGCTGGGTGCAGATATCACCATAGCGGACTGGTGGTTATGGAATGGACTGCCGGTGATCGCGGGTAATTTATTTGGCGGCATGCTATTTACCGGGTTTATGTTGTATTGGAGTCATGGTAAATCAACTAATCAACTTTAACGTGCAATTGACTGTGGTGTTACCGTAGAACATGCGGAGCAGATCAATGAATGTAACTACTTTTTAAAAATATGCCCCGTACTGGCGTTTTACTCTCTTTATCCCGTGAACACCATACATCGCTAGTGCTGGCCCGTGCCGCCCGGAAAGCGGCAGAGAGTAATGATACAGCGACTACCTTGGCGATGGTGGAACGCATTGAAGCGCACTGGCATGATGTGCTGGCGTCGCACTTTGTCCAAGAAGAAGCGCTATTGCGGCTTACCGAAGATACGTTGAATGCTGAAATCGTTGCGCGTATCCTTACTGAACATGAAGAGTTACGCATGCTGGCTTGCGGGCCTTGCGAACTCGATTCAGCAGCACGGCTACGCCGTGTTGGCGAGTTGCTGGCTGCGCATGTGCGCTATGAAGAGCGCGTGCTTTTTCCGCAATTGCAATCGCATCCTCGTACTGCAGATTTAATTTAAGAATCCTATGAATCCATTAAAAAAGGATATAAATATGAATTTTCCTGATTTTTATGAACAAGCCCCGGTTATACATACCCATGACCCGTTTGCCGCCGTGTTGGGTGCTGCTCAAGGTGGGCGGTTTGATTATCATTATCTGGATGCAGTGCGTCTGGCCGGACATTCATGTCCTACCGTAGCCGGAGCGTTTTTGATTGGACGCGCGGCACTGGGCTACGCTTTATCCGGGCGAGCTTGCAGAGCGCGGCAATATTGCCGTGCATATGCCCGCACCGGAGGATGAGGGCGTCACCGGGGTCATGGCGCAGGTGCTGACGTTACTGACGGGTGCTGCTTCAGGTAACGGTTTCCAGGGAATATGCGGGCGTTACCGACGCAAGGGATTGCTCAGTTTTGCACCACAACGCGAAGGAGAAGCCATTATTTTTACCCGCCTCGATAGCAACGCGAGCGTGGCGGTGACGCTCGATGTCTCGCTGATACCGGCCGATCCCGCTCAAGGCGAGCGTCTGATGGCGATCTTGCAGGATTGTGCTGATGCAGCGCAACAGACTGCATTTGCCGACGCGTGGCAGGAACGTGTGCAGCGCTTGTTGCTTGAATTTGCTGATGATCCCCGCGTGATATGTGTTACATCTGTGAATTGATCAGAGGAACGAATACTTTTACGCAGCAATGGCCTCTTGGGATTGTGCTGCAACGTAGAGCAAAACCCAGCGGCATCATTCCGCAAAAAACGTGACGATATGATGCTGCTGTTGTTAATATTTATTTGTATAACAGAAGCATATAAAAAATATTTTCGGTCATTCTAGCGAGGTTTGTTTATCAAGTAGATTCTCAGTATCGTTTTGGACTTGTTCTTCCGCCACTTTCTTTTCAATGGTATTGTCCGAGCTAATATCTGCAACCGCATGAGTAGACGATTTGGCCTGTTTGTCAGTAGGGTATGTGGTGCCTTGTTCAACGTTGACGTTTTGCGCTAAATCTTTACTTGTTCCATTCAATACCCTGATCTGATAAGTAGGGTCTGGCATGATGATATTTGCTTGATCAAATGTCTGTTTTATATGTCGAATCGCTTCGCTGCGCACTTTTAAGAAACTATGGTTTGTTTGATTCACCCATCCATAAATTCGCAGCAGGATATTGGAGTCGCCCAGCGCTTCTATCGCAACGATTGGTTTGGGTTCAGACAACACGCCTTCGATTGAGCTCAAGGCTTGTAAAGCCAACGCTTGTGCTTCAAGTAAATCTTGCTGGGTATCAATTCCCACGTCGAATTGAAAACGCCGCTCTGCATTGCGGGTAAAGTTGACAATAACAGCTTTAAATACAGTCGAATTAGGTATGCGAATATGATTGCCATCGGGTGAAATCAAAATAGTTGCTCGCGTGGTCAAACGTACCACATTGCCTTCATTTCCATCAATGTTAACCAGATCATTGACCTCAAACGGATTGCGTAAGCTTAATAAAATACTGGCAATATAGTTTTCGACGGTATCACGAACTGCAAAACCGATGGCAAGTCCCACGATACCTGCTGCTCCTAGTAAGGTACCCAGTATGGCAGTGAGGTCCAGTAAGGACAGGGCAATGACAAGACCGAGCAAAATAAATAACAAGTGCGTAATCTGTCCGAACAGATTCGCAATAAAATAATTCGGTGCAATGCGTCGAAAAAGATTGCGACGCTCAGATATCCATCCACCGAGCATCCATGACATTACAAACGCAAGTATTGCCAGTAACAAAAGGGGTAAGCTCGTAATTAACTCATTTGCGGTTCCTGAGAATTTTTTCCAAGTATTCTCCAGGCGTGCTTTTAAATTATGAGTGACTACGATCTCATTTTCTACCTCGACGACCCCGGCAACTTGCTGGGCGAGTTGTAAGGCTTTAGTTTTCGTGGATGAGGCGCTAACATCGCCCTGCAACGTAACAATACCATTGCTAACCAAAATCTTTATATTCTGTAAATTTTCCAGTTCGGAGAAAATTTTCTCAAGACGTTTTTGAATCTTTTTATCGTCATGCGCAGAACTGTTAACTTCAATAACTTTCTCGGTCTTAGGAGCGCTTTCAGGTTTCTTTTCTCCAGTTATCAGATCCGATATGGGGTCAGCGCACACAGAAATTGATAGGAACAAAATCCAGATTGCTGATATCTTCAATAGCATTCTCATCATTTCTGTCCTCTTCTAAAATTGCTATATTTCAATAGCTTGTTTATATACTGATACATTGTTTTTGATCTTGCAAATAAGAATAATTGGCGGTAACCAATCGATTGTTCCAATCAAATTATTGCGACTTTTTCTGACTTTATAATAAATCTCGCTGAGGGGTATTATTTTTCCATGCGCTATCTCAATCTCCTTGCAGGTAATTTCGATATTTGAGGAAGAATTGCCTCTTTATTCTACGAATTGAGTGTACTTGCGCGCACTGATAATGTGAGAAATCTAATTGCTTAATTTTGACTGATTTCAATTGCTCGTTGAGCATGAACAAGCTGGGTTTATTAAAGGTATCACGCCGGCATGGTATTTTTGAAGGATGAGGTTGCAGTAAAATGCCCAATCCTGTTATTCCATGCCCTGCATTGAGTACTTTAACTGTAATGGGAGTTGGAGAATGATACGAATATTGGTAATTACATTGTTGCTGGTCAGCTCACACGCCTCAGCCTTTGCGATTGAATGGATACCGTTAGAAACACCAGAAAGAAGTGGTAATCCATTGAGTATCAGTGGCAATGCAGTTCTTGAGTATAAAAATGCTGGACGTGGTGGAATTGATTGGGAAACGACAGGCGATGGACCCAGAGGAGGCTTAGGCTTACGCGAATTATGGTTGTTTGATAACTCAGCAGCAGGTATTCCAGGAACGAGTCAAGCCACGACAACTTTTTCAGTCGCTAGTAATAGCATTGGTTTTACCATGGCCGGAGATCATAACGATGGTTTCGCACAGTTTTTCGTCGATGGTATCGATGTGGGAACTTACGACATGTATCACACCGGAAATAGAATACTAGTTGTGACAGGTCTGGATTCGATTGCACATTCTTTAAAAGTGTTACAACTCGGCCTGCATAACCCACACTCAACCAAGGGCGATGTCGCAATCTTTGGTGGTGCAGCTTTCAATACGATTGCCGCCGCAGTTCCGGAGCCAGGAACGTATGCGATGTTGCTGGCCGGATTGGGACTGCTCAGTTTTGTGACACGCTATAGAAAGCAAAGTGTTTAGCTGAATAATCCATTCATCATCAAACCCCGTCATTTGACGGGGTTTTTATTTATCAGGACCATTTGTTGCGCGCTACTCCTTAATCAATACGATGCTTACACTAGATATGAGGCTGACTGTGTTAACCCTTGAATACGTGTAAGCTATTTTCAGACGCAATCTGAGTTGTGATATGCTTCTAAAAAACACCTATTTGCAATAACAAATCAGAAGGGTTCTTTATGAAAAAATCGATCAAACAATTTATTTTGTCTGCCTGCACAGTTACCCTGATGGGTGGTGCGCATTTGGCCTCGGCTGACATCAACAGCGACACCGAAACACTTTTGAACTGGGCCGAAAATACTTATCCAGATCTTTTCCCAAGTCACCAGGGGACACAAAGCCTTAACCCATGGTTATACCGGTTTTATCCGGAGACCGGAATTTATGCAGGGGTGAATGTGGGAGATAATGGTGCTTACGTATTAGGCGGGCCTTATGGATCTAATCCAGTCCGGGTTGCGGGGCTGCCGGAATTAATTGCACAAATTATTGAAAGTGGCGGAAACAGCAGTATCCCGGGATGTAATACCTCAGGTGCGCCACCCGGGCTGTCGTACACGCAAAGCGGCAACGTAGTCAATATCAGCACGGGGGCGTCCTGCGTGGCTTTACCCACAGCTAACAATTTTTGTGTAACACCTCAGCAACCGGCTGAAACAGGGATCTCTGTATTGACGACTTCGACGGGCAATTCACCGTCATTTGGTGGAATTTCCGCTGGTTCGCTTGGACCCAATCCATTGCAGTCTTTTGCGGACGGGTTTGCCAACAGCAAGCATTGCACTATGCATGTTCCAGCCGATACAGCTAATTTGATCATTAATTCTAATGTGTGTTTTGATATTACAGCGCAGAGTAGCGGATTCGCAGGCGTACCAGGAATCACTATTACCCCTCCGGTTACGATGAGCCTTAATACAACGTCCACTAATGTGATTGTGCCTGATTGCTTCGCCACTGATGCGGATACGATCTACAATACAGTGACCGATGAATCCTGGATCAACGAAGAAGGTGTTTTTACTCCTCTGGGTACAGGCGGCAGCTAGTTGGTTGCAAGGCCGACCATAGTTCGGACGTTGTAATATAAATCAGCAATTTGAAGTGCGCTCAGCATGTGGCGCACTTCTCAAAATATTTTTGTCGGAATTCTCAGATGATTCCGACGTATCCTCATCACTCATCATCGGCTTGTTATCCTGCTAAATCACAACATACTTGACCTGAATTATCGTACATTGTAAGTCTACTGTTATTCCAGAAAACTCTGCTGCTGCAACACTGGATTATTAATCCAAATCGAAAAAGTAAATCCAGCCTAAATATCTCACTTGCACATTTTGTGTGATAATCAATTGGCCATTCCAAAGTGATAGAAAGTTTTTATAAAAAAATTAGTCAATTAATCTTTCTCATCCTCGGGAAGGCTCTCCGAAATTCAACTCAATAGTAAGGTGATAACTATGACTCCGTTTCTTGGTGAATTGATTGGTACTTTTATTTTAGTGTTATTGGGTAACGGCGTGGTTGCCAACGTCGTGCTGAATAAATCCAAAGGCAATAATGCCGGATGGTTAACCATCGCGGCCGGTTGGGGAATTGCGCTTTTCGTGGCGGTTTATGCGGTGGCCGCCTCCAGCGGTGCGCATTTGAACCCCGCAGTCAGTATCGGGCTCGCGGCGGCAGGCAAGTTTGCTTGGGGCGACGTGCCTGTTTATGCCTTGGGACAAATGCTGGGCGCCATGCTGGGTGCATTGATCGTATGGATCACTTATCGTCAGCATTTTGACGCAACAACTGATCCCGATATGCAATTGGCGGCGTTTTGCACCGGGCCAGCGATCAGAAGCCCGGTTAATAACATAATCACTGAAGCGGTCGGTACATTCATGCTGGTGTTTGGCGTCATGATGATTGTCTCCCCACAGGCCAGCCTGGGTGCGCTGGATGCCTTGCCGGTTGCGCTGCTGCTGTTTGGTATCGGTTTGTCACTGGGCGGCCCTACCGGTTTTGCGGTCAATCCAGCACGTGATCTCGGGCCGCGCATCATGCATGCGATCCTCCCAATGGCCAATAAGCGCGATAGCGACTGGGGTTATGCCTATGTACCGGTAGTGGGCGGCATTATCGGCGGATTGGCTGCCGCTGTAGTGTACGCGGTGCTGTAACGCTTTGTTAGAGCGCATAAACTGGGTTTCTCCAGCGCTTAACCCAGTTTATGCGCGAGCGGCTGTGATGTTCTGATGACTCTGGGGCAACTTCGCCGATCGTCATCGGCTTGCTGCAACGGATCTAGAATAATTTGTCCCTTATCGGAGAGATTTGTTTTTGGTGTGATTTTTATTTTCAGATTTGCTCAAACGTTCATATACCTGATTTCCCAGCCACTTGGAAACCAGCTCCTGCATTTCAGGTTTGCTCATGTAATCGGTAAATAGCTCTTCATTCAGCTCCATTCGCTCGATAAACAGTGATTCCAGAATTTGGCGGAAAACGAGTTGAAATTTATCAAGTGAGTTAACTTCTGCAGCTCTGCGCAGTGGCTCGTTCTGAACAGCCGCTTCAGCGATCTGTTCGAAAAAAAGTTGATCCGCCTCATTCAATTCGCTGCCAAAACGCTCATTGATGATGCCAATCAGGCGGGAAAGCACCACGTATTCCGCTCGAGCTTCACCGGTTCCCACTTCTGTCGGGCCATCCAGCGGCTTGCCATAGCCTTCGTTCAGACTGATTGAGCCTTCGCTGATCTTCTGAAGCCGGTAGTACTCAAGGTCGACTTCTTCATCGAACTGGTAGCCCGGCCCGCTCTTGCGCTTGGGTAACTTGAGGGCGAGATGCCGCAGGTAGGTGAAGAGCTTTTCCAGGTCGCTGTCCTGATAAGGAATCACCTGACTCAGGAAGCCATAGAGATTTCGAAAGGCTTGCAGCTTGCCGCGCCACAACTCGGCCTCCTCTTCCTCGACATCCTCTTCCTCGACATCCTGCAGCTGCTTGAACCGGGCGACGGCCTGGTCGAGCACCGCGTTCATGATCTTGTGGTCGCCGGGGCTCTGCCTCCGCTTTGGCGCGAAGAAGACCTGAGAGAACTGCTCAACTTCGGCCTGGAGATAGATGCCGGATGCGTCGAGCTCCGCCTTGACCTCGTACAACTTGTCTGGGTCGACCTCCTCCCCCATGACCGAGCCTTCGTAATACTGGCGGAAGGCCTCCTGGATCTCTGTGGGGTCGTTGACGAAGTCGAGAACGAAAGTGTCGTCCTTCAGTGGGTGCGTCCGGTTCAAGCGTGACAGCGTCTGCACGGCTTGGATACCAGCCAACCGCTTGTCGACGTACATCGTGTGCAGCAGCGGCTGATCGAAGCCGGTCTGGTACTTCTCGGCAACCAGCAGGACGCGGAAGTCAGGCTTGGCGAAGGTGTCGGGAAGCTCCTTCTCCTTGAGGCCGTCATTCATGCCGACCTCCGTATACGACGCCTCCGGGATTTTGTCGTCTTCCACGGTGCCCGAGAACGCCACTAGGCTCTTGATCGGGTAGCCCTTCTCCTGGATGTAGCGGTCGAACTCTTGCTTGTAGCGCACCGCCTCCAGCCGCGAGCCTGTGACGACCATCGCCTTGGCATGCCCGCCGATCTTGTGCCGTGTGAAGTGCTGGAAATGCTCCACCATCACCTCGGTCTTCTGACCGATGTTGTGCGGATGCAGGCGCATGAAGCGCGCCAGCGCCTTGGCTGCCTTCTTGCGCTCGACGTTGGGGTCGTCCTCAGCCTTCTTGATGAGCTTGTAGTAGGTCTTGTAGGTGACGTAGCTCTTGAGCACGTCCTCGATGAAGCCCTCCTCGATGGCCTGACGCATGGTGTAACGGTGGAAGGGTTCGCCGTTCCGGCCGAAGATCGCCAGTGTCTTGTGCTTGGGTGTGGCGGTGAAGGCGAAGAAGCTCATGTTCGGTTGATGGCCCCTCTTGGCCATGGAGCGGAACAGTCGTTCAAGCTCGACTTCGCCTTCCTCCTCGGCCATCTCCTGGGCCTTGCGGCGAAGCTCAGCGCCACCCAACACACCCTTGAGTTCGGTCGCCGTCTCGCCCGACTGCGAGCTGTGCGCTTCGTCGATGATCACCGCGTATTTGCGCGCGGGCAGATGACTCTTGCCCCCTTCGCCGCGCTCTTCACTCAACTTCGCAAGCTGCCCGGATACGAAGGGGAACTTCTGCAGCGTGGTGATGATGATGGGCACGCCGTCTTCAAGGGCTTGGGCGAGTTGGCGCGAGTCCTCGTCGATCTTCTGCACCACACCCTGGCGGTGGTCGAACTGGTAGATGGTGTTCTGCAACTGGCGGTCCAGCACCACCCGGTCGGTGATGACGACCACGCTATCGAACAGCCGCTCGTCGCGTTCGTTGTGCAGGCTGGACAGGCGATGCGCCAGCCAGGCAATGGTGTTGCTCTTGCCGCTGCCGGCCGAGTGCTCCACCAAATAGTTGTGCCCCGCACCTTCGCTCGCGGCGGCTGCCACCATATGGCGTACTGCCTGCAGCTGGTGATAACGCGGAAAGATCAGGCTTTCCTTGCGTATCTTCTTGCCATCGTCGGTGGTCTTCTCTTCTACATCCAGATGAAGAAAGCGCGCGAGCAGGTCGAGCAGGCTGTCGCGTTGCAACACCTCTTCCCACACATACGCCGTTTTGTAGTTCCGCCCTTCGCAGTCGGGAGGGTTGCCCGCGCCGCCATCAATGCCTTGGTTGAAGGGCAGAAAATGGGTCGATGACCCGGCCAGGCGCGTGGCCATGTGCGCCTCTTCGGTGTCCACGGCGAAATGCACGAGCGCGCGCTTAGTGAACACGAAAATCGGTTCACGCGGGTCGCGGTCGTGGCGGTACTGGTGGATGGCGTTCGCGGCCGTCTGGCCGCTCAAGGGGTTCTTGAGCTCCAGCGTCACCACCGGTATGCCGTTGACTGACAGCACCACGTCCAAAGACTTCTCCGACGTCGGGCTAAAGTGCAACTGCCGCGTGAGACCGAGTCGATTGGCGCGGTAGCGCGCCTCCAGCTCCGGGTTCAGACCATGAGCCGGGCGGAAGAAGGCGACCCGCAAGGTCTTGCCGAAGCACTTGAACCCGTGTCGCAGAGTGGCCAGCGTGCCATGAACGTCCAGCCACTTGCACAATGACTCCAACACCCGCGCGCCGGTCTGTTCGCCGTGCAAGGCCTCGAGCTTCTCCCACACCTTGCCTTGGGTGGCACGGATGAACTCCAACGCCTCATCAGGGAAGATCGCCCGCTCGCGGTCGAAGCCCTTGGCGTTGACGTGCGTATATCCGTCGGCCAGCAAGACCGCCTCGATCGCGGTTTCAAACGCGGCTTCGCTAGTGCGTTTCATGCGGAGGCCCTCGCTTGTTTCTTCGTTAGCCAATAGACCATGACCTGCGCGAACTCCGGCAGTTCGCCGGGCTCACGCCCGTCCCATTTCGGCAGTTCGCGTGCCGGGTCGACACGGCGTCCGTCCTGCAGGCGCTGCTGAAACGCTGCGAGCACCGCCTTGCGATTGCTTACCAGGCGCGGCAGATTGAGGTTGAGAACCGCATTGAGATCCTGGTCGATGGCAGCATCATCCGCGCTGATCTTGCCGTCACCCAGGAAACGGATTCGCCGCTCGATGGGGTGGGCGGGGTCGCACACGCTGAAGCACAGACCGTTGTTGCCCTTGCGGGTATCGCAATGCTGCTCGCGTTCGGGACGGCCGTGCCCGCCCAAGCAGGCGCCATGCAGGTTGCTGAAGTCGATCTGCCGCGCCGGGTGGTCGGCCTGGCATTGCCAGTGCTCGATCTTCATACCGTCGGGGGTGGCCCGAATGCGCGACTGGCAGTAGCAGCACAGGCCACGCTGCTCCGCCACCAGCGCCTGCCGCAAGGCGGTCTTGTCGGTGTAGTTGTCGTAGTTGGCGTGTGGTTGTCGGCGATGCTGGCGCAATGTGTCGGGCTCTGGCCCCTTCTGGATGGTTCGCATCTACTCGGCACCCTCCAGAAAGCGGATCAGCGAACTGGCCCGGGTCAACTCGGGCTCGTCCTCGCCCAGCTTGCGTTCGAGGGCCACGATGGCGTCCCGGGCCGCGTCGAACCGCTCCTGGTCGATCAGTTCGAAGAGGGTCTTCAGCTCACCGTCCACCTGCCGGTTTCGCACCGGGGCACCCATGAACTCCTGCAGGATGCGGTTGGCATCCATGCCATAGGCCTCGGTCGGCACGGTCACGCCCACCCTGCCATTCACGAACTCGAGGAAGCGTACGCAGCGCGCCGGCACCTCGCCCAGCACCAGTGGCGAGTGGGTAGTCACCACGAACTGGCATCCCTTGAAGATGTCGCGCAGCCGCTGCAAGACATCGCGTTGCCACTTTGGATGCAGGTGCAGCTCTATCTCGTCGATCAGCACCAGCGCCACGCCCTCGGCGATCGGGTTGTCGCTGTCCGGGTTGGCGATGGCCAGGCGCCGGGTGAGGTCGAACACCAGAGCCAGCAGTCCCCGCTCGCCGTCGGAAAGCTGATGCAGATAGAAGGGCTGGCCGCGCTTGTCAACCACAAAGCCGAGGCGTGGTTGCTCTTGGATGCGCAGGTTGCTGAACTCAGGCACCAGCTCGCTCACCACAGCCCGCAGCGCGTCCAGCACCCTGAGGCGGCGTGGCTCGCTGGCCGTACCCAACTTCTCCTGGGTGCGGAACCAGTGCATGAACTCGCGCAGCTCCACCTCACGGTCATGCAGGGCGCGGCCATAGGCGATGGACGGGTCGAAGGGTTTGGCCTCCGGCAGGCTGCGCGGCTGGCCGGGCAACTGGCGTTTAGGCGAGAAATACACCGCCAGCGGCGGATGGGCCGCGCTCTTCAGGGTCGCCAGCGCGGCGCGGGTTTCCTTCATGCCCGCTTCCAGTTCACCGGTCAGCGTGCGGGCGCTCAGCGCCTGGGCGAAAACGGTGGCGCCGGTGGCGACTTCGGCCTGCCGCAGCAGCATGAAGCGGTCGCCCTTGTCGTCGTCTGCTCGCAACCGCTGCACCCCAGCATTGATGGTCTGCCCATCGATCCGGAGGCGTGCGAACACTTCCAATGAGCCCTTGTCACCGTGGATGTCGTCATCGGTGAAGTAGAGTGGCGCCGAGCGCGAGGGCGTGAACTCCGGCATTGCCCGTGAAAGCAACACCGTTAGCGCGTGCAGCACCGTGGACTTGCCCACGCCGTTGACCCCGGCGATCAGCGTCACATCGTGCTCGAAGGCGATGTCGAGCTGCTCGAAGCCGCCACAGTTCGCGAGGGAAACCGATTCCAGCTTCATCCTGTCATCTCCTCCAGCGGGATCTGGCCGGTGACGGCGGCGGTGATCAGCGCCGAGCGTCTTTCTGTCAGCAGATCAAGGGAGCACTGGATCTGCGCGCGAAGAGGCTTCGAGACATCTAGCGATTGCCTTATGCGGGTGCAAATATCGATTTGCTCACCACTTGGCGGCACAGGAATTTTCATGTTGGCCAGTTGCTCGCAGGTAATGGCCCCCTTGGTGCTACCCGCTCCGTCACTATCGCTACGAAGAAATGCATACGCATGTCCAAGCAAAAAACATAAGTATTCAGTGTCGAGCTCTTGGGAGCGTGGCTTGATGAATGCGATATGCTGGTTGATGGTGGCTTCGATTCCCAAAACCGCCGCCATTCCACGTGTCTTGCCCTGGCCAGTGATCCCGACGAGCACAGCGGGCGGTTGAATCTTTGGCAGGTGGCATTCGCGCAGGGCTGTCTCTGTCACGAAGCGACTTGCGTCAGTGACCGGTGACACGTTGACAACTGAGCTATTCAGCCAGGGGTAGCCCTCGTCGTCCCAATAGTCGGCGTTCTCGACCGAAGGGGTTGAGCCGTTGCCGACAACCGCCAGGTACTTGATGGGCTGAATCGCCCAATGCGCCGGAATCTCGCCCAGCCATTCCTGACCGGAAGGTTTGAGCGGGGCGTTGGGGTCAAGGCCCCTAGTTACGAGGCGGCTGATGAGGGCGGTACGCTTTTCCTCCAGCAACACCAGCATGCGTTCCTTCTCGGTGATCAGCCCGTCGATTCGTGCGGCTTCGCGGTCGAGGTAGTTGGCGATGCGAAGTTGCGTTGGCAATGGTGGCAGCGGCAGAACCGCAAGACCGATTGCATCCTTTGGCAAGCCGTAGCGTGTGACGCCGGTAGCTTCAAGTTCAAGCTGAAGAGCAACGGGCCGTGACTGCATGCATCGGAACAGAAATCGCCCGTCGAGCACATCCTTCCTCGGGCGGATAAAGGCTAGGTGATAGCCACAAATGAAGTCGTCCGCAGTGCCCTCTATGTATGCGGGGATGGCGATGTCGTTCCAAGATTCTGAGTCCTTCGTGATGACGACATCGCCAATCTCAAGGCGAAAGCGCTCAATCTCCTGCGGAGTGGCAGTTGCTGCCATCAGGTCCATGTCGGGCGAGACTCGGTCGTTCTTGTACACATCTGTGTAGTTGCACAGCCGAACCGGCAACTCGTCGTCGAACGAATGCTTGTCAACGTTGCTGACGGCGAAATCGCATGTGGTCTTCAACGGCACACGTCGCCACCCGTCGGGTAGCGAGGCCAGTAGATCGGCGCCGTTCACTCCGTCACCTCCCGCAGCAACTCCAGAATCCGCGCCTCCACGCCAGCCAGCTCCGCATCGATCTCGTGCAGCGGTCGCGGCGGCTGGTACTGGAAGAACACGCGGTTGAAGTTGATCTCGTAGCCCACCTTGCCGATGCCGCCGTCCTGTTCGTCCTGCGTGTTGCGGTCGATCCAGGCATCCGCCACGTAGAGCCGCACCTCGCGCAGCACGTAGCTGACGATGTCCTCTTTCAGCGGGATGTTCTCGGCATCCTTCAACGCCGGGTCGGATTCGTATTCCACGAGGCCTTTGCCATCGGCGTACAAGCCCAGCAGGGCATGCAGTTCGCTCGATTCAAGCGCGGGCAAGGTCTGCTGCGGGAACCATTCATCGCTGACGGAAACGTCGCCCTTCTTGTGGCGCTTGGCAATGACCGGCGCAGCCTCGGGGTCCGTGGTGGTGAAGCAGTCGCGGAAGATCTTCTTCTGCGCGGTGCCCTTGGCGCCCTTGGCCCAACCTTCGACATCGTCGGGCAGCGTATTGAATACCTGCTGCACGGCATCCCAGGCCTGATTCCAGTCCAGTAGCGGTTCGCTTCCCAGTGCGTCCTGCACGGCCTGCAAGGCATCGAACAGCTCGGGGCAGGTGTTGAGGAAGCGCTCACGCGCTTCATCGATGATCTGAAAGCGCAGGCGCAGCGGGCGAAGCACGGTGATGCGGCGGTAGCCGAAGTAGGTGTTATCGAACATGCGGCTGGTCAGGCTGTTCTCCAGCGCGCCATGTTCGCGGGTGACGGTGTCGAGCGCGGCCTGGTCGAGGTAGCGGCGCTTGTCGCCCAGGCTGCGTTTCATCGGCGTGTAGCGCTCGCGGGCGTCGATGAGCTGGATCTTGCCGCGGCGCGTGGCAGCCTTGCGGTTGGTCACCACCCAGATGAAGGTGCCGATGCCGGTGTTGTAGAACATCTGCTCGGGTAGGGCGACGATGGCTTCGAGTTGATCGCGCTCGATGATCCAGCGCCGGATGTCACTCTCGCCGCTGCCGGCGCCGCCGGTGAACATCGGCGAGCCATTGAACACGACGGCGGTACGCGAGCCGGGCTTGTCGCGGTCGCCGGCGTTGTAGTCCTGGAACTTGCTCATCATATAGAGCAGGAACAGCAAGGCACCGTCATTGATGCGCGGCAGCTTGCCGCTGTAGCCACGGAAATTGGGCCAGCGGTCGATGGTTTTCTTCTCGGCTTTCCAGTCCACGCCGAAAGGTGGGTTAGCCAGCAAGTAGTCGAAGCGCTGGTCCGGAAACGGGTCGTCGGTGAGGGTGTTTCCCAGCACCACCTGGCCGTCCTTGTGGCCTTTGATCAAGAGATCAGAGGCAGCCACGGCATAGGAGCGCGGGTTGTAGTCCTGCCCGAAGACCTTGACCGTGGCTTGATCGTTGTGGGCGCGGATCCAGTTCTGCGCTTCGGCCAGCATGCCGCCGGTGCCGCAGGCGGGGTCGCAGATGGTGACGATGACGCCAGCCTGCGTGAGCACGCTGGTGTCGGGCTCCAGCAGGAGGTTGACCATGAGTTGGATCACTTCACGCGGGGTGAAGTGATCGCCCGCCGTTTCGTTGGCCGCTTCGTTGAAGCGCCGGATCAGGTCTTCGAACACCAGACCCATGGTGATGTTGTCGACGCGCTTGGGGTGCAGGTCGATCTCGGCGAACTGGGCAACCACCTGATAGAGGCGGTTCGACTCTTCGAGCTTTTCGATCTCCTTGTCGAACTCGAAGCGCTCGAAGATCTTGCGGATGTTCTCGGAGAAGCCGGCGATGTAGTCGGCTAGGTGGCGACCGATGTTGTCGGGGTCACCCTTGAGTTTGTAGAAGTCGAGCTGGCTGTGGTTGTGGAAGCCCAGCGGCGTGCCGTCTTCATCCTTGGCCAGGTTGTTGAGGATGGCGTCAACACTGGATTGACCCTTGGCGCTGAGCTCAGCGTGACGTTTGAGCACAGCTTCCTTGCTGGACGCCAACACGGCATCGAAACGGCGCAGCACCGTGAGCGGCAGCATCACGCGCTCGTACTGCGGCGGGCGGTAGGGGCCGCGCAACAGGTCGGCGACGGACCAGATGAAGTTGGCGAGTTGTTGAAAATTAGCGGGAGTCATCAAGTGCTTTTATATTATTTGCGAACACAAAATTGAAATTTAATAGGCAAAAAAAGAATAGCGAACTATAGCGCAATTAACGCTCTACCAACACCACCTCAACTATCTTAACCTCACCATCCCGCCTAAACTGCAATTCAACGTTCTCCCCGGCCTTAAGCGTGCGCAAAATATTCGCATACGAGGCCAAATCGCTGATCTTTTGTCCGGCCAGTTGAATCAGAATGTCGCCGGGTTGCAGTTGGGCTTGTTGTGCCGGGGAGCCGGGGTTGACGTTGTCCACGCGCACGCCTTCGCCCTGGTATGAAAAATCCGGTACGGTGCCGAGACTGGCTGTGCGTTTTTCTCGTGGACTGGTGGGTTCGGCTTGTGCTGTCTGCGTTGGCAGCGTGACGGTGAGCGGTTCGATGCGGTTGGCCAGGTATTCGGTGGCTTCCTTGAGGATAGCAGCTACTTTGACCAATCCGGCGGAGTCGATTTTATCGACGGTGTCGCCAGGGGCGTGGAAGTCCTCGTGCGCGCTGGCAAAGAATTGCACTGCCGGGATGCCGGCCTGGATAAATGCGGCCTGGTCGCTGGAGCCGAAATCGTCTTGCACCGCGTTGACTGGAATGCCGGTGACGAAGCCTGCACCCCGGAAGATATGCACCAATTCACGCGCGGTGCCGGTGCCAAATACCGTGACCGGATTATTCTCAAGCCGTCCGACGGTATCCAGATTCAACATCGCGATGATTTTTTCGGTGGGGTAATCTTTGCTGTTGCCAATGTAATGCTTGGAACCCAATAGATTCGCTTCTTCACCGGTAAACGCTACAAAAATGATGGTGCGTTCTGGTTGCCATTTGCCAACGACTTGGCGCGCCAGTTCGAGCATCACGGCCACGCCGCTGGCGTTGTCGTCCGCGCCATAGTGAATTTTCCCCCGATGCGCGGCACGCACATCCGGCCAGCCCATGCCGAGATGGTCGTAATGCGCGCCGATGACCAGGCTTTGCCCAGCGAGTTGCGAATTGGTGCCGGGCAGAATGCCGATTACATTACGCAAGGATATGTCGCCTTTGGGTGCGCCGACATCCTGGCGCCAGGTTTGGAAATAACTGTTACCGTCGCCGCCAGGTTCTAGGTCGATTTGCTGAAATTGTTTGGCGATATATGCGGCGGCTATGTCCAGTTCCGGTGTGCCTAGTTCGCGTCCTTTGAACAAATCGCTGGCCAAATGCACGATATCCTCCATCATGCGGCTTTCAGAGAAAACCGGTGGCAGTTCCGCCAACGCGCGGCGCGGTTTTGGGATGCCGGTATGCAGCATCGAGACAGGGTGATTGTCTTTCTGCTTAATCCATTGCGTCAGCGGTGATTGCGTGATCGGCCATTGCCCCTTGTCGATATTGGTCAATTCGTCGCCTTTAAACACCAGATAGCTGTATTTGCGGTAGTGCGGCAATTTGTTGGCAAGTTCTGCAATCGCTTTGGAATTGTCAGCCGCGACCCATAACAGCGTTTTGTCCGGGTTGGATGGTTGTCGGGCGGTCAGCATGACGGCATGATCAGTCTGTGGGTAGGTTTTTTGAAACAGTTGCAATTGTTCGTGCTGATGGGTAACACCGCGATCCGCCAAGGTTTTGGTAACCGCATCGGCAAATTTATTCTGCCACCCCATGATCCAGATGGTACGGTCTGCGGGTAAAGTCTGCAGTTGATCGTCGGTGATAACTTCCAACGGACTCGATTGAGTTTTTTGCCAGTTCATGGCCAAGGCTCGATACGCTGCCAAAACCGATGGACTTTCTCGTGCAGGCAAAATCAGCAACGGTTTTTCCGCGCCAAAGCCTTGCGACAATGCGGATGGAATCTCGCGGCTATCCAGGCGCCGGAATACATCGAAATGTGGGTCAAGGTCGATGCGTATCGGGCGGTTGAAGAAATTCATCTCGATAGTTTGTGTGCGTTGATCGACCATGATATGTGACTCCAACGCCATATCTTCGCCTTCCAGCGTAACGGAAATGGGCACTCTCAAATGATAAAGATCACCCGGTTGGGATTGTTCGACCGTGAGGGTGAGCTTAAACCCTTGTTCCGTTTGCTCAGTCTCGGCATTACGCAGCACCAGATCGGGTGCTCCGGCACGATGTACCCATTGCTCAAACTGTGGTGAAAGATCCTGGCCGGTTATTGAATTGAATGTTGCGAGCAAGTCCGCAAACGTTGCTTGTTTGAACTTGAACTGCTTATAAAACTGCCGCAGTGCACGGGTAAAAGCCTCGTCACCCAATTCCTGGCGCAGCATGTGGAAAAACATCATGGTTTTTCCATAACCCACGGCTTCAGAGCTGGCGCTATGGCGCGACACGAAGCGGATGATCGGAAAATCTTTCTCCTTGCTGACGAAATCCGCGTATTTCTGCAGTACGTCACGGCGGTATTCGTCGCCTTTGCCACGCTGCTCGTTGACCAGGTGATCGGCCAGATATGCGGTCAATCCTTCCGCCCAATTGCCTCTGGCATAATCGACGAACACGCCGTTGCCCCAGTAGTTGTGCAGGATTTCATGTGGATACGAGGAATGTAATATGAACGGAAAGCGAATCACTCTGGGGCCGAGCAGCGTAAACGACGGCATGCCGTAACCGCTTTCCCAGAAATTCTCGACCAGCGCGAATTTGCTATACGGATAGGGGCCGATCAGTTTGTTGTACATCGCAATGTATTGCGCGGTTGCATCCAAGTACTTTTGCGCCAGCGGTTGATCGGTGCTACGCAAATACACCAGCGCATTCACCGCGCCGGCGGATTGTGTGTAACGTTG
>NZ_JALHQJ010000010.1 GCF_022842015.1 Nitrosomonas sp. | reverse complement strand
GCTGTATTAATGGTTATACCGCGCGCACGCTCTTCCGGTGCAGAATCAATTTGAGCATAACTCTTCGCTTCTCCACCAAACTTCTTCGTCAGTATCGTCGTAATTGCCGCAGTAAGCGTTGTCTTACCATGATCCACATGCCCTATCGTTCCAACATTTACATGTGGCTTAGACCGCTCAAATTTACTCTTTGCCATGTCTTGTTTCCCCTTTACGTGCTTTAACCATACAATCCATCATACTATGGAGCCCATGGCCAGAATTGAACTGGCGACCTCTCCCTTACCAAGGGAGTGCTCTACCACTGAGCTACATGGGCAAGCATATACACAAACAACCAATAACTATATAAATTAATACCACCCAAACCTGGAGCGGGTGAAGGGAATCGAACCCTCGTCGTAAGCTTGGAAGGCTTCTGCTCTACCATTGAGCTACACCCGCGCTACAAACCTTGTAAGAAAGCGCAAAATCGATCCGCCAAAGCAGAACATCCATTCCCTAAAGCCAATTTACTACCATACTATACTTCCTAACTTGGTGGAGGGGGAAGGATTCGAACCTTCGAAGGCAGAGCCGTCAGATTTACAGTCTGATCCCTTTGACCGCTCGGGAACCCCTCCGAACGAAACGGGGGATTATGAATATATTACCCCCATAAGTCAATCTTGTTTTATATTGAGGTAATATAAAAGGGCAATAATGTTTCAAAAATCACTTCTGCAAGCCAGAAATTCGCGACTTAACGAATTCTATCCCCAAAAAATCACACCTAAGTAAGTCGTATTCTTGGATCAACAAGCGTATAAGAAATATCGGTTAGGATCAGCCCCACAATATAAAGCATTGAGCCCAGAAAAACCATTGCCCTGACAATCGCGAAGTCCTGTGAATTAATCGCATCGATGGTATAACTGCCAAGTCCCGGAATACCGAAAAAAGATTCGACCAGCAAACTCCCCAGAAACAACAGAGGCACGACAACAACCGCGCCGGTTAGAATTGGAATTAATGCATTTTTGAGTACATGCCTGAATAAAACAATACGTTCCGATAACCCTTTTGCTCTAGCTGTACGCACATATTCTTTGTTCATCTCCTCTAAAAATATTGTACGATACCAACGAATGTGAGATCCAGCACTACTAATAACGCCAATCAAGACAGGCAACAACAAAAACTTTGTTGCGTCTAATCCAGTTCCATAACCCGATATTGGAACCCAATGCCATAATTTACTTACCAAAAACTGTCCAACAATAATATAAAATAAACTCGAAATCGACATCAGCGCCACACATATAACCACCCCCCAGAAATCGATATAAGTGGCACGAAAAAAAACTATCAGCAACGCAAAAGTAATATAAACAAGCAACCCTAATACAAATACAGGCAGCGCAATTGCAAGGCTTGGCATCATGCGTGACTTAATTTCTCGCGCAATATCCCGCCCATCATCCGAACGTCCAAATTCAAAAACAAACATTGAAATTGATTTCTCAAAGAAAATTGTATTCGTCAGTTTTTCCAGCTTCTCGACTTCGGAATTAAACAATAGAGGCTTATCGTAACCTCGCTCAACTTTCCATTTTTCAATTGCTTCTGGCGTAACATACTTAATACCCAATTGCATGCGCGCCATATCATCAGGTGTATTCACTACAAAAAATAACGTAAATGTAAGTAAATTGACCCCGATAAGTATCGGTATCGCATAAAACAAACGTCTAACAATATAACTTAGCATTATCAGTAGATTGCTGTGAATTTAGGCTTTACGTACTGCAGTACTACTTTCGTGACGACGGAACGCTCCTACAGCGGGAACAAAACTAATCATCAAAATAATTGGTATCAATGCAATAGGCCAAAATACCGGCTCATTCCATTCGCGACGCTTAGCCTCTCTTAAATTGGCATCAATTTTAAAATATTTGATATTATTATTTGATATTCTGTTTGGTTTAACATTCTGATACCAAGAATGATACAAACCATAATCTTTTGGATGATATCCCCACAACCAGGGCGCATCGTAACGCAATATCTCCACCATGCGATCTATAATCAGTTGTCGCTCCGGCCCATTCTCCATATTTTTCATCTGCTCAAACAACTGATTATATTCAGTATTGTCATAATTCACAGCATTCTCACCACTATTTCCGACCTTGCGTTGAGGTCCATATAGTAAAAACAAGAAATTCTCCGGATCAGGGTAGTCTGCATTCCAACCCCACTCGAAAATTTGTGCATTGCCTTTTCGAATCTTATCTTGAAAACGATTGTAATCTGTGCTCCTAACTACCAATTGTATATTTAATTTTTGGAATTGTTTCCGCATCCAATCAAGCTTTGATCTATCTTCAGAACTGCGCGCCGTCACATCAAAATACAGAATTAATGGCGCTCCCGTTTTTCGATCAATCCCATTTGGATATCCCGCCTCCGCAAGCAAAGCTTTTGCAGTTTGGATTGATTTTCTCTGCGGCTGACCACCAATCCAGTCATATACTATCGAGTTTATACCTTCTCGACCATCACGATAGCCTACAATACCCGGCGAGATCGGGCTTTGTGCGGGTATTCCTCGACCATTCGCAAAAATTGAAATAAATTCTTCATAATCAACAGCAATCGAAATCGCTTGCCGAAGCTTTCTAGCCGATTCACGCTCACGCTCATTCCTCCCCCCCACCACAGGATCCAACATATTAAAACCCATGTAGTAAGTTGACACCGCCACAGTTGTTTCCAACCTGATCCCTTGCTCTTCCATTTCTTCGGTAACTGTCGCCTCCCCTTGTCCGACTAGCTGAACCGCCTGATCAAAACTGTCTGAACCAATGCCGCTGGCATCATAATAACCTTGCATAAATTTATTCCATCTTGGAATACTTTCTTTTTCCCGGGTATAAATAACTTTGTCGATAAATGGCAATTTTTTTCCCGCATCCTTTAGTAATCCACTCTCATCATCTCCGAGCATACCCTTTGTCGGATAGTATTCGTCATGGAAGTTCGGATTTTTTTCTAATACCATGCGCAGATTGGGATCGTTTTCAGTGAGCATATATGGACCTGTACCAACAGGATACCAATCTAGTGTTATGTTTTTTTGCATTAATCCCAACTGCGAATAAAAACGATCTGCTTCCCAAGGAATCGGCGCAAAAAAAGGCATCGCCAACCAATAGAGAAATTGAGGATACTTCCCATGTATTTTTATGCGATAAGTATATTTATCGATTACTTGAACCCCCTCTAATCGATGCTTCCTCAAGTCTAAGTATTTTTCTCCCTCTGGTAAATTTAGTTCTGCATTTTTCAATGCAGCTGCATACTCCTTCAGTCCCACTATATAATCCGCCATGAGCCCATATATTGGAGAATGCAATCTTGGGTGAGCCAGACGCTTAACCTGATACACATAATCTTCAGCCTCCAACTCCCTAGTATCTGTATAAGCAAAATCGGATAGCTTAAATATCGATGCTAATGTTTGCTCGTTCAGTGCATGATATAACCAATTATCCTGCTCATCCATCACAAAAGCTGGATGAGGTTGATAGAAAATCTCAGGTTTAATCGAGATCTCATAAACACTATAAACAATATCATTAGAATGCGCCTCATCCGACAATTGGATACCTTCAGCGTCGAAATATTTCACTATGGGCATTTCTTCCGCAGTTGCTGGAATTAAAACAAAAGGCCTTTTCAAATAATGATATTGCAGTGGAGGTTCGTAAATCTGGGCAGTAAACTGGATTTCATTGGAACTGTAGGATTGCACTGGGTCAAGATGCTTTGGACGTTCAGTAAACACACTATAAAGAATATTCTCCCCTGTCTCCGAAGCGGCATAAGGATTATTCCAATTATTCTCACCACATGCAGTTAGTTGTACAGTAGTAACAATCAGTAACCAGAACTTAATTAATAAAAATTTCATTGCAAACCCGGCTTTCTAGAATCTGTTCAAAGTCAATAATGATACTCGCATCTTCAACTTATTCTTGTGTTTAACGCCACCTTACTCAACCCTTCGGCTATAATTTGTCAAAATGCTCAATTTTACAAGGAAAATTTATGGGATTTCTCGCCAATAAGCGTGTACTCATTACAGGACTACTCAGTAACCGCTCAATAGCTTACGGTATCGCGAAGGTCATGAAACGAGAAGGTGCGTCATTAGCCTTTACTTATCAAAGCGAAGAACTTCATGGGCGAGTTGAAAAGTTAGCCGCTGAGTTTGACAGCAGTTTACTATTTCCCTGCAATGTTGCAAGCGACGATGAAATCTCAATGTGCTTTGAGCAACTGCAAAAGCATTGGGATGGATTGGATTGTATTATCCATTCGATTGCCTTTGCACCCCGTGAAGCCCTAAGTGGAGATTACCTGGAAAGTGTTGATAGAGAGGCTTTTCGAATTGCACACGATATCAGCGCCTATAGTTTCTCAGCCCTTGCAAAAGCTGCTCAACCATTAATGCAAGATAGAAATGGCGCTCTTTTAACGCTAAGCTATTTAGGTGCTGTTCGTGTCATGCCCAACTACAATGTAATGGGGCTAGCCAAAGCCAGCCTTGAAGCGAATGTTCGCTTCATGGCTTCCAGCTTGGGCCCAAAAGGGATACGTGTTAATGCTATTTCTGCCGGACCCATTAGAACTCTGGCAGCCTCCGGTATCGGAAATTTTGGAAAATTATTAGGATATACTGAGAAGGTCGCTCCGCTCCGACGTAATGTCACTATCGAAGAAGTTGGCAATGTTGCCGCTTTCTTATGCAGTGACCTGGCCAGTGGCATTACCGGGGAAATCACTTATGTAGATGCAGGTTTTAATACAGTCGCATTTAATCTCGGCGATTAACCACAATTAGAGTACTAAAATAACAATCAAAAACTATTTTGTTTAATTTTGACTTCATACCGCTGCCTGATTGCAGTCAGATAAGACGACATTTCTTCTTGCGTTATCATCTGCTGCAATTGCTTAGTAAAATTTTCAAGCGTAGTTTTTTCATCTGGTACAGGCTCTATTACCCTGCTAATTTGTATTAAATTAAACCCGCCCTCTGGATTAACCACGCCGACATAAACAGGAAGCTCATCAACTTCTGCTCTAAAAATAGCCCGCAAAGCCTCATGATCTAATCCTTGCGGCTGCATATAAGAAATCGATTGCGTATCATCCCAAGCAATATCATCAAGAACCTCTCCCGCCTGTAATCGAGTAAGCTTTTCTCGTCCCTCTGCAACAGCCATTGATGCAGCCATCTCCCGCTTAAGTTTATCCACGATTTCATCTCTTACAACTGCCAATGACTGTGCAGTAGCCGGTCTATATTCAATAACACGAGCAGAAACGAATGTATCAGGATCTACTTCGATAGCTTCCGTATTACGGCCATTTGAAATGACATCATCTGAAAAAATTGCTTTCAGCATTTTTTCATTGGAAAGAATCTCGGGCTCTATTGAGTCTCTTGTAATCCAATCACTCTTTTCTATGGTTAACTCAAACTTTTCAGCCGCTGCTTGCAGACTTTCACCCTGCTCATAAACAACATTACTAAAGTCCTCGGCAATCTCACCAAAAACACTTTCTACCATTCCTATCTTAAGCGTATTCTCAATTTGCTCACGAACCTCCTCTAGATCTGGGTGCCTCTCTTCCTTGATTGCTGTTAATTTAATTATATGCAGACCAAAATCTGTTTCTACTATGTTGCTGATTTCATCCAGTTGCATCGAAAAAATTTTATTTTCAAAAGATTTAACCATGACACCACGGCCAAAGAAGCCAAGATCTCCTCCCCGCACTGCTGAACCGGGGTCATCTGAATGCTCTCTTGCAATTTCTGCAAACTGATCTGGATCCTGCTTAACCTGTTCCAAAATTTTCTCTGCCTTATCCCACGCTATTTGTTTTTCTTCCTCTGATGCGTCCGCAGACACACTGATTAATATATGACTAGCCTTGCGTTCCTCAGATTGACCAAACTCCGATTGATGCTCTGAAAAATAAGTATTGACCGCCTCATCACTCACGAATTCGTTTTTTGCTACAGCATCCAAAGATAAAACCAGATATTCAACTTTGGCTCGTTCCGGCAAATCAAAATCCGCTTTATGCTGTTCATAATAAGCAGAAATATCTTCTTCTCTAGGCACGGCCTGAGAGAGAAATTGGTCAGGTGCAATTTGTGATTGACTGATCTCACGCCGGACTTCACTCAGGTATTGCACTCTCTCAGCGATAGTGCTTGGCGTGATCGCATTTTCACTATATCCATCTAGTAGCTGTTGCAACAATAGTTCTTGGCGCACACGTGATTCAAATATCTCGGGGGTAAGACCTTGGTTACGCAACAATTCTTCGTATTGCTGCTTAGAAAATTTATTATTCTTTTGAAATGCCTGCACATCTTGAATTGTCTTTATTAACTGCGAGTCCAAAACAACAAAGCCATTTTTTACAGCTTCTTGCTGTAATAATCGCTGCTGAATCAGCCTTTCAAGCACAGAGTTTCTAACTTCAAAATTATCAAGCATCGCGCTATCGAAATTTGCGCCAAGCATACCCCGCAAGCGTTCATGATGATCACGTAGTGCTTGTTCATACTCGCGCCGGGAAATTTCGTCACCTTCGACGATTGCAACATAGCCTTCGCCACTATCGCTCCGATAAGATTCCACGCCCCAGAACATAAATGGCAGCACTGCCAAGCCCAGAATCACCTGAACGACACGTTTTTTTCGGTTAACTAGATCAAACACAATTAGAGTCTACGAAAATAATTTTAGTGGAAATAACCTTGGGAAATTTATAATTCATTACTGATTTTTTGGCGGAGTGGACGGGACTCGAACCCGCGACCCCCGGCGTGACAGGCCGGTATTCTAACCAACTGAACTACCACTCCCAAACTGGTCTATATTGATTGGTGGGTGCTGACGGGATCGAACCGCCGACATTCGCCTTGTAAGGGCGACGCTCTACCAGCTGAGCTAAGCACCCCAATCAGAAAGTGCGCTAGTTTACTGCATCTTTGAGTGCTTTACCAGCACTGAATTTAGGTACCTTAGCTGCTTTGATCTTAATGGCTGCGCCGGTACGAGGATTACGACCCGTACGCGCAGCTCTTGTACCTACTTTAAAAGTCCCAAATCCGACCAAAGTTACACTTTCATTCTTTTTAAGCGCTCCTTTTATTGCAGTTAATGCTCCATCCAATGCGCTTCCTGCCGAAGCTTTGGAAATTTTAGCCGAGTTTGCGATAGCTTCAATGAGTTCGGATTTGTTCATATAATTCCCCTTCTAAGTTAATGGTAATTAAATCACAAGCAAATACTGCAGTCGCACTTATATCAAGCCGTTAACGCCCGGTCAAGCAAATTCAGGCGTTCCCGTAACATCATTAATTTGATTGACCAATGTTACAAAAAACTACAATTTTTACATTAAGAGTATAAAAATACATACAAACAATGCGTTATATATAAAAACAGGAATCATTAATACCTCATCGAGTCAATTTAATATCAATAAATTTCTGATTTCTGTTCACGATTTAACAACACTTCCACAGCACTTCGCGCCGACACACCTTCATGTAAAATACTGCAAATTGCTTGTGTAATGGGCATTTCAATATTCAATCTCTTACCTAATTGCAGCACTGATAGTGCTGCATGCACACCCTCAGCTACATGTCCAAGCTCATTTAAAATATCATGCAATGTTTTCCCTGCAGCTAACATCAATCCTACTCGTCTGTTCCGTGATAGATCGCCAGTACTTGTCAAAATCAAATCACCCACACCCGCCAATCCGATAAAAGTCTCCATCTTTCCACCCAGGCTAAGCCCTAGCCTAGTTATTTCCATTAACCCTCGCGTGATTAATGCGGCACGTGCATTGTGGCCAAACCCAATACCATCAGAGATACCTGCCGCGATCGTAATTACATTCTTTATCGCGCCCCCGGTTTCCACGCCGACAATATCTCCACTGGTATAGATTCTCAATCTTGGGCTATGTAATTCTGCCGATATTCTGCTTGAAAACTCAGGTTCGTTAGAGGCAAATGTTAAAGCTGTCGGCAGTCCCTGTGCAACTTCTTCCGCAAAACTAGGTCCCGATAAAACCCCGCAATAAGAAAGTTTAACGCCATACTCTTCCTCAACGACTTGATGCGGCAGATAAGCGGTTCCTGTCTCTAAACCCTTACATCCCCAAATAAGCGGCACTCTGATATTGCTTGCAATGATAGTCCGTAAAGTTTCGCGTAAGCCTGCAATGGGAACGACAATCAAAGCGAGATCAACGCCATCGAGGGCTTCAGTAAGTTGCGAGGTAATCTTTAGCGATTTAGGTAACAAATATCCTGGCAAGAAAGATTGATTAAAGCGTCGCTTATCCATGTCAACTGCATGTTCTGGATCTTTCGTCCACAAATTTATTTGATGACGTGCAGAAAAACTAATTGCTAATGCGGAACCCCATGCACCCGCACCCAGTACTGCAATTTTCATGAACCCCAAACCTGACTGACTTTAACATAACCCATTGGACCGTCGCTATGCCGCACTTTCACCCATCCTTGGATTTCGGACTGCAGCCACTCCATAACGATATTCTCTTCAGCTTGAAATACTAATTCTGAGTTAACATCTGCGGACAAGTGAACATCAGCTAATGGTACTGTCACAATAACATAGCGTTGTTGATTCAAATCTTTCTTCTGAACCCAAGCAAGCCCCCCGCTACTATCACGAACTTTTGCCCATCCATCGACATCCACCACTACTTCAACTGGGAGATGGCGCCCTGCCACAAATAATTTATCAGCTTGTAACGACGGTGCATCATACATAACAATGGCATTTTCAGCTATCGAGAAAAACTCCATCTCAGCCATCACATAGCCTGGAAGCAAATACAAAATACTCATCACTGCAATCAGTATTTTGCATTTCAGTCTAGGCACTGAATTCTGCAATTTTCTTTTCATTGTAGGATTACGTTCAAACTTCAAGATTATTATCAATTTAGTGTGTACTAGGTTCCGTTTTTTTTTGCTGATAGATCGCTTCAAAATTTACCGGATTGAGAATTACCGGTGGGAAACCGGATCTAGTCACAATATCCGACACTACCTCACGCAAATAGGGAAAAAGAATATTGGGACACCCGATCCCCAGAACGGGTTCTATTTCCTCATTTGGAATATTTTGAATACGAAAAATACCGGCCTGTTGCGTCTCAATCAAAAACATTATCTTATCTTTAATCTTAGCGGTAACTGTTACCGTTAGCAGCACTTCGTACAATCCTGTATCAATACTTTGATGTTTAGTTCCAAGTTGCAAATTAATCTCGGGCGTATCTCTTTCCAGAAAGATATTAGGTGCATTTGGAATCTCCAGAGATAAATCCTTTACATAAATTTTTTCTATAGCAAAAACTGGTTGCGGCTGCTCACTCATATTTAATATCCGGTGGTGAATAAAAGTTAAATTCCATTTACATTATAAATCGCAATTAAACACTCTAATTCTGCGATCAAGTTGCCAGTAATGCTGCTAATTCCCCCTTACGATCAAGTTGCGTTAAATCATCGTAACCTCCCACGTACCGCTCTCCGATATAAATCTGAGGAACAGTACGGCGACCGGTTTTATCCATCATCTCAACACGCTGGTCAGGCTCTAAATCAATACGAATTTTCTCAATCTCATCAACACCTCTTGAACGCAATAAGCTTTCGGCCATTTTACAATAAGGACAAAAACCTGATGTATACATAATTACTCTGGGCATATGACTCTCTAACGCTTGGCGATAGGCAAACCAGCACGTTTCCATGCATCAATGCCACCCATTAGATTAATTACCTGAGAAAAACCATTTTTCTTCAAAACCACACTGGGATTATTCGATCGAATACCAGCCCGGTATATCACAAGAATAGGTTTTTCCTTAAACTTCTGTAGTTCTGTCCAGCGCTCCGCAATTTTCTCAGCTGGAATATGTTTAGAGTTTGGCAAATGGCCCGCTGTATACTCGCTGTCATCACGGACATCTAGCACTAACGCATCCTGGTAATTGATTAATTGAACCGCGACTCGCGTATCAACCTCTTTTATGCCCCGCTGTGTAAGCATAGGCCACAACAACAGTGATCCACTGACTAATGCTGTAATAACAAAGAGCAAATTCTCCAATCTCAGCAGAAAATGATCTTGAAATATTGATAATTCCATATAAATTTTATTCTAGTATTAAATAATGATTTTATCAGAAACTAAAAAACTACGGGGTTCCTTTATCCTCCTGCAAAGAGCAAATACTTTATCTTGATAATATCCTGATAAAGCACTGACTGAATAATCGGAAAATTAAATCTGATTAAGTTTGTGTAACAGACATGGAAACAGTATGCGCAATACATAGCAGCTGCGCTGCCTGAACCAAGATCATTTACTGACAAACACTGCAACTTCAAACTTTAGGGCGAATTATCCGCTCATCCAATAACTCAATCCAGTGTTTCACAGGTGTTAATGTACCGTTTTTCAGGTGCATCAAACACCCAATATTCGCAGTAGCAACCTGATCCGGTTTTCCGGACTCAAGCGCAATGATTTTATTTTTCAAGAGTTGTTGTGAAAGCTCCGGCTGCAAAATTGAGTACGTGCCTGCTGAACCACAACATAGATGCGCATTGGGAACAACGGTTAAATCAAAACCAGCAAGCATCAGTATTTTCTCCACTACACCACGAATTTTCATGCCATGCTGCAGGGTACAAGGAGAATGGAAAGATAATTTTGACTGATTCAGCTCTAATCGCGATTGGACCAATTGTTGCAGACTCTCGATTTCAACCAATAGCACTTCACTAATATCTTTGGTCAGAGCTGAAATATTTTCAGCTTTTTCTGCATAATCCGGATCATGACTTAATAAATGCCCATATTCTTTGACCGTTACACCACACCCACTCGCAGTCATCACAATCGCCTCGATTCCTTCTTGCTCAAGCAAAGGCCACCAAGCATCTATATTGCGCCGCATATAGTTAAGCCCATCCTGCTGGTCATTCAAATGGAAGGTGACTGCGCCACAACATCCTGCATTTTCAGCCTTGATCAATGTTATGCCCAGGCTGTTTAGCACACGTGCAGTAGCGGCATTAATATTAGGCGCCAATGACGGTTGCACGCAACCGTCAAGCACCAGCATTTTGCGCGCATGCCGCTCTGCAGGCCACGCACTGGCAGGATCAGGCTTAACCGGAATTTTTCTTTTGAGTTTCTGCGGCAAGAATGGGCGCACGACCTGACCCACTTTGAAAAACGTATTGAATAGCAATGGATTAGGCAAAATTTTCCGCAGTGTATACCGCAAAACTTCTGATCCAAGATCACGCTTTACCTGTTTCTCAACAATGCCTCGACTGATATCCACTAAGGCACCATAACGCACCCCTGATGGGCAAGTCGTTTCACAGGCACGGCATGTAAGGCATCGATCCAGATGCAATTGCGTTTTTTGCGTGACCGACTGCCCTTCCAGCATCTGTTTCATCAGATAAATACGACCGCGCGGACTATCCAGCTCATCACCCAGAATCTGATAGGTAGGGCAAGTCGCCAAACAAAAACCGCAATGCACGCAACTACGCAAAATGGCATCCGCTTCCTGCCCCTGCGGTGAGTTTTTTATAAAATCAGCAAGCTTGGTTTGCATTTAAAACTCTGAATAAAACCGGCCGGGATTAAAAATTCCCGATGGATCAAATTTTTCTTTCAGCAAGCGATGAATTTCCAGCATAGCCGGATCCAACGGATGAAACACAGCATTGCGCAACGCATTGCTACGAAACAAAGTAACATGGCCACTCGCATTTTTAGCTGTTTTACGAATTATTTCCTGGCCCACACTTGCATCACAAAGCAACCACCGTAAGCCGCCACACCACTCCAGTAATTGTTTTCCGGGCAGTAATATAGGCGCTGTTGTTGATTTGATCGATAAACGCCATAGAAGCTTATCTGATTGAAAAAAATCATGCGACTGCTCGCGTACCGATTGCCAGAAATCCTTACCTCCTGCTAACTCTTCGCCTCCCAATTTTATCTGCGCTGCACGCACTGCTGATTCAGCACCAGATAACCTGAGAAACAACACGCCCTCAACATAACAAGTTGCTGAAATCGGCAGCGGCTTACTAGCCCATTGATTCATTTTCTCGATCGCTGCAGCTTCATCCATGGGCATCTGTATCGTAATTTCAAATGGTGGTTTTGGTAAGACCTTCAGCGAAACTTCCAGCAACACACCTAAAGTGCCCATAGCTCCCACCATCAACCGGGAAACATCATAACCCGCGACATTTTTCATTACTTGTCCGCCAAAACGCAAATCCCTACCTTTTCCGTCGAGCAATCGCGTACCCAACACAAAATCACGCGCCGCGCCAGCAGCAACACGACGTGGACCTGATAAACCCGTCGCAATGCACCCACCCAAAGTCGCATCTGCACCAAAATGTGGCGGCTCGAATGGCAACATTTGCCCGTGCTGCGCCAGCAAAGCCTCCAGATCCGCCAAGCGTGTACCTGCGCACGCTGTAATCACCAACTCAGTCGGTTCGTAATCAATAATGCCGTGATACGCCGTCGTATCTAACAAGATATCTTTTTGCCCGAATGAGGAATTACCATAAAAATGCTTGGTGCCACCACCGCGTATTTGCAATGGGGATTTATTCTCTGCCGCAGCACAAATTACTGCGCTATATTGATCAATAATAACTTGCTGCATAGGCTCTAAAATCGCGGCAATTCCGCAAATTTTTCCTCGCCTCGATGCACATGCATCGCGCCCAATTCCGCACAACGATGTAAAGTAGGAACCGCTTTACCGGGATTCAGCAATCCCGTTGGATCAAATGCCGCCTTCACCGCATGAAACATTGCCAACTCACCCGTGCCAAATTGGATACACATCTGATTGATTTTCTCCATTCCCACGCCATGTTCCCCGGTAATTGTACCCCCTGCACGAATACACATCTCCAGTATCTTTCCGCCAAACTCTTCGGTCCTTTCCAATTCACCCGGCTGATTGGCATCGTATAAAATCAAGGGGTGTAAGTTACCATCCCCAGCATGAAACACATTCATGCAGCGCAACCCATATTCCAGGGATAACTTCTCAATGCCGCGCAGCACATCGGCCAGTCGTTTTCGCGGAATCGTTCCATCCATGCAGTAATAATCCGGCGAAACCCTACCGGCAGCGGGAAATGCTGCTTTCCGTCCAGCCCAAAACCTAAGGCGCTCTGCTTCATTGCGCGAGGTGCTGATTTTGGTTGCTCCGCTTTGCTGCATAATGGAATAAATTTGCTTGATCTCATCTGCCACTTCTTCATCGCTGCCATCAGATTCGCACAGCAAAATTGCCGCCGCATCCAAGTCATAGCCCGCTTGTAAAAATTCTTCCACTGCATGAATAGTAATTTTATCCATCATTTCCATACCGGCGGGAATAATGCCTGCAGCGATGACATTCGCCACCGCATTACCTGCCTTGAGTACATCATCAAATGCTGCCATCACCAACTGTGCCTTCTCCGGCATTGGAATCAGTTTCACGGTAATTTCCGTGATTATGCCCAGCATACCTTCACTACCGGTCATTAACGCGAGCAAATCATACCCCGCACTATCCAAACTCTCGCCGCCTATTTCCAGACACTCGCCATCAATCGTCAAAACCCGTAGTTTGACAATGTTGTGCACTGTTAAGCCATATTTCAAGCAGTGCACGCCACCCGAATTCTCTGCCACGTTACCGCCAATCGAGCAAGCAATCTGCGATGAAGGATCGGGTGCATAATATAAGCCATACATCGCCACTGCCTCACTAATCGCCAGATTTCTGACTCCAGGCTGCACACGCGCCATACGCGCCAACGAATCAATCGCGATAATTTGGTTCAGCTTAGCTAATGACAGCAAAACGCCTTGCACATGCGGCAGTGCACCTCCTGACAAACCAGTACCTGCACCGCGTGCCACGACAGGAATGCTCGTAGCATGGCAAAGCTGCAAAATTTTGACGATCTGCTCTTCCGTGTGCGGCAACACAACCACCAGCGGCAATTGCCGATACGCTGATAAGCCATCGCATTCATATGGCCTCAAATCTTCGGTTTCGTATAGCACCGCCTCATGCGGCAAAATCGCATGCAGTTTATTGACAAGTTCGTGTAGGGTCATGAAGTTAATTATTCCAGATGCTTCCGAATTTCGTGATCAGCCAGTTTTTCCAGTATTTTCACAATAGCGGAATTATCCCATTTTGCGCCGCCATGCGCGAGGCAAGCAGAAAATAATTCACGCACGGTTGCGGTATTCGGCAAACTCACACCCAAAGCGGACGCGCTTTCCAATGCAATATTTAAATCTTTTTGATGTAATTCAATGCGAAAACCGGGCTCAAAGCACCGGTTAATCATACGCTCCCCATGCACTTCCAACACACGCGAAGCTGCAAAACCACCTAGCAACGCCTGCCGAACTTTCTCCGGATCCACTCCTGCCTTGGATGCGAACAACAACGCCTCAGCCACAGCTTCGATCGCTGAAGATACGACGATTTGATTGGCAATTTTACACACCTGGCCCGCACCGTTTTCGCCTACAAGAGTCACGCTCTTTCCCATCAACGCAAGAATAGGTTTTACTTTCTCGAATACCGTCACGCTTGAGCCTACCATGATCGTCAGTGTCGCATTTTGCGCCCCGACATCACCGCCGGATACTGGTGCGTCCATATAATCATGTCCCAGGCCGTTGATACGTGCTGCAAATTTACGCGTTTCCAATGGCGAAATCGAACTCATATCTACAATTATCTTGGCCTGATCCGAACACAATTCAAGTCCCTCGACAATGCCATTTTCACCAAATAAAACCTTCTCCACATCAGGCGTATCTGGCAGCATAGTGATAACAATATCCGCATGCTGCGCCACTTCTTTGTGTGACAAACACTCCCCGCCACCCAAACCAATCAGGTCTGCAGGCACCCCGCTGCGCGAGTGCAAAAACAAGCTATGTCCACCCTCAATTAAATGTCTGGCCATAGGCTTCCCCATGATACCCAGACCGATAAAACCGATATTTGCCATAAAAAATTTAAACCGGATTTAAAAAAGTTAAATGGAAGAAGCTAATTACACCATACTTAGCCACTTTTTAGAAACCAATCACGCGGACAACTGCAGCGGCTCCGTTAACCCAATTTGGTTAACTAATCACCCATCAATTGCTGACAGATGAAGGGAAGAGCGTGGGAAACGCAATCAGGTCGGCACAATGACATACCCTCCTTTCCCAAAGAGATAGGGAAAATAATCCTGAGCCTTGCAGTCTATCATAATTCCAAATATCGAAAGCCCGGCTTTACGCGCTTCCAGGATCGCTCGCCGGGTATCTTCAATACCGTAACGGCCCTCATAATAATCCAGATCATTGGGTTTACCATCGCTTAATAAGAACATCAGACGATGGCGCTCAGGACGTTTGCTCAGAAGTTGACAGTTATGGCGCAATGCGGCTCCCATACGTGTGTAGTATAGCCAGGACGCAACGATGCGATGCGATGCGATGCGACGCAATATCTGACTATTAAAATCTTTGATGACTGAGACACGGACATGATGTTTTTTTCGCGAAGTAAAAGTATAAATTGCGAAGGTATCTTTACAAGTAGCAAGACCCGACGCCAATGTTACCAAAGCCTCCTTTTCGATATCCAGGATGCGTCGGTTATTCACCCAGCTATCGGTGGAAAGCGACACATCCACCAATATGGCAACAGCCAAATCGCGTGTCTGCTGGCGCGATTTTAAATAGATTTGATCAGAGCTATTTCCATTAGCAAAAAAATCACATTTCGTCCGCACCAGTGCGTCGATATCCAATTCAACCCCATCCAATTGGTTACGCAAAATCTCACGCTTGGGCGCAACGCTTCAAACTGGCGCTGGATTTTACGAAAAAGGCGCCTGGCTTGAGGATCGGGCACCAATAGGTTAATCCATATAATGCAAAAGAATAACAACCCTTTATCTAGCGTCTTTACGTATTCTTGTAAAGACAAATAAGTGATCTTCATTGAGAAAGACAAAAAAATAAGTACATGGTCAAATTTGCCATTTAGCTATTAAAAAGCCGCTTTATTATCACAAAGCAATCGTCGGCTTTGCTATATGCTCCTCTGCGTGAAAGAAAATATACATTCCTATTATTCAAGTATTGTTAGGGTTCTAGCAATAGCATCGAATAACCAAGAATCATGCGCTGCAATTGATTATTCCGGAGGAATCTATGGGAAGCATCTGTCTTGGCCGCCAGCCCATTCTAGATCGTAATCGCAATCTAGTGGCATTTGAATTACTGTTTAGGGAGGAAGGTGCTGAAGAAGCAGCTAATGTCATTAATGACTTGTCGGCATCCGCAAACGTTATCGTGAATGCCTATGGGAAGTTCGGAATCCACAACGTGCTGGGTCATCAGCGTGGCTTTATTAACGCAGATCCTGACCTCATCTTGAGTGACATTATTAGCTTACTGCCCAGTAAGCATATCGTATTAGAAGTGAAGGAATTCGCATCCATTACACCGGAGTTTCTACAGCGCTGTAAGGAACTGAAGCAAAAAGGGTATCAGTTTGCACTCGACAATATTGTGGCTATCAACCTTCAAGTTGAGCTGCTGTTACCGTTGGTCAGTGTCGTCAAAGTCGACGTTCTAGCTCTGACCAAAGATCAGCTCACCCAGCTGGTTAATCAGCTCAATCTTTGGCCTGTCTTACTCCTAGCGCTCAAAGTTGAAAACCAAGAACAGGAAACACATTGCAGGCAATTAGGTTTCCAAATGTTTCAAGGCTACTATTTTGCTAAACCTGAAGTTATGTCGGCCAAGCGTGCTGATACTGGCAGGGTTTCATTATTAAAATTGTTAGCTTTGGTGATGCGCGATAATGATCAAGATAGCGATATAAACGAAATTGAGAAGGAATTTAAAAATCAACCGAGCTTAAGTTATAACCTGTTGCGTATGGTGAATTCAAGTAACGAAGGTTTACCACTCATAATTAATTCTATTAAACAAGCCGTTCAGTTAATGGGACGCAAGCAGTTACAAAAATGGATACAGCTTTTACTTTACACCTCCAGCCAATCACCGGATACGGACAGTATCTCTGATGAAATCACACAAACTGCCGTAACACGCGGGAAATTGATGGAATTAATTGCAACGGCTGAACGTCCTCATGATAAGAACCATCAGGAACGTGCCTATATGGTCGGCATTTTGTCGCTTCTCGACGAACTACTTGGCATTGAAATGCAACAAGTCGTCAACAAATTAGGAATTTCTGATGACACAAGTCAAGCCTTATTAACTCGCCACGGGCGTTTGGGTCAGGCATTAAAATTAATCGAAGCCAAAGAAAAAGGTGAAATAACCTCTATTCACTCCCTATTATCCGAACTCGGTTTTCTCAGTCTGGATGACTTCTCAGATATTGAAATGCAAGCAATAAAATGGGTTAGTCGTTCAGAAGAAACCATGAGTTAATATATGCTTGTATGCAATATTACGCTTAACAGCCCGCGACAAGCCCACGATAAATTCTTTCCATCACACCATTATTGTATTCCTGAACTACAATCTGTGCGTTAAATAGAGCCATGAGCTCGGCTATCGTAATAGCAAGCAGTAAAAACACACCTAAAATAACCGCAGGCGTGAATAGCAAAATACCCCCCAGCAGAAAAATACTGAAATTGACTAAACCCCGAAACCACTTACCCAGATAAAAATGATGCAATCCGGCGATGAATAAAAAATTAAGCGTAGCGTAAGTATCTGGATCTTTCAGATCCTTCTCGACTTGCTGGAAAAATTGCAATCGTTTGTCATCCGGTAATTCGCGCACCAGCTTCCTAATACGCTCTTCCTCCTCCTGAATCGCCTGCTTCGTTCTCATCGCACTAGCGTGCCAACGTAATGATCACCGCTTCGCGCTTCCAGAACAGCAAGAACCGTTTCTGCTCAACAAACTGGAACACCAGCGTCCAACCATCGGCTGCCTCTTTATTCAACGTCGTTTCCAGTTGTTTGATCGGAATACCGGATGCGCCCAAGAAAATTGTTCCGACCCCGCCTTCTGTTACGTGTAACACTTTGTATTCCTTATAAGCCATTATTCGATTTCCTTTGATTTATACAATAATATTTTTAGTACCATCCTTCCAAACGCCATCCGCGCATAACAAACAGCGGAACGAATGCGGGCGGAATAAACAACCGGTCTTCTGCATTGGGAATGCGGAAATAATGCTGCGCTTGCAAGATGAAATCGTCATCGCGACTCAAATCAATCACGGCGCGATGGGGTAACTCGCGCCGTCCCAGATAGCGCACTTCAAACGCTTCGAAGCGCAGTGGATTGGCTGGATTAAAAACACCCATTCCATTCGCGCGTGCCTGACGCACAAAATCGCGGGTACGCCTTAAATCGGAACTAGCTTCAGCTGTTCTCCTTGCCATACCCGGCGAAAAAACAGCCTCCAACAACGATTCTTTCCGGAATGGAGCAATATTCGGCCAGATAAAATACGGGAGTGCCGCGCCGCTTTCCAGTTGCCGTTCGTTGTACGAATGTGGCCGTGGCCCAGGAATATTAGCGTTGGGTTGGTTGCGATTGATAAAAGCCAGAAAACGCCCGTAAGAATCAAATACCTCGAAGGAAAAAGAAAGGAAGTATCCAAACGTATCCGGGGTTTGCCCCAGTGTATCCATATCCGTTTGTACCTGCGCAATCAACGTCTGCTCAGCGTTGTCACCGTGGAAGCGATGATTAATGCCAGCACCCGGACCGATACGAGTACGCAAGTGAGCTATAAGATCAGCATCGAGGTTATAAGGATCAAACTGGGGTAGAAAAGGATCCGTCAGATAAGCGTCCCATTCCTCTGAATCAAGGCGACGATGTGCTTGTGAGCCCGGTAGTTGAAAATTCTTTTCCGGTGTGTCCACACCGAGAAAACGCATCGATCCGCTCCCGGAAAAATGAAAACCAATCGTATCACCATCTGCAATGGAAGCATCCAGCGATTGCGGATTACCACTCGCCGCGCGACGAATAGAACCAACAGCACGGATATTACTGTTTATATCAAAGAAAACATCAGCCATAACCGCTCCCTCTGCAGATCAACAGAATTAAGTTTCTGAAACAGCTTTTCTTGTTAAGACCACCAACGAACTGACATTTCATCATAACATAGCGCGTTAGATCTACCATAGAGCCCGTTGCTCGTGGGCTGGAGTGAGCCTGCGAACCCCCAATAGGTTTTAAGAGAAAAACAGGAATTCAATTCCCTGAAAGCTTTTCCATCCTTAATGTCGCTTAATTTTTCCGCAATTCCCCTATGTTCTTATACAATACAGAAAGATCCGTACAATAATTATTTTAGGAAAAAAGGATAAAAAATGTGCCAGACATCTGACGAACAAGAAAACCTAAGCCTGCAAAAAAATCAGCAAAGACGTTCATTTCTAAAAATGGCCGTGGCATCCTCGCTGGGACTGGGAATTACAGCAACGGATAGGGTAATGGCCACATCGGGCGTTATTAAGACGTCACCTCAACCTGAAAATGTACTAACACCGGAAGCAGCCTTAGAGAGATTGATGGCAGGTAATGAACGTTATGTTACGGGTCTATCCACTCCATTGAATTTTAAACTTGAACGTGCCGCTTTGGTCAGCGGCCAAAACCCCTATGCCAGCATATTAAGCTGCTCTGATTCAAGAGTGAGCCCTGAGTTCTGCTTTGATGAACAACGGGGGGATTTGTTTGTCGCGCGCGTAGCTGGGAATTATTTAACGACAGATTTTGTGGCCACACTCGAGTATGCTACCTTTGTTTTGCATACCCCTCTAATTATGGTGCTTGGCCATGAAAGCTGCGGCGCAATCCAGGCTGCTATCGATGCCGTAGATAATAGTGCCCAATTTCCTGGACATATTCAATCTATAGCCAGTGCAATAGCACCGGCGGTAAGAGCAATTGACAAGCAATCGAAAAACCGCATTGACGATGTCGTCAAAATGAATGTCATACAAAATGTGCAAGAATTGAAAAAACAAACACCCCTTCTAAATCGATTGGTAGCGGAGAAAAAGCTTCTTGTGGTTGGTGGCGTATACAACCTAAAAACAGGCAAGGTCGATATGGTTGCTTGAGTTTGCATTTGCACAACTGTTACAGTCGCAAAAAGCCTCAAAAATTTACGGCTAATACGACCGGGTCCGAAGTGCCTGCAACTCATTTATCAATCGTTTTTTTCACTCCCAAATCACCATTTTGAAACGTTCTTTGACAATGCCAAAATAATTGCATTTCCAATCGCTTTGCGCAAAAAAGTCCAAGTGGTGCCACTGATCTTTCAGTTTCAGGATACTGGCAGCGGCATCGTCCCAATCAATGGCGGCAAGCTTAGGCTCCAGCTGCCATTTGTGCGTTTCGACTTCATCAAAGTCAAAGCCATCATACTCCCAGTGCAATACTTCAAATACATTGCCGGCACGATCCACATAGTCCATGCTGAAATCCAATCCCCACTTGGGGCGCATTTTGATGATTTTGTAAACGAGTGGATTTGTTTGCGCCCATCGCTCGAGTTGTTCCAGCGCTGCACCGGCATAACCTTTACGCTCAAACAGCAAACTGTGGTTCAACACAGCCCCCTCTACTCGTTCCGGTTGCGTGAACCAGTGTGCTTTTAATGCACGCCGATGCTCCCGATGCGGTTTGGCGGGTGTCAAATTAACTTCTGCATAACGTTGCTCCAACTCAGTTAAGTCATAACCGTTCTGATCAAAAAGCGCAAGCTCATGGGCTGTCGGCGGATTCAAATTTTCCAGTGGTCGATCCCAATAACCCTTGGAGGCAAACTGATTGCTGGTTAAATCTAAGTAATTCATCGGATATATACAAAATTATTGTTGATTGGTCATCATTAGAAAACTTCTGTTATGCTTCGATGCACGGCTTGCCATACAATTCCCGTAACTCATCTTTGACCTTTTCCAGAACTCCCCGCTGCTGCGCGGATAAATGCTTTCCCACCCGGTTGATATAAAAATTCAACGTGGTCATCGCCGACACGAACGGCGCAACCTTGCGTCTCTGACTATTGTCGGCTGATCGTTTGAGCGACAATGCATTTTGTACGGATCATCCCATGAAAAAACACCGGGTTCGAGACCCAGTGCATTGCTGGTTTCGGTGACTTGTTTTGACCAGTGATGGAAAGTCTCTGGAAGCATGAAATTTATGGAAATATAGTTAATATATCTAAATCAATAACTTGTGATGAACCATTATAATTGACTACTATGATTCGCTCAAAACATAAAGGCTTAGTAATACTTTTAACAATATCAGCTTGATCTTCACTTTGCATATAATTTATATGATCGACTAACAGCAACCACCAGCGGTCATATTTAGAAAGATTAGGCATTATTTTAATTTCCTTTTCTTCGATGCAATGTCTAATCGCATCTGAACATATATTTACTACCCAGCCCCCAGCATCTAGATCGGATTCAATCCCAAGTTCTTACCCAAGCACAACTATCAGGAATTTCAATCATTTTTCTCTCACACTGGATATACAAGCCTATTATTCAATAGCTTTCCAATGTCACAATATCTAGAAAACTAGCAATTTTTTGTGTTTCCATTTTCAAATCAAACGGCAAAACTCCCAACAACGAGCTATCCAGCTGCTGTTCCAATGTCGCAATATTTTGCTCCAAAACTAGCATCTGCGGATCGATGCAATTAGCCACCCACCCCGCCAAGGTCAAACCAGCAGCCCGTATAGCTTGCGCCGTCAGCAATGCATGATTCAAGCAGCCCAGCCGCATGCCGACTACCAGTATCACCGGAAGATTCAATGTTTGAGCCAGATCCGCGCCATTTTTCTGTTGATTGATCGGCACCAGAAACCCACCCGCGCCTTCAACGATGACGATGTCTGCTTTGCTGCTGAGTTGCTGATAAAACCGATGAATTAGCGTCAAATCGATTTCCATACCCACCTGTTGTGCAGCAATGTGCGGAGAAACTGGCGCATCAAACGCATACGGATTGATTTGCTGCCGGGTAACGCTTATGTTGCTGGCGGCCAGCAATTGTTCGACATCCAACCACTTTCCATTTTCACTACCTGCGGCAACCGGTTTCATACCAACGACTTTCTTTCCTTGTGCGGCAAACGCGAGCAACAGAGCACAACTGACGGTGGTTTTTCCGATTCCGGTATCGGTGCCGGTGACAAAAAATCCAATCCCCATGACTAAGGAATTAAGCCGAGCTGTCGGCGCGTTTCCGGTGTCAGCACCGAGTGGCGATCAAATGGCCGCCAGGCGTGACCGTAGATCACTTCAAACGTAGCGGGCAGTTTGCCGTCGCGGCGCAGTTTTTCGTAGGCGTTGATGGCTTGTTCCCACTTGTTTTTGCCCATCAATCCCTGATGCCTTCCGAGCAACACGTTATGTGCGCCGATGGCTTTTAAATCGCGCATCACGCTAATGACATCAGAATACGTCAGGGTGATATATTCCATGTCCATCACCGGCGTTGAAAATCCGTTGTGTACCAGTAGATCGCCGATGTCGTGCATGTCGATGAAGCGGTTAACGTGACTGAAAGTATCGGCTTGCGCAAAAGACTGACGCAATTCCTTCAGCGTATCCGGACCAAAGGTGCTGAACATCAGCAAACCATCGGTGCGCAGAATGCGATGCATCTCAGCAAACGTGCGTTCCAGATCATTACACCACTGAAATGCGAGATTCGACCATACCATGCCAACGCTCTCATTTTTAATCGGCATTTGTTCGATATCGGCGCACACGTAGTCGGTATGTTGTTGCTGCAGCGGTAACACGCGTTGCCACCAGGTAGTATTGGGACGTGCGTGTGATAGCATCGTCCAGGCAATATCCACTGCGATCAATTGGCTTTTCGGATAGCGCTTGGCCAGTTGCTGGCTGCCATAGCCGGTGCCGCTGCCGGCATCGAGGATGACATCGGGTCGGTATTTGATATATTCCAGGCGCGACAGCATGCGGTTGCTGATTTCACGTTGCAGAACTGCCGCCTGATCGTAGCTGCGGGCGGCACGCCCAAACGCAGCGCGTAGCTGTTTCTTATCAAGTGTGTATTCGGAATTCATTGAGGCAAGTCACAAATTGTTCAGGATAGGATAAAAACGGCGCATGTCCGCAGTGCGCAAATATCACTTGCTGCGATTGCGGCAACTGTTGATGCATCCAATCGGCAGCGGCAGGATGAGTAATCACATCATTCTCACCATGCAATAATAAAACTGGTTGCTGAATCGCAGCGATAAGATCACGCAAATCACTCTGCTGCAAAATCTGCAATCCTTTCTCCAATACGCTGGCATCTGGCTCGGCGCGCTGAAAGATTTGCTTGCGCAGTTGCGACAGAATCTTGCTCGCATCGCGGTCACCACTCATCTGCAAAGTCAGAAATCGGTTAATTGTCGTAGCATAATTGAGTTTCAGATTTTCCAGGAAAAGTTGCAGCAATTTACGCTCCATGCCCAATTCCCAATCGTCACTTTTGGCAAAACACGGCGTGGTGGAAATCAGAACCAGTTTTTGCACCCGTTGCGATTCACGCAACGCCAATTCCATCGCGACCTGCCCACCCAATGACCAGCCACCCAGTATGCAGCGTTCAGGCAGAATTTCCGCAACCATCTCGACCCAATGATTCAATGTTCCCGGCTCACACGCAGGGCTAAGTCCATGCCCTGGCAAATCCACCAGATGCAAACGGAACTGTTGCGCCAGTTGATCCTGAACACCGCTCCAGATACCGCTATGCATCGCCCAGCCATGCAACAACACCAGATCGGGACCATGCCCCATGGATTCAATGTGCAGCTGCGTCATGCTTGCAATGCGATTTCTTGCAACGCTTCTGTCAAGCGCAAGACATCCTGCGGCTGATGTGCAGTGGACAACGAAATGCGCAATCGCGCCGTACCTTGCGGAACCGTCGGCGGACGAATTGCTGGCACCAGGATTCCTCGCTCGCGCAGGCGCTGACTGATGCGCACTGCTTCAGCACTTTCCCCGATCAGCAAAGGCTGGATCGGCGTACTGGAAGGCAGCAACTTCCATGGTAGCGATTGCAGCGTTTCTCTCAATTGCGCAATATTTTGTGCTAACGCATCCCGCCGCCATTCATCCTGTTGAATTAATCTTAGACTGGTTATGAGTGCTTGTGCTAACAAGGGCGGCGTCGCCGTAGTGTAAATATAACTGCGTGCGGATTGAATCAGAGTTTCGATGACTTCTGCTTGCGCCGCGACAAAAGCACCAAATACGCCTGCAGCCTTTCCTAAGGTCGCCATATAGATAATATTGGGCGAATGGATGCTGGCACAATCCGGCAAAAACAAGCTGCCGCGCCCCTGCCTGCCCAGCACGCCAAAACCGTGTGCATCGTCCAGCAATAATACTGCATGATATTTCTCGCACAGAGCTATCAGTTCAGAAATGGGTGCAATGTCCCCTTCCATACTGAATACTGCGTCCGAGATCACGAGCTTACGTCGTGCGCTGCTATCAGACAATCGCTGCTCCAATAACGCAAGATCGACATGCGAGTAGCGGATAAACTCAGCGCGCGATAACAAAGCTGCGTCATTCAATGATGCATGGTTCAGTTTATCGGCGAATATAGCATCTTCTCGTCCAATCAATGCTGTAACAACACCGATATTGGCCATGTAACCGGTAGAAAACAGCAATGCTTGCGCAAACCCGGTAAATTCGGCCAACTCTTCTTCAAGCGCATGATGTGCAGAAGAGTGGCCGTTGATCATGTGCGAAGCGCTTGCGCCGACACCATAACGCCGCGCACCCTTACAAGCTGATTCAATCAAATCCAGATGATTGGCCAGCCCCAGGTAGTCATTACTGCAAAAAGCCAGGTAATCACGCCCATCCATAGTGATATGACTTGATTGTGGGCTTTCGAGAATTCTCCGTTGTCGCAGCAAGCCTTGCTGTTCGCGCTTGTGTAACTCCTCAGCCAAGTCGGGAAACATCTACGGCAGTGCGTGAAGCCCCAACTTTTCCATCATCACTTGATCGCGGTCGGTCTCGGGATTTCCCGTCGTCAACAACTTATCGCCATAGAAAATGGAATTGGCCCCCGCCAGAAAACATAATGCCTGAACAGCCTCGGACATCTCCTGTCGTCCAGCAGATAAACGCACCATGGCTCTCGGCATGGTAATCCGCGCAGCAGCGATGGTACGAACAAATTCGAGTGGATCTAGCGCCGCAGTACCATACAGCGGCGTACCTTTGACTTGCACCAAATGATTGATCGGAACCGATTCGGGGTACGGATTCATGTTGGCCAGTTGCGCGATCAATCCGGCACGCGAACGGCGTGTTTCGCCCATGCCGACAATGCCGCCACAACATACATTGATTCCAGCATCGCGGACTTGCTGCAATGTGTTCAAACGATCCTGATACTGCCGCGTGGTGATGATTTCTTCGTAGTATTCAGGTGCTGTATCAAGGTTATGATTATAATAATCCAGTCCTGCATCCCCCAATTGTTGGGCTTGTCCGGGTTTTAACAAACCCAGTGTGGCGCAAGTTTCCATGCCCAATGATTTGACTGCACGCACCATTTCAGTCATTTTTTCGATATCGCGCTGCTTCGGGCCACGCCAAGCGGCACCCATACAAAACCGCGACGCACCTTTGTCTTTTGCTGCTGCCGCAGCAGATACCACTTCATCCACCGATAGCATGTCCTGGTTTTCAACTTCGGTATGATAGCGCGCCGCCTGCGGACAATAGCCGCAATCTTCCGGGCAGCCCCCCGTCTTCACGGAAATCAGCGTAGATAATTGCACGCCATTTGGATCATGGTATTGGCGATGCGCGGTTTGTGCTCTAAAAATCAAATTGTTAAAAGGCGCATTCAACAATGCCTCAATTTCTGCCACATCCCAAAATTCAGAATCCTGCGATTCCTCGGTAATATTACTTGAGCTGTTTTCCGTTTCATTACTTGTAATAAGTGAATTCAAATTCATGCCGATTAACCTACCATTCTCTATAAGTAAAACACGATCTTCTATCATCAATACTACGGATGATCAAGGATTCAAGTGGCTCTGTCAATTTTTCCGTGATTCTTTGTTCATAACAGATCAGATATTATTTATTCTCATCATGACTCAAACAAACTGTGTGTTATGCGGCGTATCCACAAATCAAGATTTCTGCGAACCCTGTATTCTCGACCTGCCACAATTGCCAATCAACCATTGTCCTATTTGCCTGTGGCCAGTTCCTACCTCTGAAATATGTGGTGCTTGCCTGAATAAACCACCTGCGTTTACACGCACCATTGCAGCCCTCCGCTACTCCTTTCCTGTCGATGCGCTGATTCATGCTTTAAAATATCGAACCTATCTTTCCTTGGCATCGATCCTAGCCAACTTGCTCGTCAAGAAACTAAAGGCCACTAATACACTTCCAGATGTCATCATACCGATGCCTTTGCATCCCATCCGATTACGTGAGCGTGGATTTAATCAGGCGATGGAAATCAGTCGCTACATTTCGAAATCGATGGAGATCATTGTGTTACCTGATAGCTGCAGCCGGATTAAGCACACGCTACCGCAAACCGGATTACCCTGGAAAGACAGACAGAGAAATATTCGCAGTGCTTTTAATTGTAAAATAGACCTTTCCGGCAAGCATGTTGCGTTGGTAGATGATGTCATGACAACGGGAGCCACATTGAATGAGCTAGCCAAAGTATTACGTAAACACGGGGCAATTGAAATCAGCAACTGGGTAATAGCCCGAACTTTGCCCGAGAAAGGCCAAACAGGCTCGCATCCATTATGGATATGCAAATAATCGCACACTATGTACAACATTATTCTCTATCAACCCGAGATTCCGCCCAATACAGGTAACATTATCCGTCTGTGCGCGAATACCGGCATACAATTGCATCTTGTCAAGCCTTTAGGATTCCCCCTCAAAGATAAGCAATTATTGCGCGCAGGCCTCGATTATCATGAATTCGCTCAAATCAGAGTACATGACAATTGGGTAGATTGCTGCCAGAGCCTGCAAAGCCATCGAATGTTTGCAATCACCACCAAAGGAAAGCAGCGATATGACAAAGTAGCCTACGCAGCAGGAGATACCTTTCTATTTGGCACAGAAAGTTGCGGGTTGCCCCCGCATATTATGGACACTTTCCCGGAACAACACCGCATTCGGTTACCGATGGTAGCCACCAGCCGCAGTCTAAATTTATCTAATGCTGTCGCCATTATTGCTTATGAAGCATGGCGTCAGGCTGGCTTCTCTATGGGAAACTAAGCTATTGTAGATTCAAGCTATCGTTCAAAATACGCGGAGTCACAAAAATCAACAATTCGCGTTTATTGTCGACCCTGGTTGTATTGCGAAAAACGTGACCGAGCACAGGAATATCGCCCAACATCGGCACTTTATTGACTACTCGATTCTCAGTTCGATCAAAAATACCACCAATCACTACAGTTCCACCATTTTCCACCAATACTTTGGTGGTTACTTGCTTGGTATTAATTGACGGCGGGAGGAATTGATTGACAATCGCACCAATTTTGTCCTGATTAACATTTAACTCCATATCAATCTGACCATTATAGGTAATCAGGGGTTTGACTCTTAAACGAAGCGTTGCGTCCATAAAACGAATACTCGTAGCGCCACTGCTCGTGGCTTGTTGAAAGGGAATCCGATCACCTTGCTCAATAATTGCTTCTACGCCATGGGCTGTAACCACACGCGGACTGGCAATCACTCTACCTTTCTGATCTGTTTCCAACGCCGACAACTCAAGATTGATTAATCGATTATTATTAATCTTCATTAAGCTCAAACCCAATGCAGCCGGACCGCCCAACAATCCGGTGGCGGCAGCAGCAGGTAAATTCACATTCAGATTGTTGGCACCGCTCGTCCCGCCCCCAGCAGCCAGCGCACTTGAACCAGTTACATTACCCGAAACCCCCAATGTTTGATCGCCTAGGCCGCTCGCATTCTGTATCCCAAAACGCGCCCCTAAATTGCGGCTAAAATTATCTGTCGCTTCAACAATGCGCGCCTCAATCATAACTTGTCTTTCAAATACATCCAGCTTCTGGATGCGTTTTCTAACTTCATCTATTCTGGCTGGAATATCGGTAACCGTCACTGTATTACTAATCTCATCCATATTAATCGTACCACGCCGACTCATCATGCCTTCAAATGAAATTGAATTAACCCTACGATGATTCAGATGATAAGTTTCTGAACGTAACGGTTCCATCTCGGCTATTTGCATTTGCGCTTCCACATCAAGCAACTCTCTGTCTGCCATTTCTTTTCGCGGCGCCACGAAAATGACATTACCCACCTTACGTTTATCCAGCCCGTGTGCCTGCAAAACAATATCAAGCGCCTGATCCCAAGGCACATCTTTTAACCTTAACGTGAGATTCCCTCCCACCGAATCACTGGCGATAATATTCAAATTGGTGAAATCAGCGATTACTTGCAACACCGCCCTAACCTCCACATCTTGGAAATTAAGCGATAATCTTTCACCGGTATACCCACCATTTGCACGTCTCTTTTTCGCTTGCTCTTCTTCTTCTTCTGTCAGCGCCCTTACTTCCAGAACAAATCTTGTACCAGATTGGCGCGCCGAATGCTCCCAGCGTCCGCCAGATTTAACATGCATGCGAACATTATTACCTTTCTTGGACGTTTCAATAACCTGTACAGGCGTAGCAAAATCCATCACATCGAATCGTCTTCTAAGACTACCCGGTAGTAACGTATCAACAAATTCGACGAAAATATCATCGCCTTGTTGCTGTACATCGACGCTTGCCCCAGCTTTTGTCATATCAACCTCGATACGGCCTTCACCTTTTGCACCACGGCGAAAATCGATGTCTTGCAAGCTATTCATATGCGAATTAGAAGTTTCCTCGGCGAAACGCACAACAGCAGTAGATGTTCGATTCTCGGGTACAGTGAGCAGCTTGATTAATAGTATATTTTCCTGTGCTATGATTTCATGCCGCATTAACCTAGCCAAGTTTAATACCAGCCGTGTTCTATCGCCTACCTGAATGACATTTATGCTGCGCAAGTCTCCTTCAGAAGCTTCCTGCTCATTCCGCCCTAAGCCGTTGGAAACTTGATAAAAGTCGAAATAGATACGATTTGGATTGTCTAAAGCAACTCCCATTGGAAGCGACTGCAGCGGATGATCAAGAGCAATCTTTGCGATTACCTCGCTATTTTGGAAGGTAGAAATATCGATTGAACGGATACTATTATGGAGTGCCTCTGCTGTTGCCGTTTGCGGAGAAAAAATTACCATTGAAAAACAAATCAATATTGCAGTAAATACCATAGTAAGGCCATACCCTTTCATAGCTATTGTTAGCTTAATGGTTGTTACGTTGCTAATTTTTCAGCGTAAGTGCACTAGTTCTTTCAATCCATTCATTCACCCCATCTTGTACGATTTCTAATAGTTTAACCTCGGATTCTGTAATATAGCTGATTTTTCCAAAATTCGAACCTAGATAATTACCAACCTTTACACGGTATAGTGCCCCATCCGGTGATTTTATTACAGCAAAAATCATATCGTGTTGTTGCAATGAGCCAACCATAGATAAGTTCTCCAGCGGATAGGATTCCAAAAACTCTTTACGTCGATTCAAATCAGGTTGAATTTCACTTGTAAGCGCTTGCACTTGATTATTTTTGCGTGGCACAAAAGGACTTGGCATATCAAACGCCTGATAAGTAAAAAATTCATATGGAACAACCTCAGGCAACGGATCAATCTTACCTTGCAACCCTTCCCCCGAACTATGTATGAATGCTTCCAGATCGCTGTAATCATTTCTACTGCATGCAGTTATTAAGTTAAACCAAATTATAAGTAATACTAGCAGATATATGTTTCTAATCATAATTTATTTATCTCCGGCCTGCTTCAATACTTCTTCTTCATCCAGATAGCGAAATGTTTTTGCAACAGCATCCAATACTAGTTTCCCGTCATTACCAGGCAAAATGCTAACGTCATTTAACGTGACAATCCGTGACATTTGCGCAACATCACTGGCAAAGGCACCAATATCATGATAGCTGCCGGTTACCCGAATTGAGACTGGCAACTCAGCATAAAATGCATTAATCGTTTCCTGCCCATCTGGCTTAAACAATTCAAACTGCAATCCGCGCCCCAAGCCAGCTTGATTTATATCCACCAACAATGCTTCCATTTCTGATTTATCAGGAAGCTGTTTCAACAATGCACCAAGGGATTGCTCTATTTCTCTCAACTGTAAACGCAAAGCAGACAAATTGATGGCACTACTTTTTTTAGCTAAATAAGTATTTTTTAGCGTTTCTTCTTCAGCATGAATATTTTCCAGCGTTTCGATCTGATCCTGCCAAACCAGAAAATGCCCCGCCACGATAATCACAACAAATAATATTACCAGTGCAGCGATCTTAAATGCCGCTGGCCAATTTCCAGCATTATTAATATCAAGCTGACGTAATTCTATGAGTAAATTATTCATCATAGTATGTATGTTTTATTTTATCCGACAGAACTCAAAGTTGAGTCTTGCACATCACTGATGGATGCTTGTTTAAGTTTTATTTTCATATTGAACTCGTTTTGACGCACATTATTAATTGTCATCGCTTTGATTTCCACCAACAATGGTGACTCAAGCCAAGGTGAAGACTCAAGATTTCGCATCAACGTTGATACCCATGCGTTGGATTGCGCATATCCAACTAAAGTAATGTTGTGGCCTTCTTGTTTGATACTTTGCAGATATACACCATCAGGAAGTAGCCTCACCAATTGATCCAACAAATGAACAACCTCTGACCGACTGTTCTGTAAGGTCTCTACGATTTGTTTACGTGTTAGTAGCTCTTGTGTTTGATTCTTAATTTCTCGAATTTCTGCAATCTCTTTATCCAAAATCGCAATCTGCTCATTTAAGTATTGATTACGACTATTCTGAAATTCTATTTTTTCACTAATAATGTCATGAATACCCCAAACCACTATCAAACCTAAAAAACCAACCAAACCAGCCAACACTGCAATTTGCTGCTGTCGTGCTTTACGTTTAAGTTCACGATGAGGAAGTAAATTAATGCGTATCATGATGGATCAAAATTTCTTAAAGCAAGACCACAAGCAATTAAAAGAGTGGGCGCATCGAGATTCAGTTGCCGCGGAATAATACGGCTCGACAATTCCATAGTTGCAAAAGGATTCAAAACCAAAGTGCTTACTTGCGTACGTGCTGCAATAATTGCATCCAATCCGGGAATCACTGCGCTTCCACCCGCTATAAAAATATAATTCACTTCGGTATATTGCGTTGAGGTATAGAAAAACTGAATGGCACGCATCACTTCGATAGCCAATGTTTCGCAAAATGGTTGCAAAACATCCGCTTGATAGTTTTTAGGTAACTCTCCACTGCGCTTAGCCGCTTCAGACTCTTCCAGCGAGAGATTAAATTGATTATGAATTTCTTGTGTTAATTGATTGCCACCGAATGATTGATCTCGAGAATATATCGACTCCCCATTGAGTAGAACATTAATTTTCATGACAGTTGCGCCAATATCAACTAGTGCCATTACCTGGTCTTTACCTCCCCCCGGCAATTGATTCAGTGTCAATTCGAACGCTGCTTGTGCCGCATAAGGCTCCACGTCCATAACAGTGGCTTTCAAACCGGCGGATAGAGCTGCTGCCACACGATCTTCAACTTTTTCTTTACGCGACGCCGCAATTAGAACTTCAACTTCCTCCAAACTATCGGGAATTGATCTAGTGATTTGAAAATCAAGATCAACTTCATCTAATGGAAATGGAATATATTGACTCGCCTCATTCTCCACTTGAAAAATTAAATCATCTTCTCGCTGTCCCGCCGGGACAATTATTTTTTTAGTAATCACATCTGTTGCAGGCAATGCTAGCGCTACATTCTTATGGCGAGTTCCCAAACGCTTCCATCCACGTAGCAAACATTCACTCACTGCTTCCATATTCGCAATGCCACCATCTAGCATCGCATCTACCGGCAAAGATTCTATGACATAACGATCTATCCGATAAGTTTGGCTTCCCTTATCAACCTGTGATAACTCAACCATTTTTACCGATGAAGAACTGATGTCCACACCAATCAATGGAGGCGACTTCATTTTTAAGAAGCCTAGATCAATAGCTAAATTTTCCTTGAACATTGTCTGTTTAGCGGCGATACTCGCAAATTAAAAGTTGCCCTATTAGAGCTAGAATATGTAAAATTCCAACTGTCCGCATAAATTCCATGAAACTATTCGGCAGATTGAAGAAACTGGAATTAATTCTGACAGAATCTGGAAAATTCTATTCAAAGAAAAACACTAGATATACCCCCCCTTTCACTGGGTAAATTGACAACACCATTCTATGATAAACCCATATCTATTTTCATGTTAGCTCGTTGGTCATACTATTTCTTCCTTACATTTTCAGCATTAGGCTTGATTGGCATACTATTAGCAGGTTTTGCTGCGTTGGTTATCTACTCAAACCTGCCATCGCTGGAAACATTGACCGATTACCGTCCTAAAATTCCCCTAAGAATATACAGTGATGAAGGTTTATTAATCGGAGAGTTTGGTGCAGAGCGAAGAAATGTTGTAACTATTTCTCAAGTTCCAGAAAATCTAAAACAATCAATCCTTGCAGCAGAAGACGATCGTTTTTACGAACACGGTGGCGTCGATTATCTTGGTGTTCTACGAGCAGCCTATTCAAATTTCTCTGCAGGAAGCGTACGACAAGGTGCCAGCACCATAACAATGCAAGTGGCACGAAATTTTTTTCTGACGCGAGAAAAAACACTCACCAGAAAATTCAGTGAAACACTATTGGCATTTAAGATTGAGCGCAGCCTTACTAAAGACAAAATTTTAGAACTCTACATCAACCAAATCTATCTTGGACAGCGTAGCTATGGTTTTGCAGCAGCAGCACAAACATACTTCGGAAAATCTTTACAAGAAATTAATATTGCAGAAGCCGCCATGCTGGCAGGGCTTCCTAAAGCGCCTTCTAGCTATAATCCTATTAGTAATCCTAAGCGAGCTAAAAGCCGACAACTTTACGTTTTAGGAAGATTATATAAACTTAACTACATTTCTAGTAAAGAACTAAGCGAATTAACAAAACAATCTGTTCCAGTAAAAAAAAGATCGGCAGCCTTTGCAGTGCCAGCAGAATATGTTGCCGAAATGGTTCGTCAGGTAATCTTCGACCGATATCAGGAAGATGCATATAACAAAGGTATAAAAGTCTATACGACGATCCGTCAACTTGATCAAGAGTCTGCTTATCGAGCTCTACGAAAAAATGTAATTGAATACGATCGGCGCTGGGGTTATCGAGGCCCTGAAACATTTGTTGATTTACTGAAAAATGGAACGAACCAGGAAAAAACATTGAATGATGCATTAGATGAAGTTAATGACAGTGATGATATTTATGCAGCAATTGTATTAGCTGCAAAACCAAATGAAGTTCAGGCTTATCGTAAGGGCGGGGAAATCATAGAAATTACAGGTGATGGGCTTAAATTTGTACAAAAATCTCTTACTGACAAAAAAGAACCAGGAAAAAAATATATTATCCCTGGCGCACTAATCCGCATCCAGAAAGACCAAAAGGATTTATGGCACATCGTTCAGTTGCCTGAAGTTGAATCAGCACTTGTTTCAATTGACTCCAACGATGGCGCGGTGCGCGCCTTAGTCGGTGGTTTTGATTTCTATAAGAATCAGTTTAATCACGTCACCCAAGCATGGCGACAGCCTGGATCCAGCTTTAAACCGTTTATTTACTCTGCAGCTTTGGAAAAAGGCTTCACTCCAGCGACAATCATCAATGATGCACCACTTTCGTTTAGCGCAACTCAGACGGGAAGTCAGTCATGGGAACCGAAAAATTTCGATGGCAAATTTGAGGGACCAATACGCATGCGCACCGCCTTGGCCAAATCAAAAAACCTTGCATCTATTCGGATACTACAAGCCATTGGTATCAGCTACGCACAAGATTATATAACGCGATTTGGTTTTGATGCGGAACGCCATCCCCGCTATTTACCGATGGCACTTGGAGCAGGTTCAGTCACACCAATGCAAATGGCTGTAGGTTATGCCGTATTCGCAAATGGCGGATTTCGTGTTGCTCCATACTTTATAAAAAGTATTGAAGATGAAAAAGGCAACATCATTGAACAATTTCGCCCCATATCAGTATCAAGTGGTGCCAAGCGAGTCATTGATCCACGCAATGCATTTATTATGACCAGTATGATGCAAGATGTGATTAACCGTGGAACAGCTGTTAAAGCTAAACAGCTAGGACGAAGTGATCTCGCAGGAAAAACCGGCACTACTAGTAATTTTATAGATGCTTGGTTTTGCGGTTTTCAGAAAGACTTGGTCACTATTGCCTGGACAGGATATGACGAGCCCAAATCATTAGGCAACAATGAAACTGGAGGGCGTGTCGCATTACCACTCTGGATGGATTATATGGATCCAGTTTTGAAAGGCGTTCCAATAACCGAATACCGACCACCCAATGGAATTCAGGCAGCGAAAATTAATTCAGCGACAGGATTCAGAGATGATTATGGGGACATTACAGAATATTTCTTTAATGAATTGCTTCCGCCCATTATCGAAAATTCTATTGAGCTCCCATCTAAAGCAACAAAAGATGTCAAAGATCAATTATTTTAAGAAATAGAATAACAAATTAGGTGGATTCTAATTTCATATATTCCGGTCTTTCTTGAGCCACTCAGCCGCTTTGACAGCATAATAAGTTAAAATTCCATCTGCTCCCGCGCGTTTAAAAGAAAGCAATGATTCCAGCACGCAAGATTCTTCATTTAGCCATCCGTTAATCGCAGAAGCTTTGAGCATTGCATACTCACCACTGACTTGATAAACAAATGTAGGTGCACCGAACTGATCTTTCACGCGGCGGACGATATCTAAATAAGGCATCCCAGGTTTAATCATCACCATGTCGGCGCCTTCATCTAGATCTAATCCAACTTCCCATAAAGCCTCATCGGAATTTGCAGGATCCATTTGATAAGTATATTTGTTACCCGCACCTAGATTATCAGCTGATCCAACTGCGTCGCGAAATGGTCCATAAAAACTTGAAGCGTACTTAGCAGAATACGCCAAAATGCGTGTATGAATAAATTTTTGACTATCCAAACTAGCTCTAATTGCAGCAATGCGCCCATCCATCATATCTGAAGGTGCCACAATATCTGTCCCTGCTTGGGCATGAACCAATGCTTGTTGACAAAGAACATTTACTGTTTCATCGTTCATCACATAACCAGAATGGTCGATCAAGCCATCTTGGCCATGAATTGTATATGGATCCAAAGCAATATCGGTAATTACTCCTAATTCAGGAAAGCTTACCTTTAGTTGCTTCACTGCCCGAGGCACAAGTCCATCAGGATTATATGCTTCGCTTGCAGAAAGGTTCTTATGTTCAATATCAATAACTGGAAAAATAGCAACAGCTGGAATACCAAGTTGCACGCACTTCTCCGCCTGAATCATTAAAAGATCGATACTCTGTCTTACTATGCCAGGCATTGATTCGATATTTTCACTACGTTTCTTTCCATCTAAAATAAAAACTGGATAAATCAAATCTTCTGGTAGAAGATGGACCTCTCGCATCAAATTGCGGGAAAACATATCGCGACGCATTCGTCGCATTCTTCTTTGAGGAAAATGACTACTCTGAAACATAATAATAATTATGAAAAATTAAAAAATCATCTGGGAACTGACTTGAATATTGTCTGTCTCACAAGTGGACAATCTTGATCGTCCCCCTGCCTTTCCTCCCTGAGGCAGGGAAAGTGATATTAAGGCGGTTCCCCCGGTTTTACTCCCCTTTAACCGGGGTTTTTTATATTTAAACATAAGATAAGCAGTCGCTAATTTGTGAGTAACCATTTATTTATTATTGTCGTGGCATCAACAATGCCAATATTCGTTATGCTTGAGAATAATTGCACACTGCATTGTGGATAGAATTCTTTTATAAAAAAAACTACTTTTTGTAAAGTGATATTTGCTTGTAGCTTACTTAATTTATCAGCCTTTGTTAATAAAATATGAATTACTTTTCCTGTCGGTGAGAACCAATCAAGCATCTGAATATCCAGAGGTCTAAGAGGATGACGAATATCCATTATTAATATCAAACCCTTAAGTGATTCACGTGTCTGCAAATAATTACCTAATAAATTTTGCCAATGTTGTCGTATGTGCTCTGGAACCTTAGCGTAGCCATAACCAGGTAAGTCAACAAGAAACTGGTTTGATGTCAATTGAAAAAAATTTATTAGTTGTGTACGTCCTGGTGTTTTACTAACAAATGCTAAGCGGCTCCTATTGGTTAAAGCATTGATAGCACTTGATTTCCCAGCATTTGAGCGTCCAGCAAAAGCAATTTCAATGCCAGAATGCTTGGGTAAATCTCGAACTTCATGTGCAGAAGTATAAAAAGTTGCATTCAATAGTCGAGGCATATTCATAGCAAAAAGCTAGGGTCTGAACTTGTTAGAGTATCTTTAGCAACTATTATCAAGCCTTCCAGCACTAAATTATCAATAACCTTTATTGGAAGTTTGAAAAAAGGGATTAGCAACGAAGCACTACCACCACTTATGATGCAATTCACAGATGTTTGATTAGTACATGATAATAACAGATTGTACATCCGATCAACAGCACCTAATATGCCATGTATCAAACCACTTTGTACTGCATTTTCAGTACTTACAGGAAAATCTTCATAACTGCCCAACTCGATATTAGTAAGTTGGGTGCTTGATAGAAGACTTTTAGTCATTAAATTAAAACCAGGCAGTATGATTCCACCAAGGAATTTCCCGGATTCAGAAAGAACATCAATTGTTACTGCTGTTCCAGCATTAATTACTAAACATGGCTGCCTCTCGATTCTCCAAGCAGCGATTAAGGCTGCCCAACGGTCACTTCCTAAATGACTCGGATTAATATAGCCATTAATCACATTACATCTAGATTTATTTGAACTTAACCATTGTGGTTTCGAGGGCCAAAAAGAAATTAACTTACTTATTTGATTTTTAGTTTCACTTCGGGCAACATGAGAAATAATAATAAAAGATGGTGCAGGGAAATTTATGAATTCGCCTTCAAGTTTAGAAACTTCCTTGTAAAACACATTACCTTGCTTTAGCCAATGATCACCGCGATATAATCCCCATTTTATATTTGAATTTCCTGAGTCTATGGCAAGTATATAGGACATTAATTCTTAGTAAACTCGAGATCGCATCGAAATAATTCCTACATTAAATGACTTCTTTCCTCCAGATGTTAACAAACAGATAGCACCATCATCTGCTATTCCATCAACTATGCCTGTGATCGTCAAACCGTTTGGAAAGACTAGATCAACTTTACATCCTTCGTAAGAATGATAACTGATCCATTCTTTTTTAAAATATGCAAAGCCATAATATTCAAAATCTTTGAGAACGTTGTGTAGTTCTAATAATAACTCTCCAAATACTCGGTTGCGATCTATAAAACCACTAGTAACCTCTGACAGATCTGTAACTTTCTGATCAATCAAAGGCTTAATCGACTCAGATAGGTTAAAGTTAATTCCTATGCCTATTACCGCATACGATGGTCCACATATTTCACCACGAATTTCGATCAAAATACCAGCCAATTTATGATTATTGCATAGAATGTCATTTGGCCACTTGATGTTAATATTCTGAACAGAATAAGCTCTTAAGACCCTTAGAATTGCAATGCCAGTTACTAAACTTAAACCGGATAAATCAGACCCTCTTTTATAAAAGCGCCAACACATTGAAAACATGAGCCCATTACCAAAGCCACATTGCCAAATTCGCCCCTCGCGCCCTCGTCCACTAGTTTGAAATTCTGCTGCTACAACTGGGACTGTGCCTTTAGTTAATGTTTTTCGTTTTAATTGATTAAGAAGATAATTATTCGTAGAGTCAACAATATCGAATAATCTTAAATCGAATTTTTTTGATTCAACCGACATGTACTTAATAATTAATTCAGTATTCAACCAAGCAATTGGCTTATTTATCCGAATTATATTTCCATCAATATTTACCACATCAATACTATAATTTTTTAGTTGATAAACTAAGAAATAAATTGAAGTAAGTGAACATTTAAGCTGTTTTGCTAAAACACTCGCTGAATGATGCATACCGTCATTTAGCAAGACTAGCAAATAAAGCGCCCTTAAATTTACATACATATCTGCATGAAAATAAAAGGGCTCAGATTGTTAAGTATTTTTTTACAGATAAAATTAATTTATTAATTACTTTTATCTGTAATAGTAGATTTAGCCTCAACTTCATATACAGGCTTATCTAATAACTCTACCAATGCCATTGGAGCATTGTCTCCTTTTCTGTAACCATATCTAAGAATTCTTATATATCCACCAGGACGAGAGAGATAACGAGGCCCCAATTCAGAAAATATTTTTGTTACACTAGAACGATCCCGAAGTCTATCGAAAGCCAACCTCTTATTTGCAAGTGAAGGGGCTTTTCCTAAAGTAATCATAGGTTCAACATATCTTCTTAGTTCCTTTGCCTTTGGAAGCGTCGTTTTAATTACTTCATAACGTATCAGTGAATTACTCATATTACGAAACATAGCCTTTCTATGACTACTAGTTCGATTTAGCTTTCTCAAAGCATTATTGTGGCGCATGATTATTTTCCTTTGAAACACTATCAAGATTAGCCGGTGGCCAATTATCTAATTTCATTCCTAATGTAAGTTCTCTTGATGCTAAAACTTCTTTGATTTCATTAAGAGATTTTCTTCCCAAATTAGGTGTTCTAAGCAGCTCAGCTTCAGTTCTTTGAATTAAATCACCAATATAATATATATTTTCCACTTTTAAACAGTTAGCTGATCTCACCGTTAGCTCTAAATCATCAACCGGACGAAGTAATATAGGATCAATCTGTGGAGCTTGAGGTTTTTCTTTTGGTATAGGTGTACTTTCAAGGTCAGCAAAAACAGATAATTGCTGAACTAAAACTCGAGCAGCAAAACGTATTGCCTCCTCGGGCTCAACTGCTCCATTTGTTTCGATATCGACAATTAATTTATCTAGATCTGTTCGCTGTTCAACTCGCGCACTCTCAACTGAATAACTAACGCGCCTAATTGGGCTAAAAGATGCATCCAACAATATCGTCCCAATGCTATTTTTTTCATTAATTCCAATTTTTCTAATATTAGCAGGAGCATAGCCTCTTCCTTTCTCCACTTTAAGCTGCACATCAATTTTTCCGTCTGATGTCAGATGGGCAATCACATGTTCTGGATTAATAATTTCAACATCGTGGCTTAACTCAATATCTGCAGCTGTAACAATCCCTTTACCAGTTTTATTTAATGTAAGAACAACCTCATCATTATTATGTAATTTTAAAACAATACCTTTGATGTTCATTAGTATATCAACAACATCTTCTTGCACACCATCAAGTGCCGAGTATTCATGCAATACGCCAGCAATTCTAACTTCTGTTGGAGCATATCCAGTCATAGAAGACAATAATATCCGCCGTAAAGCATTGCCTAATGTATGACCATAACCTCGTTCAAAAGGCTCCATAACAACTTTTGCATGAAGCGGTGATATATTTTGAACATCAATAATTCTTGGCGTTAGCAAATCTGTACCTTGCATATTAATAATGTACCTCTAGATAAAGAAAATCAATACTATTATTGATTACTTAGAATACAACTCGACAACCAAAGATTCATTAATCGTCGCAGGTAGTTCAGATCGTTCAGGCTTCATTTTAAAGATTCCTTTCATAGCCTTTGTATCAACTTCGATCCAAGCTGGGAAAGTTCGACTATTCGCCATTTCAATAGCGTGTTTAATTCTCAATTGTTCTTTTGCAGCATTGACAATCTCAACAATATCTCCCGCCCTAACTCTATACGAAGGAATATTTACACGACTACCATTTACTAAAATACAATTATGTCGGACTATTTGTCTAGCCTCAGATCTTGATGCTCCAAATCCCATATGAAATGCGACATTATCAAGACGACTTTCAAGCAACTGAAGAAGATTATCACCGGTTATACCACGTTGTTTGTCAGCAATTTTATAAATATTCCTGAACTGCTTTTCCAATATTCCATATATCTTTCTTATTTTTTGCTTTTCCCGTAGCTGACCACCATAATCGGAAATTCTGCCTTTCTTCTGGCCATGTTGTCCCGGTGGATAATTTCTTCGCTCTATCGAACATTTGTCAGTAAAACATTTTTCTCCCTTTAAGAAAAGCTTTTCACCTTCGCGTCTACATTGCTTGCATTTAGGTTCAATATTTTTTGCCAAAGTTTATTCTCCTCAGATTCTTCGTTTTTTGGGAGGACGGCATCCATTATGCGGCACTGGCGTTACGTCTGAAATACTAGTTATTTTAAATCCCGCTGAATTCAAAGCTCTCACAGCTGAATCTCTTCCAGGGCCAGGGCCTTTCACTCTGACCTCTAAGTTTTTTACACCACAATCAATTGCTATCTTACTTGCATTTTCAGCAGCAATTTGTGCTGCAAATGGTGTACTCTTACGAGAACCCTTAAACCCTGCTCCTCCGGAGGTTGCCCACGATAAAGCATTGCCCTGTCTATCAGTAATTGTAACAATTGTATTGTTGAACGAAGCATGTATATGAGCTATACCTTCCGACACATTCTTCTTTATTTTTTTTCGCACTTTAGAAGTTGCTTTAACCATTTAACTACCTTATATACGTATTACATAAAAATTATCATCGAGCACGTATTGCTTTACGAGGCCCTTTTCTAGTCCTTGCATTAGTGCGGGTTCTCTGACCACGGACAGGAAGGCCACGTCGATGACGCAATCCACGATAACATCCAAGATCCATAAGTCTTTTTATATTCATTGAGATCTCTCGACGTAGATCTCCTTCAATTGTTAGTTTTGCAACTTGATCACGTATCAATTCTATCTGATCTTCTGATAAATCCTTAAGCTTGTGATCATTATCGACACCTATAGCTTTGCATATATTATTAGAACTTGTTCGACCAATTCCATATATAGAAGTTAATGCTATACCGATATGCTTATGGTTGGGAATATTAACACCAGCAATACGCGCCATTCAATTTCCTTGTTTATAAAAAAAACTAATTTAATTATCCTTGCCGTTGTTTGTGCCTGGGATCTTCACATATCACTCTAAGAACCCTATTACGCCGTATAATCTTACACTTTCTACATAATTTTTTTACGGATGCATTTACTTTCATATTTTCTAGTCCACAAAGGGTTTTACAAAAACACTATTTAGCTCTAAATGTAATTCTAGCCCTAGTAAGATCATAAGGCGTCAGGTCTACCGTTACTTTGTCGCCAGGTAAGATCCTTATATAATGCATTCGCATCTTACCAGAGATATGACCAAGAACAATATGACCATTTTCTAATTTAACTCGAAATGTCGCATTGGGGAGAGTTTCAAGTATCTCTCCTTGCATTTGTATTGTTTCTTCTTTAGCCATTAATTATTGTGTTAACCTTCTATTTAGCATTTAGCTTTCCAGTATTGGTTTTAAGATTAGTTTTCTTCAATAAACTGTCATATTGAGAAGACATCACATGAGATTGTACCTGTGACATAAAATCCATTGTAACTATCACTATAATTAAAAGAGATGTACCACCAAAATAAAATGGCACATTCCATTTGAGGATTAAAAACTCTGGTAATAAGCACACGAGTGTCACATATATTGAGCCAGCCAAAGTTAAACGAAGCATTATTCTTTCAATATATCTAGTAGTTTGCTCTCCAGGCCTAATACCAGGGACAAAAGCTCCACTTTTTTTAAGGTTGTCAGCTGTTTCCTTTGGATTAAAAACAAGTGCTGTATAAAAAAAACAAAAGAAAATAATCATTACAGCGTAAAGCATCACATAAATTGGTTGTCCAGGAGATAATGCAGCACTAATATCTTTTAATAGTAGCATTGACTCATTATTTGCAAACCATCCTGCCAGGGTTGCCGGAAATAAAATAATGCTTGATGCAAAAATAGGCGGTATCACTCCAGCCATGTTTATTTTTAAAGGTAAATGAGAGCTCTGGCCACCGTATATCTTTTGACCGACCTGACGTTTTGCATAATTCACCAAAATACGTCTCTGTCCTTTTTCAACAAATACGACAAACCACGTAACTAAAGCGGCGGCAATAAATATCCCCAGTGCAACAAGAAAATGCATAGATCCAGTACTAACTAAATCCAAGGTTCCACCTATGGCACTTGGCAAACCTGCTGCTATGCCAGCAAATATTATTAAAGAAATACCATTACCAATGCCACGCTCAGTTATTTGTTCACCCAGCCACATCAAAAAAATTGTTCCTGTTACCAACGTAATCACTGTAGTCAGCGTAAACATCCCACCAGGGTTAATTACCAATCCGCTTTGCGATTGAAGCGCAATTGAAATTCCATAACTTTGCACTAACGCAAGGGCAAGCGTTCCATATCTCGTATATTGGGTAATTTTTCTTCTACCACTTTCGCCCTCCTTCTTTAGTGCTTCTAGGTAAGGCACAGCAACAGTTCCAAGTTGCATAATAATAGAAGCTGAGATATAAGGCATTATACCCAGCGCAAATATCGAGAAACGTGAAAGTGCCCCACCTGAGAACATATTAAACATACCCAAGACGCCACTCTCCTGGGATTCAAACAGGTCTTTCAATACAGTTGAATCAATACCAGGCACAGGAACATGCGCTCCAATCCTATATACAATTAACGCTAATAACAAAAACCATAAACGTCGCTTTAAATCAGAAAATTTATCGACAGGCTTATTTAATGAACCTTTTATAGCCACTTTTATTCCTTATGCTTCTATAATATTTTTCCACCCGAAGCTTCTATCATCACTTTGGTTCCTTTACTAACATAAAACCCTTGCAACGAAATCGCTCTATCAATCTGATCTATACCATAAATTTTGACTTTTTTTACTTTATCAGAAACAATATTATATTTCTTTAATAGATCAAGACTGATCACTTCCTCAGAAAACATCTTTAAGTCTCTCACTCGCAAGCAAGAATAATCTTCTCTATTAAAAGGCGAAAAACCACGTTTTGGCAAACGCCGCTGAATTGGCATTTGCCCTCCTTCAAACCCTACTTTATGAAATCCTCCGGAACGTGATTTTTGTCCTTTGTGACCTCGACCGCAAGTTTTTCCAAAACCTGAACCCATACCCCGACCCACTCGAATTTTGTTCTTAGCAGAACCAATAGCAGGTTTTATCGAATTTAAAAACATATCAATCGCACTTAATTAAGTATTTAATTTTATTAATCATTCCAATAGTTTCAGGTGTTTTCTCTAGCACTGATGAGCTGTTAATTTTTTTTAAACCTAAACCTCTTATAGTTGCTTTATGAGATTGTTTCACGCCTATCAAACTTTTGACTAAGAATATTTTTATAGTATTTGGCGCTTTTTCTTTAACCATTATCTAATCCTAAAATTTCTTTAACCGTTTTCCCACGTTTTGCAGCTATACTTGCAGGTGTGCTCATGGAATTCAATCCCTTAATTGTTGCTCGCACGACATTATATGGATTCGTAGATCCAATACATTTAGCCAGAATATCCGTCATACCTATTACTTCAAAAATCGCGCGCATAGGTCCGCCAGCAATAATTCCCGTTCCTTCTGGTGCAGGCTGCATGTATACTTTAGCAGCACCATGAGAAGCAATTATTGGGTGATATATAGTACCGTTTTTTAATTTAATCTTAATCATCCTTCTACGTGCTTCATCCATAGCCTTCTGAACAGCAACCGGGACTTCACGTGACTTTCCTTTTCCCATCCCGACACTGCCATCGCCATCTCCTACAACAGTAAGTGCTGCAAAGCCTAAAATACGTCCACCCTTTACAACTTTGGTAACTCGATTGATAGCCACCATTTTCTCTCGTAAATCATCGCCACTATCTTCATTTCCTGTGTGTTTTACACCTGCTTTACCAATTTTTGCCATCTTAAATCCTTGATTAGAATTTTAATCCATTTTGGCGCGCAGATTCTGCTAGCGCCTTAATTCTTCCATGAAACTTATATCCAGATCTGTCAAAGGCTATATTAGTAATTCCACACTTCTTACCTTTCTCAGCGATTCTTTTTCCAATAAAGGACGCAGCCGTCACGGTGCTACCTGATAAAATTTCTTTTTTAACGTCGGGCTCTAAAGTAGACGCACAAGCTATGGTTTTATGCTGATTATCATCTATTAATTGCGCATATATATGTAAATTAGTTCTATGTACACATAATCTTATTGCGCCGATTTCTGCAATTTTATATCTAGTTTTTCTTGAGCGTCTTAATCGCCTATCTTTTAAATTTGCCATATTATTTCACTTATTTTTTCTTCGTTTCTTTGAGAACAATTTTCTCATCTGAATAACGAACACCTTTACCTTTATATGGTTCTGGTTTTCTATATGCCCGGATTTCAGCAGCTGTTTGCCCAACTACTTGTTTGCTCATTCCTTTAATAAGGATTTCTGTCTGCGTCGGGGTTTCAATCTTGATTCCATCAGGGATAATATAATCTATCGGATGTGAAAATCCCAAAGCCAAGTTAATTTTGTTCTGCCCTGCCTGAGCTCGATAGCCAACACCCACTAACTGTAATTTCTTTTCAAAACCGATGGTCACACCGTGAACCATATTAGCCACAAGGGACCTAACTGTCCCAGACATAGCGTTAGCATGCTTTGATTCATTTACTGATTTAATTCTAATTTCATTATCAACCACTTCTAGCACAACAACATTAGTTAATTTTTGATGCAAAGTTCCTAAAGGTCCTTTAATTGATATGTTACTATTTGTAGTGCTCACTTCAACATTGGATGGAATAGTTACGGGATTCTTACTAACACGAGACATTTAGTATCTCCTCTAAACAACATAGCATAATAATTCTCCACCAACTCCAAGCTGCTGCGCTTTTCTTTGAGTCATTACACCTTTAGATGTAGACATGATTGCAATTCCCAGTCCGTTCATAACATTAGGCAGATTCTTACTAGACTTATAAATTCTTAAACCGGGTTTGCTAACGCGTGTTATCCTTTCTATTACTCGATCACCCGAATGGTATTTTAGTTTGATTTCTAGATTTTTTTTGCTTCCCTGATCGGTGATATCAAAAGCTTCTATATATCCTTCATCTTCCAGAACGCTAGCTATTGCTTGTTTAATGCGTGAACTTGGCATTATTACTGAAGTCTTTTTTGCCATTTGCCCATTACGCATCCGGGTTAGCATGTCTGCTATAGGATCACTCATACTCATAATGTATTTACCCACCGATTAGTTACATTAATACAAAATTGATAATCTTTTACTATCAAGTAAAAATTATAAATCACCAGCTAGCTTTGATTATTCCTGGAATTTTACCACTCATCGCTATATCTCTTAACTTGCTTCTTCCTAGGCCAAATTTAGAGTAAACACCTCGTGGCCTGCCGGTTAATGCACACCTATTTCTTAGTCGAACTGGGCTAGAGTCTCTCGGCAATTTTTGTAATACCAGACGTGCTTCGCTACGCTCAGCATCACTAACAGCAGAATCATTTATTATTTTCTTTAAATTTATCCTTTGCTCAACATACTTCTGCACTATTTTATATCTTTTGATATTTCTATTAATAATAGCAAGCTTTGCCATTCTGATCTCAGTTTTTAAATGGAAAATTAAAGGCAGATAACAATGCCTTTGCTTCGGCATCACTTTTTGCTGTAGTTGTAATTGATATATTCATTCCACGCAAATTATCGATTTTATCATAATCAATCTCGGGAAAAATAATTTGTTCTTTTATACCCATATTATAGTTACCTCTGCCATCAAAAGATTTCCCAGAAATTCCTCTAAAATCTCTTATTCTGGGTATTGCGATGCTTATTAAGCGATCGAGAAACTCATACATTCTAACTCGTCGCAGTGTAACCATACATCCTATTGGATAATCCTGCCTTACCTTAAATGTTGCAATTGATTTCTTAGCTTTAGTAATCACGGGATGCTGACCAGATATTTTTTTCATGTCAGCTAATGCATTCTCTATTATTTTTTTGTCTATAGTCGCTTCACCTAATCCAATATTTAATGTTATTTTTGTTATGCATGGCACTTCCATTATCGAATTGTATTCGAATTGTTCCATCAGTTTCTTAGCAGCTACATTCCTATAATATTCTTGTAAGCGAGTCATACTTTAATCCACTTCCTTTTTACGGTTCTATCAAATCGCCACTAGATTTAAATATACGGACTTTATTATTTTCCGAAGTAAACTTAAATCCAACTCTGTCAGGTTTCTTTGAATTAAAATTATAAATTGCAACATTAGAAACGTGTATCGGCATTTCTTTTGCTATTATACCACCCGCACTACCTTTGGTTGGATTAGGTTTTTGATGTTTCTTAACTATATTTATTCCCTGAATGATTAAATAATCGATTCTTTCAATACGAAGAACAGTTCCTCTTTTGCCTTTATCTTTACCGGCAATGATAATCACATCATCACCCTTTTTTAATTTTTGCATATTACTCCCCTCCCATAGCTATAATACTTCTGGAGCTAGAGATACGATCTTCATAAAGTGTACATTTCGCAACTCTCGAGTTACTGGACCAAATATGCGTGTTCCAATCGGCTCAAATTTATTATTAAGCAAGACAGCTGCATTATCGTCGAACTTCAATAAAGATCCATCATTACGCCTTACGCCTTTCGCTGTTCTAACTACCACTGCATTATATACCTCACCTTTTTTTACTTTTCCTCTAGGTGCCGCATCTTTAACGCTAACCTTAATAATATCACCTATTCCCGCGTATTTCCGCTTTGATCCACCAAGTACCTTTATACACATAAGTGAACGAGCGCCAGTATTATCTGCTACGCGCAATATTGATTGCATTTGGATCATTTTCTATTCGCTTTTCGTTATAATTTATTTCATGCACTGATAAAATATTATTTTATATAGCCTAGATCAGAGCAATTCAATTAAAATTCTTACCGCAACTAATATGAAATAAACTTTGATATCACATAGCCTAAATACCACATAAATATCTCATTTATTCAGTGTCCTCTATATTTTATCAATTACTTTCCAATTTTTGGTTTTAGATAAAGGACGGCATTCTTCTAATAGAACTGTATCACCTATCGCATACTGATTAATCTCATCGTGGGCATGATATTTCTTAGTTCTTGTAATAAACTTCCCATATAGTGGATGTATCAATCTACGTTCCACCATTACGGTTACAGTTTTATCCATCTTATTACTAATAACTTTACCACTTATAGTACGTGTACGGCTTAATTTATCGCTCTTCATGATTATTTTGTCGCTGGGTTATAAATGTTTTTACTCTGGCAATATCTCTTTTTATCATTCTTAACTTGTTAGTATTTGACAACTGTTGTGTTGCCAATTGCATTCTTAACCCAAATTGCGCTTTTAATAAAGAAATTAGCTCCAAATTTAATTCCGATAGTTGTTTATTTTTCAATTCGACTGACTTCATCACTATCCACCAATTTGTCTTATAGTAAATGTTGTTCTAATTGGAAGCTTTGCTGCAGCTAGTCGGAAAGCTTCTTTTGCCAATTCCTCTGTCACTCCATCCATTTCATACAACATTTTTCCCGGCTGTATTTCTGCTACATAATATTCTGGATTTCCCTTTCCATTCCCCATTCTAACTTCAGCTGGTTTTTGCGAAATTGGTTTATCAGGAAAAATCCTGATCCAAATCCGCCCTCCTCTTTTGATATGTCTAGTCATCGCTCTGCGGGCTGCTTCAATTTGACGCGATGTTAGTCGTCCTCTTCCTATTGCTTTTAGGCCAAACTCACCAAAGCTAACTTTAGCTCCACGGGTTGCGATTCCAGTATTTCTTCCTTTCTGCTGCTTTCTATATTTAGTTCTAGCTGGTTGAAGCATTCATTTCTCCACAATTCATTTTTTATCCACTTCCGCAATCTGCTCAGTGTGGGTCGAACTATCTTCTAAACCTGAATCTTTATTACTGTTTATTTCTTTTTCTGAAGCTGAGGAATTTATGAATGATAAAGAAGAACGCTTATTGTGCCTTTTTTTTTCATTTTCAGAATTTTGATTCGTAGATGAGTGAATCATTTGATCACTTTTACCAAGTAATTCACCTTTAAAAATCCATACTTTTATCCCTATGATTCCATAAGTTGTTTTAGCTTCTGATGTTCCATAATCAATATCAGCCCTTAAGGTATGAAGCGGAACTCTTCCTTCTCTATACCACTCAGTACGAGCAATCTCAATCCCATTTAATCTGCCAGAGCTCATAATTTTTATTCCTTGAGCACCAAGTCTCATAGCATTTTGCATTGCCCGTTTCATTGCTCTTCGAAACATTATTCTTTTTTCTAACTGTTGCGCGATATTATCCGCTATTAATTGCGCATCAATTTCTGGTTTTCTAATTTCCTCTATATTTACATGAACAGGAACGCCCATTCTTTTTTGTAACTCTCCACGCAATACTTCAATATCCTCACCTTTTTTGCCTATAACGACGCCTGGTCGAGAACTAAAAATTGTAATTCTAGCATTCTTTGAAGGTCTTTCTATCAAAATCTTACCTACTGATGCATTTCTAAGTCTATTTGCAAGAAAAGTGCGAACCTTTATATCTTCATTAAGCATAGCCGCAAAATTACTACTATTCGCATACCATCTCGACAGCCAATTTTTTTGCACAGACAGCCTAAAACCAGTCGGATTTATTTTTTGACCCATATCAGTTAGTGCCTTTATTAGTATAACCACTACCATCACCCAAAGTCAGTGATATGTGGCAAGTTTGTTTCACAATTCTATTTCCACGACCTTTAGCACGAGCGCTAGTTCTCTTCATAGATGCACCTTGATCAACAATTATTGACGAGATTATAAGTTCATCAATATCGGCACCATCATTGTGTTCAGCATTAGCTATTGCAGACCCTAGCAGCTTATGTATTATTTCCGCACCCTTTTTTGGACTAAATATTAATATGTTCAATGCTCTGTCCACAGTCAAGCCCCTTACTTGATCAGCAACAAGACGACATTTCTGAGCTGAGATTCTTGCACCACGTAATTTAGCAATTGTTTCCATTTTTATTTTTTAGCGCTTCGTAACAACTTTCTTGTCACCTGCATGCCCTTTAAAAGTACGTGTTAAAGAAAATTCCCCAAACTTATGACCCACCATATTTTCGGTAACATATATCGGTATGTGCTGTTTTCCATTATGTACCGCTACGGTTAATCCAATAAAATCAGGCAATATTGTTGATCGCCTCGACCATGTTTTAATAGGCCGCTTATCATTTGTATTTCGCGCTTTATCTATTTTTAGAACTAAATGAGCATCAACGAATGGCCCTTTTTTTACTGAGCGTGGCATTTAATCACCCTTTTTTTGAATAGCGATGACGAACTATCATCACATTTGTTCTTTTATTTTTGCGAGTTCTATATCCCTTGGCTGGGGTACCCCAAGGACTTACTGGATGCCTCCCCGCTGATGTTCTACCTTCACCGCCACCATGAGGATGATCTACGGGATTCATTGCCACACCACGTACAGTCGGTCTAACTCCGCGCCATCTTACTGCGCCCGCCTTACCAATGGATCTTAAACCATGCTCTGCATTTCCTACTTCACCGATAGTAGCACGGCAATCTATATGAACTTTACGCACCTCACCTGATCGCAGTTTAATTTGCGCGTAATTACCTTCTCTGGCTTGTAGTTGAACAAAAGAACCTGCTGATCTAGCTAATTGAGCTCCTTTACCAGGCAACAATTCAACACAATGAACTATTGTTCCTATTGGTATATTACGTAGTGCAACAGCATCACCAAGCTTAATTTGTGCTAAATTTCCACTACCAATTTTCATTCCTACTGCCAACCCTTTTGGTGCAATTATGTATTTTCTTTCCCCATCGGCATAACATACCAAAGCGATATTAGCTGATCTGTTTGGATCATATTCAATGCGTTCTATAGTAGCTGTGACATCATCTTTATTGCGTTTAAAATCCATTAATCTATAATGTTGCTTATGGCCTCCACCCCGGTGCCGTGTGGTGATATGCCCGTGATGATTACGGCCCGCAGTTTTGGACTGCTTTTCAAGTAAACTCTTATGAGGCTTTCCTTTGTGTAATTCTTTATTTACCAGTTTGACAACAGATCTTCGCCCAGGCGATGTTGGTTTTAATTTTACAAGCGCCATCACTTAGCCTCTACGTTCGAAAAATTTGTAAAATTCAACTCTTGCCCGCTTTTAATCCTCACGATAGCCTTTTTCCAATCAGATCTTTTCCCCATAAAACGCCCAAACCGCTTTTGTTTTCCCTTTACATTAATCGTTTGGACTTTTTCTACTTCAACTTTTTGCTCTTTCCATAGCAACTCCACAGCTCTTTTAATTTCTAGCTTAGTAGCGTCCGTCACTACACGAAACATAGTTTGATTATTTTTCTCGCCTAAATAGGTTGCTTTTTCTGAAATATGAGGCGCCAATATAATTTTTAATAGCCGATCTTGATTGATATTTGCACTATTCATGAAAGAAGCTCCTCTATTTTTTTCAAACTATCGCTCGTGATAAGTGTTTTTTTAAATTTCAGAAGACTGACTGGATCTATATTGTGTACTTCAACAACAGAAATATTAGGAATATTTCGCGATGACAAATAAAGATTACTATCAATTTCATTCGTAATAATCATCACATTACTCAATTCGAGAACTTCTAATTTCTCCGACAATGCTTTAGTTTTATACGAATCAACACTAAATGATTCAATTACAAATAACCTATTATCACGAATTAGCTGTGAGAATATAGAACTAATTCCGGCACGATACATTTTTTTATTCAATTTCTTTTTAAAACTTTCCTCAGAACTGTTGGGAAAGATTTTACCGCCACCGCGCCATATAGGACTCGAAGCCATACCAGCACGAGCTCTGCCCGTACCTTTTTGTCGCCATGGTTTCCGAGTTGACTTTGCGATATCCGATCTACCTTTTTGTGCCCGAGTTGCAGAACGTGCATTAGATAAATATGATGTCACAACCTGATGAACGAGCGCTTCGTTATAATCTCTCTTAAAAAGCTCATCAGAAACAGTTATGCTTCCTGTTTTCTGATTTTTATTATCGATAAGCCCAATTTCCATTACTTATTCACCCTACTGTTTATATTTTATCTTTATGAATTCACTTTTTTTCTTTTACGCTTGACCGAATTATTAAATATCCACCTTTCGATCCTGGAACCGCACCCTTAACTAACAGCAAATTTCTTTCGCTATCAATTCTTAATATTTCAATATTTTGTGTAGTTCTTCTCACATTACCCATATGCGCAGCCATACGCTTACCTGGAAAAATACGCCCCGGATCTTGGGCCATACCAATTGAACCTGGTTTATTATGTGCTTTCGAATTGCCATGACTTGCTCTATTGGAAGAAAAGTGGTGTAACTTGATTGCCCCTGCAAAGCCCTTTCCTATCGTAACTCCAGATATATCAACTTTTTGCCCTACTTTAAATATATCGTTCCTAACCTCCATACCATTCTGGAATTGATCAAGAATAGAATCATTATTTACCCTAAACTCTCTGACAATGCTCCCAACCACCACACCAGCTTTAGCACAATGACCGGCTGTCGATTTATTCACTCTTGATATCTTTTTCTGACCAAATGATATCTGAGCAGCACAATAACCATCAGAAGATGTTTTCTTTATTTGAGTTATACGATTATTTGTAACATCAATTACTGTAACTGGAAAAGCATCTCCATTCTCCGCGAATATTCGCATCATACCGATCTTACGGCCAATTAATCCTAAACTCATTCTATCTCTCTTTTCAGGAGTGTTCTTTATTTAATTACTTAATCTTAAGAAGATATTAATTTTTATTTACAGTTTTATCTCTACATCGACACCAGCAGGCAAGTCCAATTTCATCAATGCGTCCACTGTCTTATCTGTCGGATCTATTATATCCATTAACCTTAAATGCGTTCTAATTTCAAACTGATCACGCGAAGTCTTGTTCACATGAGGCGAGCGCAGCACATCAAATCGTTCGATTTTGGTTGGCAATGGAATCGGTCCCTTTACTACCGCTCCTGTCCTTTTTGCTGTTTCAACAATTTCTATAGCTGATTTATCTATCAAACGATAATCGAAGGCTTTAAGGCGAATTCTAATTTTTTGATTCTGCATATACTCGTTCCTGAATTAACAAATTCAATAATCAAACCACACTATATATTGAACTTATTTTTTTTACCTTCTCAATCACTCAACAATCTTAGCAACAACGCCAGCACCAACAGTTCTACCACCTTCTCGGATCGCAAAACGCAATCCATCTTCCATCGCAATAGGCGCTATCAAATTTACCGTCACTGAAACATTGTCTCCAGGCATCACCATCTCTGTTCCCGCAGGCAATTCTATCGCTCCGGT
>NZ_JALHQJ010000009.1 GCF_022842015.1 Nitrosomonas sp. | reverse complement strand
TGGCGATATCGGCGATCGCTATAAAGCGTGAGAGTACGGCCAGTGATAAGCTTGAAGTGCGACTGGAAATTAATCTTTATATGAATAAATAATAAAATGGATGCAGCGGAAAAAAAACGGAAAATGATCATTGGAGGGGTGCTGGTAGGGACAGTGATCGCTGCGGCTTTGGTCGAAGTTGATGACGAGCCTGAATTGCATGTTCCAGAGACCCTGCAATCAGGAAGAACAGCTCAGGACAGAGCTAAAAAAACTGAATCGAACGCTGCGCAACTGGATGTGAGTAAGCTCGGGCAACGGAAATTTAGCCCGGTTGCCGGTGAGTTGTTTGCATCTACGAACTGGGTACCGAAACGGACTGTTATCGACGATCATGAAGAAGAACAAGCAATCAGAATGGCACAGGCCGCAAGAACCTCGGAGCCTCCTGTACCGACTGCACCGCCTTTGCAATTTAAATATGCGGGTAAAGCGATTGCGGACAATGAAACATGGGTTTTCCTGTCGCAATCCGGAGAGAATCTCATTACCAAGATTGGCGGAAAAATTAACGATACATACCGGCTGGACTCGGTCAATGACAATGCCATTACAGTGACTTATTTGCCGCTCAATATCAAACAGACGCTTACGATCAACAATCAAATCGCAGGAACTTTCTGATGAGAAGCTGGAATACGATTGTCCTTATCATTTTGTCCATATCTATCGCAGGATGTGCGATCAATAACCGAACATTCGATACCCGGAACACTGCGTTTGATGACGGAAAAAAGCTGATTACACAAGGCCAATTTGAGAGCGGGCTTACAAAATTAGAACAAGCTCGACGTGAAGAGCCTGAAAATAAGGAGATTCAAGCGGTATCAATACGCTTATACGAAGAAGTGATTGGTAAACTTCAGTTTGATGCTGAGAACTTACGCTTATCTGGAGATCTGGAACGTGCCGAACAAGCATTCCAACGTATCTTAAATCTCTATCCGTTTAATGAACGCGCTAAAGAGGGTATCGAGCAGATAGCACTGGAGCGTCGCCATATTGCTGCAATCGATACCGCAAGAGCATTGTTGGCACGCAACGATACGTTAGGTGCGGAAACAATGATTCGTGCCATTTTGCAAGAGAATCCCCAACAGTTGCATGCGCGTCAGTTGATCGCAGAAATTAATTCGAGACTATCGCGACCTGAAGTTACTGACTTGGCGTTGGAATCCTCCTTTAAAAAATCAGTGTCGATGGAGTTTAAAGATGCTGATTTGAGATCGGTATTTGAAATCATGTCGCGCACCGCCGGCATCAATTTTGTGTTTGACAAGGATATTCGGCAGGATAGCAAAATTTCTATTTTTGTGCGCGACAACACCATCGAAGATATTCTTAAATTAATCTTGACGACCAATCAATTGGCTTACAAGGTACTCAATAATAATTCATTATTGATTTATCCGAATACACCAGCCAAGTTGAAAGATTACCAGGAACTGGTAGTGCGCAGCTTCCAGATCGCGCATACCGATGTGAAGCAGATGGTTGCGATGGTTAGAGGTATCGTCAAGGCTAAAGACATTTATGTTAACGAACAGCTTAATCTGTTTATCATGCGCGATACGCTGGAAGCAATCCGTTTAACTGAGCGCTTGGTAAGTCTAAATGACTATGCAGAACCCGAGGTCATGCTTGAGGTATTGATTCTGGATATTACTCGGAATAACAAATTTATAGTGGGACCTAATTTTCCTCAATCACTGCAATTTAGCTGGGCAGGAGCAGCAGCTGTAGCTCCTGCACCGGCTTTAATTAGTTCATTTGGCTTTGATGGCCTCAAAAGTTTTGGTATGACTAGGCAAGCTCAGATTGATTTTCTACAAAATTTCTCATCGGGAGATATCCTGGCCAACCCCAGAATTCGAGTCAATAATCGAGAAAAAGCGAAGATTCATGTGGGTACCAAGGAGCCTTTTTTTACAGCTAATGTGCAGGCTGGTGTTTCAGCCGTTGTTACTTCAACACCAACTTTTATCGATTTGGGTGTCAAGCTTGATGTTGAACCTCGTATCGGATTAAATGACGATATTACGTTAAAAGTTACTTTGGAAGTAAGTTCTCTGTTAGACACAATTCAAAGTCCGCAAGGAGCAACCGCTCCCCGTGTTGGAACGAGAAATGCCGAAACTTTGCTTACTATAAAAGATGGGGAAACGCAAATTATAGCAGGGCTTCTTGATAATCGGGATAGGAAAAGCGTTACAGGTCTTGCTGGATTGCTGAATATTCCAGGATTGGATCGATTGACATCCAATCAAAACATTGACAGAACAAAAAATGAGGTGGTGTTGCTCATAACTCCTCGTATTATTCGCAATCTTGCCAGACCATCTAACTTGGAAAACGAATACCACTTTGGTACCGCTAGTGAAGCGGGTAAATTGCCAGTCAAAATTCACAAAACCGCAGCACAATCCCTGGCAATTGCACCAGCTGGTTCTGGTTCAGCTGCTGCAAGAGGCTTGGATGCCTTTGCTGCGACACGGGAAGAATCGGATATTCCCAATCCTTTTGCCGCTGCTGCAACGATGACGCCTACATTGACGATGCAGGCGCCAACTACGGTTGGCTTGGATAAGGAATTTTCGGTCAATGTCCGGCTGGTCGGTGCAAAACCGATGGTCAATACGGAGCTCCAATTAAATTACGAATCCAGCGTCTTGGAAGCGCTCGATGGCGGGGATAAGTCCGGTACGCGCACTATCAGGCTGGGTAGAGACCAAACGACCGGCCTGGCTACGCAAATACGATTTAAAGTGATTGCGGCCAACCCTGGCATCACGGAAATCAATATTCAGAATGCCACTGCTGAAGATCTAGAGACCGGAGAGTCGATCGATGTGATGTTGCCTGCAACTGCAACTGTCAATTTTAAATAATTTTCATGCGGAGTTCATTGACGTTCTTTCGTAAACATAAAGGTTTTACACTAATTGAGTTGATGATCGTGCTCGCGATTATGGGGATTCTGGCGACAGCGGCCATGCCGTTACGTGAACTCATGGTAAAGCGAGAAAAGGAGCAAGAGCTGCGCGTTGCATTGCGCCAGATACGCACCGCAATCGATGCCTACAAGCTGGCTACCGACGAGGGACGCATCGCCAAAAAAGTCGATGAATCGGGTTATCCTCCCAGGCTTGAAGAACTCTATATGGGCGTGCCGGATATCAAAGACCCTAAAAAGAAAATTATTTATTTTTTGCGCCGTCTGCCCAGAGATCCCATGTTCACAGAATTGGATGTTATGGGCATGGGCATACAGTTAACTCCGGCAGAAGAAACCTGGGGGAAACGAAGTTATGAAAGTCCCTGGGATAGCCCCAAAGAAGGCGATGATGTTTTTGATGTTTTTTCACGCTCGGAAGCCATCGGCATGAATGGCGTCCCTTACCGGGAATGGTGACCGCATGTCAGCAAATCTGAGACACCAGGGATTTACCTTGATCGAATTGCTGGTGGTCATGGCCATTGTTGCCACGTTACTGAGCCTTGTCGCCCCACGTTATTTCAGTTCGCTCGACAAAGCCAAAGAAGCGGTATTGCGGCAAGATCTCTTGATTATGCGAAATGCAATCGATCAGTTTTATTCCGACACCGGAAAATATCCGATTGATCTGGAGGAGTTGGTGGACAAGCAATATTTACGCAAGGTTCCGATAGATCCATTTACTGAGAACAATCAAACCTGGATTGTGATGCCGCCCAAGAATGAAATGGAATCAGGTGTCTATGATGTTCATAGTGGTCACACCGGGCAATCAGCGGACGGTACCTATTATGAAGAATGGTAGGCGATTCTTTTTGAGTCGTATTTTTTAGCGAGCTAGAATGTCTCCGCGAGAAAATGGCTTTGTCTATCTCTGGGCGTTGTTTTCTATCGCTTTGGCTGGCGTTATCATGGCTGGGGCAGCGCAGGTATGGCAAGCCAAATCCCAGCGCGATAAGGAAGCTGAGCTGTTGTTTATTGGCGAACAGTTCCGCAAAGCCATCATGTCTTATCATAATAGTGGCACAAAGCAATACCCGGAAAAATTGGAAGACTTGCTGCAAGATGGCCGTGCAATAAACGTTCAGCGTCATTTACGTAAAATCTATCTGGACCCGATCACCAACTCGGAGGAATGGGGTCTGATTGAGGAAACTCCGGCCAATACCGCCGCCGGTGCGGCAGCAACACAAAACAACGCAGCGTCGAATCAAAGATCGGCGACAAATCCAAGTTCAGCTACGAATCCAAATACAACTTCAGGAATGGGTGCAGCTTCAAGTCCAAATGTAACCCCAAATAATCCCAATGCCGCTGCCAATCCGAGCGCAGCAGCGAGCCCCGGCTTAGCTCCTAATGCTAATCAAACGGCGGGCGCTGCTGGGCAAGCTTCCGGCAGTAATCCGGCAACGAGCACCAGCTCTGGAATGAGCTCTAATATTGGGAAGAGAATCATCGGGGTATATAGTCTTTCGGAGAAGAGGCCCATAAAAAAAGACCAATTTCCCGAGGTTTATGCCAAGTTCTCGGAAGCTAAAACTTATCAGGATTGGAAATTTATCTATAAACCTGGAGAAGGCGCCGCTGCAAAAGGGGCAGCATCGCCACAGAATCAGCCCAGTACCCCTGGAGCAGCGCCAGCGAAAGGTTCGCCTTTTTCACCGCAATCCTCCCAAGGCTCATCGGGTTCGTCCGGTTCATCTGCTTCACCTTTCGCGCCGCAATCTTCTCCAGCACCCGCTCAAGGCGCTTCGCCTTTCGGATCGAAATAGCTCAGCGGAAATTTTGAGATATCGCCAATCGTATTCCCGTATCATTCAGCTCCGGTATTGCGGTAGGCTGTCACCTGAATTTCAATTTTCATGCGCGGATCGGACAAACCGGCCGCCAGCATCATCGCCGATGGTCTGACATCACCGAGATATTTGCGCATCACCGGCCAGCATTTCTCGAAGTCTTCGGCTTTGGGAAATACATACGTGACGCGCACCACATCTTTCATGCTTGCACCGGCTTGTTGCAATGCCGATTCGATGTTCTGAAAACATTGTTCCGCTTGTTCCAGCAAATTATCTGAGATAGTCATTTTGCTGTAGTCAAAGCCGGTCGTGCCGGATACCAACACCCAATCACCTTCGACCACTGCGCGAGAGTAGCCGATTTCCTTTTCAAATGTTGAACCTGAGCTGATGAGTTTACGTGCCATACTGTGTCCTTTTTGTCTGATTGAGAAAGTTTTGCGCAAGATATTTCTATAATGGCGCAATGCGTTTATTGTAAAACGAGTTTTGAGCCAGCGCTTTCAAATCTGTAAATGACCATGACGACGACATTTTATTGGCATGACTACGAAACATTTGGTGCCGATCCGCGGCGTGATCGTCCGGCGCAGTTTGCCGGGGTGCGCACCGATGAAGATTTACATGAAATTGGCGAACCGCTGATGATCTATTGCAGACCGGCGCGGGATTTTTTGCCGCATCCGGAAGCTTGCCTGCTTACTGGCATTACGCCACAACTGGCTGATGCGCAAGGACTACCAGAACCGGAATTCATCGCACGTATCCACGCTGAATTGGCGCAACCGGGTACCTGTGGCGTTGGCTACAACTCGCTGCGGTTTGACGATGAAGTGACGCGCTTTACCCTGTATCGCAATTTTTATGATCCCTATGCGCGCGAGTGGCAGCAAGGTAATTCACGTTGGGACATTATTGATCTGGTACGTATGACGTATGCGTTGCGCCCTGCTGGTATCACCTGGCCGCAACATGAAGACGGACAGCCCAGTTTCAAACTGCAGGATCTGGTCGCCGCCAACGGTATTCTGCATGAGTCCGCGCATGATGCCTTGTCCGACGTGCGTGCCACGATTGCCCTGGCGCGTCTGATACGCACGCAACAGCCGCGCCTCTTTGACTGGTTGTTGCAGCTACGCGATAAGCGCAAGGTCACGACACAACTTGATCTAACTACGCGCAACCCGGTATTGCACACGACGCGCATGTATCCGGCTAAAACCGGTTGTACTTCGCTGGCCATGCCCTTGATTATGGAACCGGGAAATAATAACAGCATACTGGTGTATGACTTGCGCCATGACCCGGAAATGTTCCTGCAGCTGAATGTAGACGAACTGAGCCAATTGCTGTTTACCCGTAACGACGACCTGCCCGAAGGCATGCAACGGCTGCCGGTCAAATCAATAAAGATCAACAAATGCCCGGCACTTGCGCCACGCAGTACTTTAGATAATGAAGCCGCCGAACGTATCGCACTCGATCTGGATGCTTGTTATCAACATTGGCAAGCATTATGCGCGACTCCCGATTTCTTTCAGCGCGTGGCTACTGCTTATACCAGTCGCACATTTGAGTCATCCGGTGACGTCGATGTGGCCCTGTATGATGGTTTTCTGAACAATGCGGATGCAGCATCTCTAGTACAAATACGGGCAGCTTCACCGAAACAGCTGGCAAAAATGCAATTTGATTTTCATGACAAGCGATTGCCTGAATTGTTGTTTCGCTATCGCGCCCGTAATTGGCCGGAAACATTAGAGCCAGTAGAAGCGGAGCGGTGGGAATTGTTGCGCTTGCAGCGCCTGACGCAAGCAAATGGCGGTGGAAACATCACTTTTGACGAATTCTCGGCGCAAATTGCGTTATTGCGGGAACCGTATAAGGCAGATGAGAATGCTAAGCGGATATTGAATGAATTGGAAGCGTGGGGTAGTAACTTAATGGATTCGTCATAGATACCTTACATCCAGAGACGTTTTTTCTTTTGCCTTGCATCAGCTATTTCAAAAACTTTTTGTAACGGCTGTTAACGTCTGAAACTATCTGTCGTGATTTCTTTTTCTCCGCACAGCTTGGCGGTTTCATTGACGCAGCCGATTGCGGCAGTCATTTCAAATTCTGCCGCCTTGGCTTCCGCTATCGCAGTTTTTATTGTTTCCGCCTCCATATCAATTGTTTTTGTCGGATCTTCGGCTAAGTTGCGTATTTGTGTCGAAAGGTTGTAAAGCAGAGCAAAGCGTTTTTCTGCTGCATCCTTAGCTTGTTTCATAAAGGCGTGATATTCGCCCAGCAATTCATATTTCATCGCTTATCCTTCAACCTGTTAGCCAAGCAATTAAAACTTGTCGGATATTAGTGTCGAGTTCTACCAAGGCTGATTGGTAGAGTCTGGTAACGAATCATGGAACCAATACAAGTTTCATGCACCCCACAGTATCACAAGAAATTATACTGAATCCATCAGAGAAACCCTCAATTAGTTCTTAACTAGACCTATGCGCGACCGGATATCGGATACAGCATCCGGTGTCCGTTCAATGCGCACCCCCAGCTTCTTGACCCCGCGTATGATCCCAAGTTTGGCAACGCTAACTTTAACCCACGGTGATTGAAATTCCGTCAGAATAGTTTGCGCGATATGCTCAGCCAATGCTTCTAGTAGTGAGAAATGGTGCTTTGTCAGGATTTCGTTAATTCTTTCGATGATCAGCGCATAATCCAATGCGTCTTGGATGTTATCGGATTGACATGCACGGCTGGTGGGCAACGCGATTTCCAGGTCTATCTGGATAGTTTGTGGAACTATCCGCTCCCAGGGATAAATGCCAATCAGGGTCTTGGCCTTAAAGTCGTGCAGAAAAATAATATCCATCGTTGATTAGGCGCTAAAATGTGTGGGTTAATCTGGGAGTGCCGGAGGCTTCATTGTTATGAGCAATACGCGATTCTATTCTATTTTGTCTGGGTGGTGCTGATCACATGACGTTATTGGTATTTGCTTTACTGGCTTATTTGCTGGGATCGGTTTCCTTTGCCGTGATATCCAGTTGGATTTTTAAATTACCCGACCCGCGCACGTACGGCTCAAAAAATCCGGGTGCAACCAATGTCTTGCGCAGCGGCAAGAAAGCAGCAGCAGTTTTAACCTTGCTGGGCGATGCAGGAAAAGGCTGGGTTGCAGTAATTCTGGCGCAAACGTACGCTACGACCTGGGAATTGGGAAACGAAACAGTGGCTGTGGTTGCCTTGGCGGTGTTTCTTGGGCATGTATTTCCGGTATTTTTACGTTTTCAGGGTGGCAAAGGTGTGGCAACTGCAGTGGGAGTGCTGCTGGGCCTGAACTTGTGGATAGGTCTGATGGCCATCGGAACTTGGATACTGGTTGTACTGATCTGGCGCATATCATCGTTGTCGGCTTTGGTTGCCGCCGCGTTGGCGCCAGTATATGCCGGTGCCATACTTGGCTTTGAAGGCAGTACATTGGCTGTGTTGTTGATGTCGCTGGTATTGATTTGGCGGCATCAGTCGAATATCGTTAATTTACTTGCTGGCAAGGAAGGGCGCATTGGTGAGAAAAAATCTCCCGGCACCTAATCAGCTTCCGGCTTCTCAAGCATTTCTAGGTCCCAGCGTGCCTTGACGGTGAAACTGCTGGCTGGTTGCCAATTCTTTTCCGGCATCGACTGGAGTCGCATGGCACCGGCAAATGCGATCATGGCACCATTGTCAGTACAAAATTCAAGTTCTGGATAAAAAACCATCGCGCCTTTTAAGGCCGCTTTATGGTTGAGACTTTCGCGCAATTGCTCGTTGGCGCCGACACCTCCGGCCACTACCAGTCGTGTTAACCTTGATTGCGATAAAGCGGCCAATGATTTTTCCGTCAATACCTCCACCGCCGCATCTTGAAATGCCAAAGCAATATCCGCACGGATTTGGTCGGTACTTTCCTGTTTGTTGACTAAAGTCAGCACTGCAGTCTTTAGCCCACTGAAACTAAAATTGAGATCCCCGCTATTCAGCATTGGTCGCGGAAGTTTAAATTGTCCTGGGCGACCTCGCCGCGCGAGTTTGGATAAAGCCGCGCCACCCGGATAACCCAATCCCAGTAATTTAGCTGTTTTATCAAATGCTTCACCGGCAGCGTCGTCTACAGTCTCGCCCAGCAGCCTATAGTGGCCAACTGCATCCACTTGCATCAATTGCGTATGCCCTCCCGATACCAGCAAAGCAATGAATGGAAAGTCTGGTGCTGGCGTAGATAATAACGGAGACAGTAAGTGTCCTTCAAGATGATGAATGCCCAGAGCAGGAATCTTCAACGAAAAACTCATTGCTGCGCCAATACTGGCACCGACCAGAAGCGCGCCGGCCAAACCGGGACCCTGCGTATACGCTATGGCATTGATTTGGTGCAAGTCACATTTCGCGGCTGCTAATGTTTGTTTAATCAAGGGCAACACGCGCCGGATATGATCGCGTGATGCCAGTTCGGGCACCACGCCGCCATATTCGCTATGCATTTCTATCTGAGAATACAATGCGTGACTCAGCAGACCGCGCTTGGTGTCAAAAAGTGCGATTCCGGTTTCGTCACAAGAAGTTTCAATTCCTAAAACAAGCATTAGAAAAAATCAGGGTGGTTATGGTTTTATGGATAGACTTTCACTGGGTCATTTTAGCATTGTGACGCTTAATGACCGGTAGCTTTTGCTGCACCCTATCGATCAATTTAGCCCGCATAATGCCCGATTCAGAATCCTTTTGCTCAGACGCATTTCACATGGGGAAAGGCTGTCAGTAGATAAATTCTCATAGAGAAGATATAATTCGCTGAATAATTAGCCTTTAAAACAAAAAACCAAAACCATATATTCTAACCGTTCACCTCATCAAGATTACCTGCGTTGCTAATCCACGAAACACAGAATGCTTTATTCCATGCTTGCTTTTGAGGGCAGATCAGGTGAAATGGTACACAATAAACCATAATCCATCCGGCATGTTCGTTGTTAGCCCTATTGATTACTTAAAAATTTATTAATTCTGGAGGAAAAATGAGTCACACGCTTTATGAAACCACCGTGCAGCGAGTACAACGCTGTGAATTGGCCGTACCGGGCTCCAACCCAGGGATGTTTGAGAAGGCATTGAATAGCGGTGTAGACTTTGTTTTTCTCGATTTGGAAGATGCAGTCGCTCCCGACGACAAAGTCCAAGCGCGTAAAAATGTTATTCAGGCGCTTAATGATTTGGATTGGAAAGGTCATGGCATCACAGTTTCCGTGCGCATCAACGGTCTTGATACGCAATACATGGTGCGAGATGTAGTGGACTTGGTTGAACAGGCCGGAAGTAAGATTGATACGCTGTTGATCCCGAAAGCGGGCGTTTATGCGGATGTCTACATGGTGGAAGCCATGGTGACGCAGCTTGAAAAGCAACAAGGTCTGACCAACCGCATTGGTCTGGAAGCATTGATCGAAACCGCTCTGGGTATGGCCAATGTGGAAGATATTGCGCGTCACGGTACAGTGGGGCGATTGGAAGCCTTGCATTTTGGCGTGGCTGATTACGCCGCTAGCAACCGTGCCAGAACCACCAACATCGGCGGCTTGAACCCGGATTATCCCGGTGACCAGTGGCATTTTGCCATCAGTCGCATGATCGTGGCCTGCCGTGCTTATGGCTTGCGCCCTATCGATGGCCCATTTGGCGACATTAAAGATCCGGATGGTTACGTGCTGGCGGCGAAACGCGCAGCTGCACTAGGCTGCGAAGGTAAATGGGCCATTCATCCGACACAGGTTGAATTTGCAAACGATGTGTTCACCCCGCCTGAAAGAGAGATTGAAAAAGCCAAACGTATTCTGGCTGCGCTCAAGGAAGCTGCCGCCCAAGGTAAGGGCGCTGCAGCATTGGATGGTCGTTTAATAGATGCGGCTTCCGAAAGAATGGCCAATAATGTGGTGAAAGTCGCGGATGCGATTGCCGCCAAAAACGGTCGATGATTAAAAGCCGCAGATTGCGGCTTTTGTTTTTATGATGCAATGAATTGAACTTATTGAGTTAACGCAGTTATTGCGATTGTGGGGAAATTGAATTGAACATTCATGAATATCAAGCAAAAGAAATTCTGGCGCAGTACGGCGTCAAGATTGCTGAAGGTGGTCTCGCCTACAGCATCGTCGAAGCAGTGCAACGAGCCAGAGAAATAGAAGGCGATGTATGGGTCGTTAAGGCACAAATTCATTCAGGTGCACGTGGCAAGGCGGGTGGCATTAAGGTGTGCAGAACGCATGCGGAAGTCGAACAAGCCGCCGAGGAGTTAATCGGCAAAAAATTGGTGACGCATCAAACCGGTCCGGCTGGAAAAATTTGTTCCAGGATCTACGTTGAAGCCGGAACCAGTATCAGCAAGGAGATGTATCTATCTTTCATGGTCGACCGCGCTAGTGAGCGCATCATCATGATCGGTGCTGCCGAAGGCGGGATGGAAATCGAGAAGCTGGCAGAGACCAATCCAGAGGCGATCATTAAGATTTATATTGAACCCGCCGTCGGGTTGCAGGATTTTCAAGCGCGAAAAATGGCGTTTGGTTTAGGTATCGACCCGGCGCAACTGAATCACGCGGTGAAAACCATCAAAGGCTGTTACCGCGCATTGCGGGATCTCGACGCTAATACCCTGGAAATCAACCCGCTAGCCATAACCGCCAATAACGAAATCGTGGCAATCGACGCCAAAATGGTATTTGACGAAAATGCATTGTTCCGCCGTCATAAGATCGCTGAACTGCGTGACAATACGCAAGTGGACAGTCGCGAAGTCGCCGCCGCCGAGGCCGGTTTAAGTTATGTCGGACTGGATGGTGACATCGGTTGCATGATCAATGGCGCAGGCCTGGCGATGGCGACGATGGATATGATCAAGCTGGCAGGCGGCGAGCCTGCCAATTTTCTCGACGTCGGTGGCGGTGCATCCGCCGAGCGTACTGAAAAAGCGTTCCGTCTGGTACTCGCCGATGCCAACGTTAAAGCGATGCTGGTGAATATTTTCGCCGGTATCAACCGCTGTGACTGGATTGCGGAAGGCGTGGTGCAGGCTGTCAAGAACATCGATATGAAAATCCCGTTGGTGGTTCGTCTGTCGGGGACTAACGTCGAGGAAGGTCGCAGCATCATCAAGAACAGCGGCCTGCCCATTATCACCGCCGATACGTTAGCGGAGGCCGCGGAAAAAGTGGTTCGCGCCCGCAACGAAGTCGTCGCACAAAAAGCCTAGGAGTACAAAGTGGCCATATTAATCAACGAAAAAACAAAAATTATTGTGCAAGGCTTTACCGGAAGAATCGGCACCTTTCACGCACAGGAAATGATTGACTACGGTTCCAACGTGGTTGGCGGTGTCACGCCCGGAAAAGGCGGACAAACACACCTAGGGTTGCCGGTATTCAACACGGTTAAGGAAGCGGTCAAGCAAGCTGGCGCAGAGGCCAGCATTGTCTTCGTGCCGCCGGCCTTCGCTGCAGATTCGATCATGGAAGCCGCCGATGCTGGAATCAAATACTGTGTCTCGATCACCGACGGTATTCCGACGCAAGACATGATGACGGTCAAGAATTTCCTGCGCCGCTTTCCAAAAGCAGAGCGCATGCTGCTGACCGGCCCGAATTGCGCCGGCACCATCAGCCCAGGCCGCGCCATGCTTGGCATCATGCCAGGCCATATTTATGTTCGCGGCAATATCGGTGTGGTTGGCCGCTCCGGTACCTTGGGTTATGAAGCTGCCGACCAGATGCGTTTGCTCGGTATCGGCATTTCCACCTCGGTCGGCATCGGTGGTGACCCGATTCCCGGCAGCTCGCACCGCGATATTCTGGAACGACTGGAACAAGACCCTGAAACCAAAGTTGCGCTGATGATCGGTGAAATCGGCGGCCCGCAGGAAGTCGAAGCGGGTAAATTCGCCAAGGAAAATATGACCAAGCCACTGGTCGCTTACATTGCTGGCTTGACCGCACCGGAAGGGCGGCGCATGGGGCACGCCGGAGCGATCATCTCCTCCGCCGGAGAAAGCGCCGCAGAAAAAGTTGCGATATTGAAAGAACTCGGTGTCACCATCTGCCCGACACCGTCATTGATGGGACAAACGGTTGCGGAAGTGCTGGCGAAACTGTAATAGTCATTCTCACAACAAGAAACCCGGGAGTACCATTTTCTGGGTTTCTTGTTGTCCCATCGAATGCTCTCGTGTCAATAGCTTCCCCAATTCAGATGCCGCACTAAACTTGATATTTATAGTTATCAAGCAAATGGAGGAAAAAACCTATCGAATACCTATAACAAGTTTCTGTTTCTTCAAACAACACATGAAGAAGATCTTATTTGGCCTTCCTCTGACATAGAATTTTTGACATTACCGACGCCTGTGCTAACCGCAGCCAATTTTGTGATTATCCAATAATTTCATCGGTTAGCATCATCCTACAGCAATTGCATTGTCCAATAAACTCAGAATCCCGCGCAATGCAGTTTCCACCGCCAAATACCTGATGGTTTGACGGTCGCCTTTGAAGTGATAAGTTTGTTGCTGCACCATGCCGTCTTTATTCGCCCAGGCAAAACACACCATTCCCACCGGTTTTGTTGCTGTCCCACCATCGGGTCCGGCAATTCCGGTAATGGATAAGCTTATTTGCGCATGGCTTCGATTAAGTGCTCCGATGACCATTTCCTGCGCAGTTTGCGGAGAAACAGCGCCAAATTGATCTAGGGTAGTCTGTTGCACGCCCAGCATTTCGCATTTAGATTGGTTGCTATACGTGATAAACCCCCGTTCATACCAGCCTGAACTGCCTGCCACAGCGGTTATCGCTTGACCTACCCAGCCGCCGGTGCAGGATTCAGCCGTTACCAGCGTCCACCCCCGCTGCGTAAGGGCCTCCCCGACGCGCACTGCCAGATCAAAAATGGCTTGATCATCATCAAAAATTTGTGACTCACGGGTCATCGGTAAGCTACCTTGAAAATTTCAATGGGGAGTTTAGATGCTGATCCATAAATGTTCCGAGAGCTTTTTGCCATTCAGGCTGCATAAAAACAAAACCGTTGTTGTGACCGCCTTGCAGGGTTAAAAAGTGTTTCGGATCGGAAGCTTCGTGAAACAACCTCTGGCCATGCTGAAACGGGACGATTTCATCCTGCGGGCTGTGTGCGATAAAAACTGGGCAAGTTACCGAATGTAGTGATTCAAGCGTGTTGTACTCAAAACGGCTGATCCAGTGTACCGGCAGAAACGGATAAATTTGTGTGGCCAGATCGGGAACCGAAGTAAACGTCGAAGCCAATGCCAGCAGGCCGGGTTTTTCGCGGGCAGCCAGCCAGGCTGCGATTGGGCCGCCGAGCGATTCGCCAAACAATGCAATCTGCTCAGGCGCAATCATTTGCGTTTCGATCAAGTGCCGCCAGACGGCCTGCGCATCCAGATAAGTGCCGGATTCCGACGGTGTGCCGCTACTCTGGCCATAACCCCGGTAGTCAAACAACAAGGTGTTATAGCCCAACCGCTTGAACATGGTCAGATAATTGATGCGATGTGAAATATTTCCGGCGTTGCCGTGAAAAAACAGCACCGTGCCTTTGGCATCCGGCACAGGTACCCACCATCCATGCAGTGTTTCACCATCATCAGTGGCAATGCTCACTGAAGAATAATCCAGGCCGAACATTCCGGGCGTATTGCTGAGTTGCTTATCGGGAAAATACACCAAACGGGATTGACTCAGATAGATCAACAAAACCAGCGCGAGATAAGCTGCCGCAATAAAAATGAACAGGTTTAGCAGCATGCGCATGGCTCGATCGATCAGGGTTGCTTCAGGTCGATCACGATATCCGCACCCAAGCTGTTGGTAGTGAAAGCAGAATCGCTAAATTTCGGAAAACCGACGTGCTGTTCAGGATTGTTCGATAAGCCAAACGGTTCGCGCGGTAACATATTCCACCGCTTTCTTAATTTACGGTTTCCATCCAGATCATGATAAGCCGCCACTGCGTAGATGCCCGGTTGTTCCAGATTGATACAGACTTCCTGCGGCCCTTCTGCCGCCGCAGTGCGAACTTTGCGTACGCGCCCTTTTTTAAACAGAAAGTGCTCCGGGTCATCGTACAACTCAACGTTTAGAATACCACCTGGTGCTAGACCATTAACGGTTACCCTGATTTGCGCAAGTTCCGCATTGCAGACATCAGGGACTTCGTCTGGTCTAATATTCAATGATTCATCAGCATCAGAATGCGCCTGCGCGTTGATCAAAAGGCCCAACGCGAGCACCCATGCCAGTTGTCTGGAAAATACGGACAATTGTTGTAGCATCTTGGATTTCATGGTTTTCATCGGTATGATTTTTTTGGTTTGCAACGAATGAATAGTTTACTATAACCGATTCGCTAAGAATAAAGCCATACGACCGAAGAAAAACGCCATCCGTTCCGGGAATGCATGAATAAAGAACAACTGAAAAAACTCGAAGCCGATCTGTGGAGTGCGGCTGATAAACTGCGCGCCAATTCCGATCTGAAGTCGAGCGAATATGCGACACCGGTATTAGGACTGATCTTTCTCAAATTTGCCGACAATAACTACCGCCGCCACGAGCAAGCCATTCTCGCGGAATATCAGAAGTTGCAGGGCACCCGGCGCGAGAAACCGGTTTCTGAAATCGCCATCGAGCAATGTGGTTTTTACCTGCCCGACCATACCCGCTACGACTATCTGCTGAATCTGCCGGAACAAAAGGACATCGCCAAGGCGCTCAAGGAGGCGATGAAGGCCATCGAGGAATACAAGCCGGAACTCGAAGGCGTGCTGCCGAAGGATGAATACGCCGCGCTGACGCGCACCGACAAAACCATCCCGCAACAATTGCTGAGAACCTTCGCGGATATTCCCTCCAACGCGACCGGCGACCTATTCGGGCAGATTTACGAATACTTCCTGTCCGAATTTGCCCGCAGCGAAGGCCAGAAAGGCGGCGAGTTCTTTACCCCGCGTTCGGTGGTGCGTCTGATGGTCGAGATCATCGAACCGCACGGCGGCAAAGTGTTCGACCCCGCCTGCGGCTCCGGCGGCATGTTCGTGCAATCCGCCCAGTTCATCGCAGCGCACCGCAATGAACTGAAAGGCGCGGAGAGCGGCGTGTATGTGTGCGGCCAGGAAAAAACCCAGGATACCGTTAAGCTCGCCAAAATGAACCTTGCGGTCAGCGGCCTGCGCGGCGAAATCAAGCAGGCCAACACCTATTACGAAGACCCGTATGACAGCTTCGAGTAATTCGATTACGTGCTCGCCAATCCGCCGTTCAACGTCGACGACGTGAGCCTTTCCAGCGTGGAGAAAGACCGGCGTTTCAACACCTACGGTATCCCGCGCAACAAATCGAAAGTGAAGAAAGCCGACGCAGGCAAGGAAACCGTGCCGAATGGCAATTACCTGTGGATTAGCCTGTTCGCCACCTCGCTCAAACCGCAAGGCCGCGCCGCATTGGTCATGGCGAATTCCGCCTCAGATGCGCGCCACTCCGAAGCCGACATCCGCAAAACACTGATCGAACAGAATCTGATCTACGCCATGCTGACGCTGCCGTCGAACATGTTCTACACCGTCACGCTGCCAGCGACGCTCTGGTTTTTCGACAAAGCCAAGAACGACGACAGAATTTTGTTCATCGACGCGCGCAACATTTTCACCCAGATCGACCGCGCCCACCGCGAATTCAGCGAAGAACACATCCAGAACATCGCCGTCATCAGCCACCTGCACAAAGGCCAGCGCGAAAAATTCATCCGGCTCATCGAGCGCTATTTTGCTGCCGGTATGGAGCGCCTGATCGAAAACAACGAAAAGATCGAACCCGTGTGCGCGCAACTGCTCGACGTGCTGGACGATGCAGGTGGCAAACAAGCGGTGGAAGAACTGTTACAGCACTGGAGGGAATTGGAAAAGTTACAGACCCATTACGCGCAATACCGCACAGAACATGCAATTGCGACAGAAATCGACAAGAAAAACCAAGCGCAACACCAGTTGCGCCATGCATTCGATCCTTTCTTCTCCGCACTCCACGAAGGGTTGAAGCGCCTCGACAAGACCGTGCGGCAGCACGAAAAACAGCAAACCGGGCAGGCGCAGCAGGAAGGCAAGCGCACCTCAACTGATCGTAGAACCAAAGCGCTCAAATCCGCGCTGGAAGAACTGCACCAGGATGTGAAAAACGCGGAACTGTACTTTCAGCATATCCACTGGCTGCAAGAGCGTTTTCCCAACGCGGCCTTTGAGGACGTCACCGGCCTGTGTAAACTGGCCACGCCAGAGGAAGTCAAAGAACAGGATTATTCGCTGAATCCGGGGCGTTATGTTGGCGTGGTGATTGAGGAGGATGGGAAAAGTGAGGAAGAGTTCATTGAAGAATTGTTGGCGATGAACGAAGAATTATCGAGCCTGAATAGTGTGGCACGAGAGTTAGAGGCGGTGATTGCTCATAACACCCGTCAGGTGGCGGGAGAAGAATGAACGTCACCAACAAATGGCCGATAGTAAAATTATTAACGCTAGCAGTTGACATAAAGGGAGCTATTGCTGGCGGGCCGTTTGGTTCAGATCTTGTATCTCGTGATTATGTGGCTTCAGGCGTTCCAGTGATTCGCGGAAGCAATCTTCCGAAAAATGCAAAGTTTTCGTTTGAAGATCTGGTTTTCGTCACAGAGAATAAAGCCGATGCTCATCATCTGAATTGCGCTCATCCAGGTGATCTAGTTTTCACGCAGAGAGGTACTTTAGGTCAGATTGGTTTGTTGCCGAAGAACTCACCCTACTCTAGATTCCTGATCTCGCAAAGCCAGATGAAGATGACGGTTGATGCCAACCGAGCTGATTCACTCTATTTGTACAACTACTTTCGATTACCGAGTACAGTTGCATACATAGAAAACCATGCACTACAATCTGGTGTCCCTCACATCAATCTTGGCATACTCAAAAAACTTCAAGTTATATGTCCACCGCTGGCTGTTCAGAAAAAAATCGTAGCGACTATCTCAGCGTATGATGATTTGATCGAAAATAATCAGCGGCGCATCGCGTTGCTGGAAAAGATGGCCGAGGAAATCTACCGAGAATGGTTTGTGCGCCTGCGCTTTCCCGGGCATGAAAACGTGAAAAATGTTAAAGGAATACCTGAAGGATGGGAAATTGATAGAGTTGACTCAATTGGCAAAATTGTCACGGGAAAAACACCCTCTACAGACAATCCTCGATATTTTGGGGGCCCTTATACCTTTGTCAAAACACCTGACATGCACGGAAACATTTTTATTGTAGAGACTGAGGAAAGGCTCTCTCAAAATGGACTTGATTCACAGCCATCGCAAACCATTCCCAGAGGCAGCATTTGTGTGAGTTGCATTGGGACTGGTGGAATTGTTTCGATCACGACCAGTGAATGCCAGACCAATCAACAGATAAATAGTGTGGTCGTAAGAAATCTGTCTGACCTGGAATGGGCATTTTTTACACTTAGAAACTTGAGAGAGGCAATTCAAATGTTTGGTGCAACAGGCGCGACCATGACTAATTTGAGTAAAGGCAAGTTTTCTTCTCTGAAAATTCTTCGTCCAAATAAAAGTATCGTGCTCAAATATCATGCGCTCGTGAATCCAATATTTGTTCAGATGGAAAATATCTTGCAACAGACGATGATCTTGCGAAGTACAAGGGATTTGCTTCTCCCCCGCCTCATCTCCGGCAAACTCTCCGTCGAGCATCTCGACATCCAATTCCCGCCCGGCATGGAGGAATCTGCGCATGTCAATTGAAGCCATCAGTGTGTTTGATCTACAGCGCCCAAGGGTTGAATACTTGCGGGTACAGCGTGAAGTCCTGCACGTTGCGGGTAACGATGGTGAGGCCGTGGCATTGGGCGATGGCCATGAGCAGGCCATCCATCACCGGCAGCGGTTGCCCGGCCAGTTCGGCAGTCGCGGCGATTTGCGCCCAGACATGCAGCGCGGCGGTATCGAGCGGCAGGATGCACCTCGCGAAACGCTGCTCCACCTTACCCAGCCAGGCGGTGAGCTTCTGGCTGCGGCGCGGATCGGAGGCGCGCAATTTGAGGATGCCTTTCTCGATTTCTCCCAGGCTGATGACGCTGATAAACAAGCTGGATTCATCCTGCTCGTCCAGCCAGCGGATGACTTCCGGCGCAGGGGCTCTCCGGACATACTCGGACAGCGCGCAGGTATCGAGCAGCCAGCTCATAGCACGATGGCGCGTCCGGTGTCACGGCTGCGGGAAATATCCAGATCATCCGCAGCGAGACCGGGTTGCAGCAGCGCGTCGGAGAGTTTGCCTTCACGGCGGGTGAGGCGGGCGTATTCTTGCGCCGAAACCACCACCGCCGCCGGTTTGCCGTGCACGGTGACCGTTTGGGCATCGCCGCTGGCTGCTTGTTTGATCAGTTGGCTGAAATTGCTTTTCGCTTCTTGCAGTTGCCATTCTTTAGGCATGATACTCCCCCATTATTCTGGTCAGACTGGGCAGAATTTAGCACAGATTGGATGGATTGGCTATGCTCCTTCTTCCGTAAACTTTCCATCGAACATTTTGGCATCCGGTTTCCGCCCGACATGGAGAAGCATCAATGAAATTTGAAACCTTTACAGCCGGCACTTGGCAGCAGCGCTATCAGTATAAGAGCTTTGAGCCGGTACCGGTGAATCATGAGTGGGTCTGGGAAGATGCGACCATCAATACCCTGCTGGAAGCGGCCAACCGGGCGCTCGGGGAGTTGAACGCTTTTTCTTTGATCGTGCCGGACATCGACCTGTTCATTGAAATGCACGTGGTGAAGGAGGCGCAGACTTCCAGCCGCATTGAAGGCACGCAGACCGGTATCGACGAGGCGTTGATGTCGGAAGATCAGATTCAACCGGAAAAACGCAATGACTGGCGCGAGGTGCGCAATTACATCGATGCGGTGAATAGCGCGGTTGCTGAATTAAAGCAGTTACCGCTGTCGAACTGGCTGCTGAAACAAACGCATGAAATCCTGATGCATGGGGTGCGCGGCGAGCATAAGCTACCCGGCGAGTTTCGCACCAGCCAGAACTGGATCGGCGGCTCCAGCCTGACGGATGCCGCGTTTATTCCTTCCCATCCGGATGGCGTGCCTGACCTGATGAGCGATCTGGAAGCGTTCTGGCACAATGAGGAAATTGTGGTACCGCACTTGATCCGCGTGGCGATCAGTCATTATCAGTTTGAAACCATTCATCCGTTTCTGGACGGCAACGGCCGTATTGGCCGTTTGCTGATTCCTTTGTATCTGGTTAGCCATGGCTTATTGGAGAAACCTTCGTTGTATTTGTCGGATTTTTTCGAACGCAACCGGGCGAGTTATTATGATGCGCTGATGGGTGTACGGGTATCGAACGACCTGATTCACTGGGTGCGTTTCTTTCTGCAAGGCGTGGCCGAAACCGCCACCAAGGGACGCGACGTATTCCGGCAGGTATTGGCGCTGCGCACCGAAGTGGAACTTGCTGTGTTGACATTGGGCAAACGCTCTGCCAATGCGCGGCAGTTGTTGAATTTATTGTATCGTAAGCCCATTGTGACAGCGGCTGACATTGAACGAAATCTGCCCGTGAGTTCGCCAACGGCGAATGCCTTGATCCGGGATTTCGAACAATTAGGGCTGTTGCAGGAAATTACCGGACAGCAAAAGGGAAGAGTGTATACGTTTGATCGTTACCTAACTTTGTTCGTTAGTTAAGGAAAATCCATTTCCCTTAACTTATTTAACACCCAAGTTAAAGGAAATCGGTTTCCCTTAACTTGGGCGGTGATTAAGTTAAGGGCACCTCTAAAAATTCAGAGTTTTAAACAGAATGAGGCGAGAACAAAAAATGTTGACGCAGCATATAATTGATATGTAAGGAAACATTTTTTGTGAACAACAACGTTTTGTGACGAAATATGGATTTTCAGAGGTGCTCTTAAAGCAAAACAAATCCGGATAGAAAACTGCATGCCTAATTTTATTTCCGAAGATCAGATCGAGCAAGCGCTGGTGCAAAAGCTGCAGCATCTGCACGGCTTCGACGCGATCGATTGCTACACGGAAAGCGCGGAGGATTTGAACGACGGTTCCAACCGCGCCAGCAAACGCGATGTAATCTTGGTTGACCGGGTGCGGGAAGCCGCGCTCCGTTTGAATCCGGATATTCCACCCGTCGCGATTGAGAGCGCTCTGGAGCAGTTGAGCGAACGGCGGCAAGCGATGACATTGCTCGCCGCCAACCGGGAAATCTATGGTTTGCTGCGCGACGGCATTCCGGTTGAATTTGACGACGATACCGGGCGGCGTCAGCAGCAGCGCGTGTATCTCCTGGATTTCAATGCGCCGGAAAACAATCGTTATTTGGCCGTGACGCAGCTCTGGGTCAAAGGCGAGCGCGGTTTCCGCCGTCCTGATGTGTTGCTGTACGTGAACGGGATTCCGCTGGTGTTCATCGAACTGAAAAACTCGAATGTGAAACTGCGCAGCGCGTTTGACGACAATCTGACCACGTACCAGGCAGAAATTCCGCAGCTTTTTCTGACCAATGCTTTTTGCGTGCTGTCCAATGCGATCGAAACCAAGGTGGGCAGCATCACCGCGCAGTGGGAGCATTTTTTCAACTGGTTGCGCGCCGATGATGAAAAGGAAAAAATCGACCGTAGCCGGATACGCGAACAAGGCACCAGTCTGGAGGGCGTCATCGCGGGTTTGCTGCCACCGCACCGGCTATTGGATTACCTGGAAAATTTCATTCTTTACTATCAGAATCATTCCAAGATCATTGCGCAGAATCACCAGTTCATCGGCGTAAACCGCGCGTATGGCGCTTTCCTCCGGCGTGAAGAACGGGCCGGTAAGCTCGGCGTGTTCTGGCATACGCAGGGATCAGGCAAGAGTTTTTCGATGATATTTTATGCGCGCAAAATCTTCCGCAAGCAGACCGGGAATTTTACGTTCGTGGTAATCACCGATCGTGCCGATCTGGATGGACAGATTTACCGCAACTTCCTGCATACCGGAACGGTGGGCAAGGCCGAGGCCGCTCAGCCCAAAAACGGCGAGGAAATGCGCAAATTTCTCGGGCAGAACAAGCGTGTGATATTCACGCTGATCCAGAAATTCCGCTGGCCGCAAGGACAGGAATACCCGGAATTGTCGGCGCGTGACGATATTATCGTCATTGTCGATGAGGCGCACCGAACGCAATACAAATCGCTGGCGGAAAACATGCGCAAAGGCTTGCCCAATGCACAATACCTTGCCTTTACCGGCACGCCGCTGCTCGGGCGCGAGCGCAAGACCAACGCATGGTTCGGCGATTATGTGTCGGAATACAATTTCCAGCAATCAATGGATGACGGTGCGACGGTGCCGCTGTTTTACCAGAAGCGGGTGCCGGAAGTGCTGATCCAAAACGAGGATTTAAGCGAGGAGTTTTACCAGATCCTGGAAGACGAAAATCTGGATGAAGCGCAGCAGGTCAAGCTGGAAAACCGTTTCTCCAAGGAAATCGAAGTGATCAAGCGCGATGCCCGGCTGGAGGTCATTGCGCAGGATATGGTGTATCACTTTCCCCGGCGCGGCTACTTGGGCAAGGGCATGGTGGTGTCGGTGGATAAATTCACCGCGGTGAAAATGTACGATAAGGTGCAGCGGCTGTGGAAGGAGCAGATCAAAAGCCTGCTCGGCACGATCGCAAAATCCGCCAGTGATATCGAGAAGCGGCGATTAAAACAGCAGGTCGATTACATGCGGTCGGTGGAAATGGCAGTGATTGTCAGCGAGGACGCGGATGAAGAAAGGAAATTCGCGGGGCAGGGACTCAACTTCAAACCGCATCGCGAACGCATGAACCAGCTCGACCCACACGGCCACGATATCGAATACAACTTCAAAGACCCGGAGCACCCGCTGCAACTGGTGTTTGTCTGCGCGATGTGGCTGACCGGTTTTGATGCGCCTACGGTTTCGACCCTGTATCTCGACAAGCCGATGAAAGGACATACCTTGATGCAGACCATCGCTCGTGCCAATCGTGTAACTTCGTGGAAAATCAACCAGGTGGAAAAACGCAATGGCGAGATTGTGGATTACTACAATGTGTTCCGCAACATGAAACTGGCGTTGCGTGATTACGCGCAGGGGCAGAACGAGCAAGATGAACCGCCGGTCAAGGAGAAAGCCGAATTGTTCCGGCTGCTGGATGATGCGATTACACAGGGTCTTGCGTTCTGCCACGAGAAGAAAGTGGCGCTGGACGAAGTGCTGGACGGTGACGATGTGTTCAAGAACATTGCGAAATTCAATCAATTTGCCGATGCGTTGCTGACCAACGATGAATGGCGCAAGGCGTTCAATGTGTACGAGAATGCCATTTCGTCGCTGTACGAGGCATGCAAACCGGAAATCATGGGGCAGTATAACCGCGACAGAATCCGGGCAGTCGCAGCATTTCAATACTTGCGCGGAGTGATCGACAGCCTCATCGAGCAAAAGGATATCGATGCCATCAGCCGGAAGATTGCCGAGTTGCTGGATGAAAGCGTGGTGGTGGATAGCACGGATACGCTCAAGACGCGGCAGAATGAGTCGGAATATCAGATTGTTCAAAAAGGCAGAACCTGGGATCTGAGCAGAATCAATTTCGACAAATTGCGCGAGGAATTCAAACAGGCAACTTACAAGCATATCGAAATTGCCGATTTGCGCGCTTTTCTGCAACATAAACTGGAATTAATGCTGCAACAAAATGCAACGCGCACCGATTTTGCGCAACGCTTGCAGCAGATTATCGAAACTTACAACAGCGGCGGTTCATCGACCGAAAATTACTACGAAGAATTAATGAAATTCACCGAAGATTTGCGCACGGAAGATGAGCGTCATATTCGTGAAGGGCTGACTGAGGATGAGCTGGAGTTGTTCGATTTACTGAAAAAAGAACGGATGACGCAGGACGAAACGCAGAAAGTCAAGCTGGCGGCCAAATCCCTGTTGCATCGTTTGCTGCAAGAACATCCCACGGTGCTGGTGCAGGATTGGCACAAGGATACGCAAACCCAACGGGTTGTCCGTTCCACCGTTGAACAAGTGCTGGATAACAACCTGCCGGAAAGTTACGATCGTGTGCTATTCCGCGAAAAATGCGATGACGTGTTTTATCGGATACTGGATTACGCCAGCCATGGAAGGAAGTGGGCAGCTTAGATCGGAACGAATACAATTTAGGCCGCTTTCACTTCAATGAAAACTCAACCCGACTACCTGCCTTTTGGTCATCTACTTTTGCTTCATGACTGATGACAAATATCCGATCGCTGGCCACCCCGCCATTCTCGATCAGCCAGTTGCGCGCCGCATTGGCGCGGTTTTCTGCCAGCACCTCCAAATCATTATCATGTATCTCGGTATGCTCAAGCATGAGTTGCTCCATTTCGGCATCAGGAATGCTTTTAGTTAGCCCGATAAGATTGGTGGGTTTTTCGAAAGTTTCTTTCTTATAGGCCATCTCAAGGTATTCGCTATATTCTTCCGGAGCAAAGGTCACATCCGCAAGAGTAGCGCTGGTAATTCCTTTCTTGACATCCTCGGCTAATTTCTGCGCTTTTACCTTGTTTTGCAGCATGGCGAGTTTCAATCCCTCATGATCCGCGGCAGGGTCAACGTGACCAGAAATTTCCAATTCCAGAGACGGACGGTCATTTAAAATTTCGGCCAAGGTTTGCAGACGTTGTAGGGATTCGTCTTCGATAGTCGCAAAACCCGGAGTGAAGGTAATTTCAGATAATTCTTCGCCACCTTCAAATGCTGCGCCCAGTAATGTAAAAGGAGAAGTAATTGCTTTAGTGATCAGATTTACGAATGCCTGGAAAATAATGTCGCCAAGGTTAAATTCGGGATCATTAATCGATCCTTTGAGCGGCAAGTGTATGTCAATTTCACCGCGGCGGTTTTTAAGCAGGGTAATTGCCAGGTCGAGCGGTAGAGAGACGGCATCCTCGCGATCAATTTTTTCACCGAGCGTGAATTGATCCAGAAATATTTTGTTGTCGGCTGATAAAGCGCCATTCTCGACTTGGTAGTTAACATCGGCTGACAATTTGCCTTTTTCAATCGCATAACCGATAAATTTCCCCGAATAAGGGCTGAAAGGCGGCAAATCAATATCTTTAACTTGCGCCATGATATCCATCTGCAATTCCGTACCGAATGGATCGATCGAGCCGCTGATTTTCAACGGTGAGGTTTTTCCCACCATGCCCCGTATGTCGATTTTCCCGATTTTGCCGGTTTGCAAGGGGCCAATCTGGCCTGACAACGCGGATAACCTGGCGGAGTAATTCGGCTTAATAAAACGGTCGTTGAAATGAACACTGCCTTGTTGCAAAGAAATGCTATCAATGCGAACGGATGCTGGTTGTGAGGGTTCATTTGGTTGCGTATCCGCAGGGGATGCATCGGCGATCGCTTCGACAGGTTCTAACGGAGTATCCTGTCGAACAATATGCTTGAGATTGAGACTGCCGTCCGGCCGGATTGTCACGCGTGCATAAAAGTCACTTAATTTGATTGCCTTTACATTCACACGGAGCGGGTCGTTGACAAAGCTCAGGTCGTTGATATCCAGTTTTTTCCAGCGCAGCAGGTCACGCGTAGTTTTTGGATCAAATACATTGAAATTGGCTAGATTTCCACGTCCGCCAAGCTGAATTTTCAGTGGGTCACCCTGAGCTTTGATGGTGCCGTCAAAGGAGATATCGCCACTGGTTAGCAAGGCAGTCAATTTGTCACCGCCCCAGCCTTGTAAGGACACCAGATCAACGTCATTAAGATTAAGAGTTAAATCAACCACAAGCGGTGCCCAGCCCAATGAACCGTCGACTTTGATTTGGCCGCGTTGATTGACTTTAGCTTCCAATGCAAGATTCGACGGTGTTGTGCCACTCAAGTCAACGTTATCTACAGTGAGATTCAAGCTCTCAACAACCATCGGAGTAAGCTTTTCCAGTGTCAGATCTTCGTAACGCAGTGCAGCTTCATTGAGTTTTATGCGTTTGACTTGAGTAGTCCACTGCGTGTCGTTATTGCTGGCAGGCGCTTCTTTGCTCGCGGATGCAGGTGGAGCAACGGAATCACTAGAGGTTGCTTTGCCTTCGGCTACCTTGATCCTGTCGGAATCAGGATAAGCCGGTTTTCTGCCAGGGATGGGAATATTCTTTTGCGCTTTCACTTCAGTTTTTTGGACGGGTGTTTGAGTCTGCGTTTGGGACTGTACTTGTGCATCGGTAGGCTCGAACATTCGGGTCAGGTCTATTTCGCCGTCAGATTCCCGACGTAAGGTCGTATTCAGGCGATCCAGAACTATTTCATCCAAAGCAATCCGGCGCGATTTGGTATTGATCAGGATGCGGTCGATAGCCAGCTGAGCGAGCGATAATGCAGGTTCACTTTCGCCCTCGCGCGTTAATTTGACTTGGTCCATTTTCAATTTAATTTGCGATGGTTTCTCACGCATTAAATCTACCTGGGTCAGTGCGATGTCCAGTTTTTTTACATCAGTTCGATAGGGCGCAGTTACCGTGCCATCCTTTATGGCCAATTGCCGCAATGTTGTATTGCCGGTTAGCGTAATAGCGGGCGCTTGGTCCGGCTGCTGTGTAAATGTAACGAGTAAATCACTGTCGAAATAGCCTGAGAGGAGTTTGATTCCCTGAGGCAAGGGCGCATATCGATCAAACTCGGATAAATCTATTTCATTGAATTTAAGCGCCAATGTTGCTTCCTGTGGAACGGCAAATGGGCGCAGCTTGCCCTCTAATGAAAAAGGCGCCCCATTAATTTTTGCGCTGAAGTGAGGCTCTACCCAGTGTGTTATTGCACTCTCGAAATTGGCGATAATTGGAATGCCTAGGTTAATTTCAGTGATTTGATGATCAGTCTGCATGTGACGGTCAAGAAATTCAAAATGCCCCCCCTGGATCGTAATGTTGCTGATTGAGAATCTCGTGGCACGATCCTCTTCCTCTTCTTCATCCGAGGGTTGGCTAAATTTTTCCAGTAAATCAGAAATATTCAGTTGATCCTTTGTTTCTCGAATCAAATGAAATTTAGGATTTGTCAGAGTGATTGCGGTTATGACAGGCGCACGTTGCTTTAGCGACTCGATACTGAGATCAATATAAAACCTATCAAAGGAAAGCAGCGATTCACTGGGCTCGCCAGTATCAGCTTTTACACCCACTTGGAAACCATGCACGATCAGCTCTAGCTTATGCGGTTTGATTTCAATCAAAGCGACTGTGACGGGGCGTTGCAACAGTTCGGACAGACGTATCTCAAGCTGAGATTTTGCGTAACCGGGCAACCAAAAATAGCTGAGCGCAGCCAACAGAATAATTAGAATCGCTATCACGCCGAGACTTATGTTCAGACGTTTGTGTCGAATGAAACGTTGCTGTATGGTCGTAGTCATAGCAGTTTCCTGTCATTTTCAGTTGATTATGAAACGCTCAGTTTGATTGAAGTGCCTCGCCGCAACCGGCGAGGCGTACTCTTTATTTAGTTAGGTTGGCGGGTTTTCAACTCGCTGGTCTCAAGGAGCGAAGTTTAAATCCGCATCGACCAAATGGATTTAAGAATTGAAGGGCAAATGAGCTATTGCGGCGGCAAAAAACGACTAACCCAATAGCTCGATTTTTAATATTTGTCTAACGGTTGAATGAAAAACAAATCTTAATAATGCGCATCTTTCTTAAAACCAATCAGTTCTACATCAAAAATCAGGGTAGCATTCGGTGGAATGATGTTTCCGGCACCACGTGCACCATAGGCCATCGATGGTGGAATGATTAACGTGCGTTGCCCACCGATTTTCATGCCTTGAACACCTTGATCCCATCCTTTGATGACGCGTCCGGCACCCAGCATGAATGAAAAGTGTTCTTTACGATCAAAAGAGCTGTCAAATTTGGGGCCTTTTTTGTCGGGCGCATCCTCATCATAAAGCCATCCGGTGTAATGCACATTGACCGTTTTTCCAACTTCTGCTTCTTCGCCTGTGCCGACTTTGGTGTCAATTTTTTGCAATTCGGAATTATCTGCGGCTGCATGCTCTTTATAAGCAAATGCAGAATGGGATAGCATTAATAATGCGAACAGCATGAAGCTTAAATTGATTAGTGTTTTGATATTACGCATAATTTCCTCAAAAATAAAATAAAATCCGGTTAATCGGAATAATGAGCCCGTGGACATTATAACTGCTAACCGTTATTTTCTGGTTTGCAGCCGATTGAAATGATGGTTGCTTTTTGGGCCGAACTTAATTAAGTTATAAACAACAAATAAATATCTTTCTCCTAAAGCATGTTGCTCAATTAGAAATGTATACATCGAAACAGCAGAAAACAAACCAGAACGAACGGCAGGTTGCGGCCGAGCAAGTGGCCGATTTGTTATGTTTACATGACTCGCCAATTGTACGCATCCTGTATTTGAGCGCTGGTTTTCTGGCGCTGTTGCTTGGCGCGTTAGGAGCGATCTTGCCGGTGTTACCTACCACGCCATTTGTGCTGCTGGCAGCTGCATGTTTCGCGCGTGGTTCAGAGCGCTTTCATCGTAAATTGCTGGAAAATCGGATAGCGGGACCGATAATTCGTGAATGGAATATTTATCACAGTATCCCATATCGCGTCAAACGCTGGGTCTATTTTCTCATGTCGTTATCATTCGGCAGTTCTATTTTAATCGTGCCCGAGCTGTGGCAAAAGATCATGCTACTTGTGATTGGAAGTATTTTAGCTTTCTATATCTGGCGCATTCCTGTAAGAGAAGTCTGAATCACTTTCACTGATCGAATTAATTGGGTTTACATTTAACCCGTCTTTAGGTTTTTCATGTCATGAATACTTTAAACCGCATCTCAAACCAAGCTTTGTTGACCATTAGCTGCGTACTGTTCCTTTGTGATTCGGTGGTAAGTGCCAAAACGGAAGAGCAACTAAGCACTCTTTCAGACCAGAAATCAGTGGCGGTCACCATCTACAACAATGACCTAGCTCTGGTGAAGGATTTGCGCCAAATTGATCTCGTCAGTCGAGACTTTAATCTGGCATGGCGTGATGTCAGCGCGCAAATACGGCCGGAAACTGCATTGCTGCGCAGTGTCAATCATCCGGGCAGTATTACGGTAGTTGAACAGAATTTCAATTTTGATTTGCTGACGCCACAAAACTTACTCAACAAATATATTGGACAAACGGTGACAATCATTAAAGTCAATCCGGTAACCGGTGTAGAAGGCAGGGAAAATGCAGTGGTACTGGCTACTAGCGGGGGTGTCGTGTTAAAAATGGCCGATCGTATCGAAACAGGCATTCCCGGTCGGATTGTTTTTGAGAATGTGCCAAATAACTTGCGCGACCGCCCTACGCTGGTGATTCAAGGTAGTCGTAATGATTCTGCAACGCAGGAATTAGAACTCAGTTATTTGACAACCGGCTTGTCCTGGAAAGCCGACTATGTTGCCGAGCTGAATGACGCTGATGATCAGATGGATTTGTCCGGCTGGGTCACGCTGACCAATACCAGCGGCACCCATTACGCTCAGGCAAAACTGCAATTGGTAGCTGGCGATGTTAACCGGGTACAGCAGCAACATGCCGCTCCCATGGCAATGCGAGGCAAAGCTGCGTTTGATGTTGCGGAAGTTTCAATGCATCAGGAATCTCTGATGGAATATCACTTATACAACCTGAATAGGCCAACAACTCTGGCTGAAAATCAGACCAAGCAAGTTGCATTACTTAACGCTGTCAACGTGCCCGTGCGCAAGGAGCTTGTTTTGGTCGGTAACGATTATTACTATGCTGCCAGCTATGGTGATCTCGGGCAGAAACTAAAAGTAAGTGTATTTGTGCAATTTGACAATAAAGAATCGGTGCGGTTAGGCGTGCCTTTACCCAAAGGCACAATGCGTGTGTATAAGCGCGATAAAATGAATAATGCACAGTTCGTCGGTGAAGATTGGATTGATCACACACCGATCAATGAGATCGCCCGCTTGAAACTGGGGCAATCGTTTGATGTCACAGCAGCCAAAAAACAAACCGATTTTAAACAGTTAAGCTCTGGAAATAATAGTATTAATCGTTTTGAGAGCGCTTATGAGATAACCCTTAAGAATGCGAAAAAGGAAGCGGTCACGGTGCTTGTTCAAGAACCTATTCCCGGAGACTGGAAAATTATTGCGGAAAACCAGCCGCATAGCAAGCCTGCTAGCAACATGGCCGAGTGGAAAGTAGAGGTGCCTGCGGAAGGATCTGCGTTACTTAATTATCGCGTTCAGGTGAAGTATTGAGTAAAAGAATTCTAGGATTATATTCCAGAATTAAATCGAACTAACCCCTCCCAATCAATTTCTCCAGTATCCTTGCAAAAGCTATTTGAGAATTCTTTTGTGAATTTGTTAATCATTTGTGCATAAGATCTTGCGAAGTCATCGTTTTTTTCTTTTGCATTGTGTCCGAGTGGTTCAATTATTTCTGTGAATAATTCGCTGTTGCCGGATATAAATTCCCAAAAACGTTGTCCGCAATACTTGAAATAATCTCCTTTATCCGGCTTACTATCCTTGCCGTAGCAGCACCCATTTACAGCAACGATGTTCAATTGCGAGTTACTGGTTCTCAAAGTCTTTTTTGCAGTTTTGAAGTCCGTTACCATTTTCGCTATTTGTGAACTGTTACCCCAATTCGGTCCGGATTTAATCGTTACAATGTTTCTAATACTGTTGTTATCGAATTCAAGATCGATACCCGTTATGCCTGATTTGCGACCACTATAAACTTTATCATTAATGAAAATCGCCAGTCCCTCCAGCCAGTCGCCAAAAATAGTTTCCTCGTTTGACGAGATATGCGCATCCACCAAGCCTTTTATTATTTGCTCAGCAGTTAGCACATTTTTTGCTTTAAACAGATAGGGGTTTTTTCGTTTGAGAACTTGCGACAGTTTTAATCTGTCAAGACTTTGGATACGCTTCTTATAGAAAATTCCAATATTTTCCTCAACGTATAGTGATACGTCTTTTAGGTTTAACTGTTTCATAAACCGCCCTGGGTTCGAAGAGGCATAATTCAACGGGTTTTAATTGCTTTTTCACCATTTCGCAGTACTCAGGAACGATATCGATACCAACTGAATTTCGTTTCATTCGATTCGCGACAATTAACGTAGTTCCAGAACCCATAAATGGATCAAGTACTCTATCATTTTCTTTTGTAAAAAGTTTGATAAACCATTCAGGTAATTCTTCAGGAAAAGCTGCGCTATGATTTTTATTGTTACATTCCGTGGCTAAATGTAAAACATTTGCTGGATATGCTTTCTCTCTATAAAGCCAGTTTGAAATATTTTTGCCAAATCCGCTTCCAACTTTTGAGTTATCGCGAGTTTTATCAGCTTCAGAAAGATTTTTTAGTCTTGAGTTTGCCCAATCACCCATCGGAACCATTACTTCTTCTTGATACATATTAAATTTTCTATTTTTGTTAAATTGAAGAAGCCGCTCCCAAGCATCACGGAAACGGTTAGGCCACTTTCCAGGGTAGCAATTTTTCTTATGCCAAATAAACTCTTCCGTCCATAGCCATCCTTGTTTACGCATTTCTAAAATGAGCTCGATTACATAAGTGCTGCGTTCGCCTTCAACTACTTTTTCTTTAATATTTAGCACAAAAGTTCCAGTTGGTTTTAGAACCCTCAAAAGCTGTGCCGAAATTGGTAAAAACCATTCCACATATTTATCATGGTGAATGCCACCATAAGTGTTTTTGCGTTGATCTGCGTAAGGTGGCGACGTAATGATCATGTCAATAGAATCATCGGGAAGCAGTTTTAATTGTTCTGCGCTGTCGCCATGATAGATGTCAGTAGTTATTTCCATTTCATATGTTCTTCTGTTTAGGTGCTTTTTAGTATCACTTTTCTTGTCATGACTTAACTATTAAACAGCGAGCAAGTTAAAATACAAACTCTTGAAAGTCAATAGAAGGCGTTATCAGAATTATTTTTTATATAAATAATCCTGATCAGGATGATACCAATAATACCGCCTGCTGCATCAATAAAAAAATCTGTAATAAGGGGAGTGCGGCCATTAATATAGAGTTGTGCAAGTTCAGTGCCAGCAGCTAGAAAAAGAATGGCGAATATCATTTGGCTTAAGCGTTCTTGAGTCATCATCAAGCATAGAATCAAACCAAACAAGAAAAAAGAACAAAAATGCCAGATCTTGGATAAGTCCCATGTCATCGGGTTTTTATTTTGCGCACTTTGCGTATGGATGTGTGTTCTTACTTCATCGGACACTTGATTCTTGAGTTTTCCTGGCAGTGTGGTTCCTACGATAATGGAGATGAATGCGCAAACCAGTAATAAGCGCAAGAAAATACCTTGTTTGTTGCTGATAAAGCATGAGCCAATCAGCAGCAGGAAGAAAGCGCTCCATGCTGATAGCATGATGTTCCTGGCTATTGCGAACAACTGGGCTTCGCGGACGGGATAAAGTTGAATATTGTTTATCTGGAGTGATCCGGTAGCTTGATTTAATTGTGCGATTACCCGGATGCTCTGGGTTTCATGTGAAACAGTAAAAATGCCTGGATAATTTTCCCAATCATGGGTTCCCGTCAGCGACACTACTACCGAAGGCAAATCCCATCGCTCCTTCTTTTTATCAACTTGCAGCAGCAGAAGTCTGGCCTGATTCCAAGGCTTTTCGCCCGCTAATACATCACTGCTTTTTACATCAGCGGATAACAATAAAATCGTACCAGGCGCAACCTTTGGGATGTCCTGGTAGATGCTGGTTATCGTTGTTGCATCATTGGATATAAGATTGAATCCAGTGTTGGTGAGGTTAATTTGACTGTTTTCTGAAGTTTTGTATTTCCAGTAGTCAGTTAACAGCTCAGATCCATTTGGTTCATATTGCGCGATCCAAGTATGAGATGCAATGGTGGTAACGGCCAATAAAATAAAAAGCAGGCACTGCGTTTTAAACAGCGGCATGCATCAGATGCCGGCGCGCAGCGATACAGTAGAATCTCCGCAACTATTAAGTACAGGAAAAATAAACATGTTCTTTTGTTGCATTGTGTGGTGTCATTTTTGACGGATTCTCTTGCGCGCGAGCAGCACAGTACACTGTGTATTGCTGTGGACAAAGCAATTTGGGTGCTATCTTTCCGATCTAAAAATACTGAACCATTAAGCTGATATATCCAGCGGCAAAAATAATAAGCACAATAATCACGAGCTTTTTCATCGAATGAATTCCTTTCAGTTAAATGTTAATTAGCATTGCTGTATTGTAGCGTGTAAGTAAAACGCATCCGAGGCTTTGCCGTCAAGTATTTTGCACTGTTTTATTGAGTAGATGGTTAGTGCGACTCCAATGCTAACTTGATTATTTGGTGCCATGTTTTGTATTTTTTATCGAATGGCAATCTTGCGTTAGCGGGGCTTGTGGAAGGCAGGCGTGACAGAGTTATTGATCCTAACTTATTGCCCGGAATGACGTTGCGCTTAAAGCAGGCTTCTGCTTTTCCACCGTTAAACAATACGTGGGTAATTTGTGGGTACAAGGCAAAAAAAGCTGGAAAATTGTTGACGAGCTGCGTATCAGCTTCAATCATTGAGTCCAGACTTCCAGAGCGGTTGCAGGATTTAAGCACATCCCATAGCGCGATGGGCGATGATTTCAGGGCGGTTATTTTTTCTTCATAGGGAGAACTTACTTGGATTTGCAGCAGTGGTGCCATAATTGGCCAGAAGGCATTGCGCGGATGTGCGTAATATTGAGTTGCTGCCAGTGAAGCTTCACCGGGTATGCTCCCGAGTATCAGGATTTTTGCGTGAACGCCCGCTATGGGGGCAAAGCTGTGGATGGTTGGCATAATGAAACGAAGAGCATCAAACAAGCTTGTCGATATAATAATGCCGTATGGCATTGCATTGCTGATCTAATTCATACACTAAAGGGCGACCGGTGGCCAGTCTCAATTTCATGACCTGTGTGGGCGTGAGATGATCCAATAACATCATCAGCGCGCGCAGGGTATTGCGATGAGAAACGATCAGCACGTGTTTTCCTTGCCGGATTTCCGGTTGAATCGTGTCTTGCCAATAGGGCTTGAGGCGTGCGAGGGTTTGTCGCATACTCTCTCCCGTTGGCAGTTGATTGCGATCAATATGGGCATAACTGAGCTGATTGCCTGGATAGCGATAATCTTCTTGATTCAAGCTCGGGGGAGCAGCGTCAAATTTGATTTGGCAACCCAGAATCGGCCAAATGCCGAATTTTCTGATCGCCGCCCAACGCTCCATGCCTTCGAGTGCGCCGTAGTGGCGTTCATTCAAATGCCAGGTTTGCTGCATCGGAATATCCAAGTGCATGCTTGCTAGTGCAATGCGCGATGTCGATGTGGCGCGTTGCAGGACGGAAGTAAAACACAAATCAAAAGTGAAGCCTGCATGCTTCAGCAAGTAAGCTGCTTGTTCAGCTTCCTGCTCACCTTTCGAGCTCAGCGCCACATCGCTCCAGCCGGTGAATTTTTTATCGCGATTCCAGATGCTTTGCCCGTGGCGCAACAGCACCAGCTTTGTCACGCTTTGTCGGGAAGTTTCTGTCGCTGGGATAACTTTTAGCATTAATTGTTTTGTCGCTGCGAGGGATTCGTAGCAGCTTCAGAGGATTCGCGCCAGATTTGTTTTAGCGCTGGCCATAAGCCGCTGCGCAGTGTTTTGATATACTGCGAATTGTCGGTCAGATTATTGACCAAACGGCGCTGGGCCTTGCCAAGATTATGATATGGCATGCTCATGAATAGGTGATGCGTGGCATGGTAACGCAGACCGACCGGCGCCCACAGCGGTGTAATCAGGACATTACCAGGAATATTGACCGAATCCAGATATTGTTCAGCCAAAGTCATCTTTCGATCGCCGGGATTGCGGTAAGCGTGCGCAGCCAGTGTGCGTAATGAATTAAGGACAAATACGGTCACTGCGACCAAATACCAGAGTATCAACAATGAATAGGGAAAAACTTCCAGCATCACCAAAGCGATAACAGTTGCGCCAAATAAACAAGCGGCGATTTCCTGCTGCCGCCAATTGAGATCGTTACGGATAGCATCTTTAGCGCGCCTGTAATTCGGATCAATCGTCAATGATGATGCACGTTCCCATACGATCTTGCGTAGCGGTGGAATCAGGTAAGCAATGGGCGTCAATACCACAAACCGTATCGCTAGCAGAATCGGGATCAGCAACGACAATAATACATACACCACCATTTCTCCGGGCCTGTGCGTCGCAAATGGCAGGTATTCGCCATCTGCGCTGGTGCCATACACATCCGGCTTATGATGATCATTATGCACGCCATCATAAGTAAACGAAGGAATCATGAATGGGATGCCGCTCAAGATATTCCATGCCAGACGGAACTTTTGGAACGTGCCTTTTTTCAGATGCGCCAGCTCATGCACAAAAATCGCCGAGCGATACAATGCCAGTACCGCAACCACAAAAGCACCTAGCTGCCACAGTGATAAAAACGGAGAAAACAGCGCAGTGAAAAAAGCGGCCCAGCCCAGCGTGACATGAAACAGAAAATCAATCCAATAAATCCACGGATTGGGTGCCAACAGATCGCGCACCAGATGATGTGCTTCCCGCAAGGGAAATTCCTTGACGTAAGGTGTATTTTGTTCGGTGGCCTGTTCAGTCACTTGTTGCCTCGCTTCATTACGGTCACTGCCAGCAAGTTTGGAGATGCTCCATGATCTGCTGATTGATATCTGTGTCCGTTTTGTTGATTTGACTCAAATTCGGTACGGCCGGCCAGCCTGCGTCGATAAATTCCATGCCGGCAAATGACTTAGGCTGTGCGTAGCGTGGCAGCACGTGAAAGTGCACATCCGGGTCAACCATCATCAGCATCAGATAATTGATTTTGTCATACTGAAAAGCTTGGGTTAGTGCTAATTCGATATGCCGGGTTACTGCACGTAGCTCATTAAAACTTGCCAAACTCAGCTCCGAGAAGGCATTGGCTGGCTCATGTGCAATTAAAACCAGCGCACCCAGCGTGGTTTGCGCCGGACGCAATAACACTGACCAGTATTGATAGGATCGGATTATCGTTTGCGGCGCACCGAATTTGAGCATGGTCGCATTGTAGTTCGTTCGGGCTGAATCCTGCATCATACAAATTTACTCGCTAAAAATAATACCCGCCCGGGACAAATCTTCGATAAAATCAATTTCGCACCAGCGAAAACCTTTGACAGAACAAGAGTTCACCAAATGCTGCTGGGCCAGGCGATCAATAATCGATAAATACCATGATTTTAGTTCCGCTGGGTGACGCAAAGCTACTTCCACAGCATCACGAAAGGCGCGTGTGCCTTGGTCACGGAAGTAAATTAACCCGATTGATTCCGCATTGACTTGATGTGGCGGCACGATCTTGCTGACTTGCTTCACCCAGCGATCGGCATCCAGTTGTACTTTCATATCGTCGGCGTCATAAGTATCTTTGTCATCCACACTCAGTGTAATGGGCGCGAGTTCTGAATTCAAGACTTTGCGCAACAGTGCCGATTCGATCACGGTATCGCCGTTTAACAGCAAAAAATCGCCATTCATTTCTGCGCGTGCGATCCAGCAGCTTGCCAGATTATCCGCTACCTCATAAAAAGGGTTGAACAGAATTTTAATCTTGGGATGGTTTTCGTAACGCTGTTGCAGCAACGCCTCAATCAAAGCCACCTGAAAGCCGGTGATAATCGTAATATCATTGATACCCACCGCCAATAAAGCATCGATTTGCCAGGCTAGCACGGGTTTTTCGGAAACCGGCAGCAGGCATTTTGGCGTATTCTCAGTCAGTGGCAATAAGCGGCGACCTTGCCCAGCGCTCAGAATGATGGCTTTGATCGGTTTCGTGGTTTGATTCGTCATAGATGAATTGATTTTAAGGCAGTTTCAATGTCAGACGTTGATAATAGCAACAACGCAGCATTGTAACCAAGTTTAGCAGGTCATTGAAAAACTATCTGCATTGCCGCTGCGGTGTTAAAAACAGATTCAAAATGCTCACTTATTAGGTATAGATTGCGCTTTTTTACCTGTTTTTGGCTTGCATCAGCTGCTCTGAAAACGTTTTCCAACAGCCTGTTAGATGTAGAAAGTGTGCTTTAAAAAGAAAGACTGCTTGTTTGCTTCAATTCTGCAACAATGCGCTGCGTAACATGCAAGAAATTATCAATTTGTTCCAGCGTGTTGTTGCGCCCCAAACTGACGCGCACCGCGCACCGCGCAAGCATCGAATCAACCTGCATTGCATTCAGCACATGACTTTGTCCCGGATTCACGCTGGAACAAGCGGCCCCGGCCGCGACGGCAAAACCAGCTTTATCCAGTTTAACCACCAGTGTGTCACCCTCAATATCCGGCAACGCAAAATAGCACGTGTTGGGAATGCGCGTGGCAGCGCTGCCGAAAATCACTGCGCCCATGAGAACCAATCCCTTTTCTAACTGGTCGCGTAATAAAGAGACATGTTGCGAGGTTTCGGCCATGCGTGCTTGTGCCAATTCGCACGCTACGCCAAAACCGACAATCGCAGGCACGTTCTCGGTGCCGGAGCGCAACCCGTTTTCATGTCCGCCACCATAGATCAGCGGTTTTAATAACAACCGTTTGTCGACGATCAAAGCCGCTGCGCCTTTGGGGCCATAAATCTTGTGTGCGGAAAGTGTCATCGCATGTACTCTGAGTGCCGAAAAATCAACCGGAATTTTCCCCAATCCCTGGATCGCATCGGTATGTACATAAGCGCCATGCGAGCGTGCCAGCTCGGCAACACTGGCAACATCCTGAATCACGCCGGTCTCGTTATTGGCCAGCATCGCTGCAACCAATCCCGGCTTGTGATTCTGCATCGCGTCACCCGCCGCATCCAAATCCACTTGTCCGGATGCATTAACCGCCAACTGGTGCATCGCCCACGCATCGCAACTGCGGCGAGATAGCGCCTGGGTTGGTTTCAGCACACAAGGATGCTCAATCGCGCTAATGAAAAGATTGCCGGGTTTCAGATTATCGGCCGCGCCGCGGATAAACAAATTATTCGCCTCCGAACCACCGCTGGTGAAAATCACCTGCACCGGTTGCACCCCTACTGCATCCGCAACCTGCTTGCGCGCTTTATCAATTGCCCGCCGCGCGCTCAAGCCATACCCATGGCGACTGGAGGCATTGCCGAACTCCTGTTGAAAGTACGGCAACATGGCTTCTAGCACAGCGTCATCGACGCGGGTGGTGGCATTGTGGTCGAAATAGACTGGTTCCATTCAGATCGTCTGTAAATTGAACAAAGAAGAGTATGATAAACCTTAATGGGATTTTTTATGATTCCAAGTGCTTACTTTCTGTATTGACCGGGAGCACATGCATCTGCTGAATGTTTTCTCGAAACTGCACTAGAATTATCGTCAAAAAAGGCTCTTTGTCCGAAGGTCTCTCGAATCTTAGTTTGCCCGAAAGAAGAGTCAGTTCCAAATTAAATGAAGCTGCGCTACAGGCATTGTAAAATAACCATTGACAAGAAAACTGTTGTATGCATGAGGGACTATACCGTCATCTAAATGTATTCGTAGAGTATCATATACTACTATATACAAGCGACATCAATGTTGAATCCACATTAATTTTTAAAGGATTAAATCATGTCAGTAAAATCATTCATTTCGGCTGAAGCACACTTAGCAAAACTAGGGTATAGCATTAAACAAGCAAATGATTTTATTAATGCAAATGTTGGACAAGCAGAAATAATTTTTGCCGCTGCCAGAGAAAATGGTGTAACAACAAATATGCTCAACGAAATTTCTGGACACTCTACTACTGTAATTCGAGAGTATTTTGATGTTGCTGGTTTAAACAACAAGGAAGTGGATTATACCAGTTTACTAGTAAATTCTGATTTAGGCTCTTTGGAACGACTTATTAGTTTTAATGAAAGGGATGGCATTTTATCGAATTCATCATTGAGTGACACAGTCCGATCAGAAATTAATATGCCACTAAATTATGATTTCACTTTTGTAGAGTACGCCGATTTTGAGCTTAATGATGGGAAATATGATGCTGAAGAATTAGGTGTAGGGCATTTAGTCAATGTTTCAGCAACAAATGAAAGCATAGAATCTCTATTTTACGGCTCTATAATCAATATATTTTCAGCACTTGATGAAACTGAACTGGATCAGATTAACACTTTTCCTAGAAATGATGATCAAGAGGAGTTTCAATTACTTATTCTTGACGCATTGAGTGAGTCTCCTACTCTGATTGCTTGGAGCGAGGAGGAACTGGTTGATTTAGTTACAAGTGAAGCAGTAAACATTATCGATAAATACTGGGAAAGCAATTTAGTTGGAGTGCTTGATCATAGCATTCTGGGATTAGCTACAGCTTAATACAGATTTATAGAATGGTATCTTTCTACATCAAGGCAATCTAAATTGCCTTGATGTATGATTTTACTATTCATCACTAAAAGAACATACCTGAGTGTTCTAACAATTAATATGTTTCTTACACACATACCCCAGATCGCCATCAATATTAATCCAATAACAGCATGGATTCTTCTTGTACGTTGTTACGTTCCACGCGCTACCACTGACTATTCCAGATATGGATTGAGGAAAACTTGCCGACAAGCTAACATAATTTTCTCGTTTTAGAAGCTTTGCTTTACCGGTGACTATGTCAACAAGAACAAGAAACCCAATATTGCTCATTTCCGCTGCTTTCTCAAGTCTGCTAGCTAATTCAGAAGGTAATAAAGCTATATCGGTAACTAAATTTGCAATAGCTCGTGGTTCCTGGTTTTCATTTTTTAGACAAATGAGTTCAATTTGACCATTGATACTAATATAATTACAGGAATTAAATTTCGCTCCCTGTATTTCTATCCCGCTAACTCCGGTTATGGAAACTGATGCAATGTTTCTTATTTCAGACGCAGCTTCAGGGCCAACTACACGATATGAACCTGCATCGACATGCTTCAAATACCTTTTCTGCCCATTAGTACTATCGATGAGTACAACAAAACCGAAATTAACATTCGAAATTTTTTCTAGCTCATTTGCAAGTTCGATTGGTAAGTCTTTTGAAAATAAATTTGAAGGATGCGTATCACGAATTTTATGTGTTTCACATCCTGTTAATACAAATACTAAGAATAATAAAAATATCACAAAAGGGTGCTTAAGATTTGGCATGCTATTTTCTCCTTTCTTCTAGAAATTTAATGTTACCCGCGCAAAGATTGTACGAGTTGGAACAAAACGTGAGTTAACAGGCTCGGATGTTTGGAAATTGATATTGCGGAATAAAAAAGATTCATCAAAAAGATTTCTTGCTTCTAGACTTACAATTCCTCGGCGATTGGGGAGTCGATAACCAACCGATGCATCAACTAAGAAAAATTTATCGACGCCTTCATTCTGATTCCCCTGTCGGTCAATCTTCTGATGTACAAAGGTGCTGGTCAAATTGGCAAAAAATCCCCTGGGATTAAAATAATCTATTCCGGTAGGAATACTGAAAGTGTCAATTTGATGAGGGCCGGCAGATGTTTCCGCCCGAGAAAATTTCTCAAACTGAATTTCACTTTTGGCAGTCCAGTAAGTATGCAATAAGCCATATAAGTATGCTCGGTACAAATTTTCTTTCTGGTCTTGGAAACTGCTACTTTTCGAAGAGTGCACAGGAACTCTCAAATTACGGCTGGAAATTTCAAAACCAGTAAAGACTTTATTTCCATGATGAGCATCCAATCCAATTCCCATTCGATGGGATTTTGTGCCATTAGGATCATCAAATAATTGATTAAACCCAGCAACCTGTGTAGGTTCAATAGTCTGCTGAGTTGTGAGGGGCGCTTTAATTGTTTCAATCAACGCCATGCGCAGCCTTAATTGCTTGGTAAAGTTCCACTGTAAACCTAATTTTGGGTTAAATCCATCAACTGGCAAGCCCCTTCCTTTATAAGAGTCGTAGCTAAAACCAAGAGTAACATTTGTGTTCTCATTAAAATTCAAATTGGTATAAACATAGCCATTTGTTTTGTTATTGTTGAAGTTCTCAGTTGAACAGCAATTTACTTGTTTTGTTAGCAAGCTTATTTCTCTAATGTCCCGATCAACATTGGTACGATAAATGCCAGAGCCCGCTAGCATATTAATCCGATTGCTACGAAACTGATATTGAATTTCAGTCTGATAGGCTTCATTTTTAGCTGAGGTTAAATTATTAATCAGCCCCACAGGAATGGGATCCGTATTCTCACTTTTTCTATCAGTGTATTGTCCCGACATAATGATATTCTGATTAGGTGCTAGATCATATTTGCCGCCTATGCGAACCGAGTCCTCATCGATTTTTCGTCGGAATCTATTCTGAGGTAGATTGAGATTTGTGGAATCCCTGTCAAAATCCAGCAATAAATTGCCCTGATCCGACGAACGAGTGCGCACTTCTGCTTGCAAATTCAGTCTGGATGTTAGTGCATGTTGAACGAAAGCATTGAGAATATCATGGTTTTGATCATTGTTGGTGCGGAAGCCATTGGTTTCATAATGAAATTGTCCCAGGCTAATCGATGTTCGCTCGTTGAATTTAGAGAAAACCACTTCATTGCCCAAGCTGCCATTGTTGCCAACCACACCCGACGTGATCAATTGTGCCTTGCTGCGCTCCATTAAGGGGGAAAATTCATTAAATCCTGGATTCGATGGGCCTGTGTTATTTATGATATTGAGATCGGCTACCACCAAATGCGGTTGCACGGGATTTACGTTGATCGGTTGCAGCAATTGCGCTTGCAGCAATTCGCTAACGCGTGCTGCTTCGTGGCGCGGAATGTTGGCATAGGTATCCGATAAAAAACGATGCGCCGAATGGCTGGATGGATCGAAGCTCAATGATTTTGACGTTTCCATGAGGGCGCGTTTCTCAAATCCAAGGTTCTCAAAAATTCTTGCCAGACTGGAGCCACGGGCCGCTTCATCGCGATCGAGCAGGAGTTTGGATCGATATACCGCACGGTTATTGTTCAGTTCAATCGATTTCTGGATATCCCTGAGCGCTTCCACCGGGCGATTCTGAGTTTGTTTCTGGATACCGTCATAGAGCCACGGGGTTGGGTCTTTCGGGTCGCGCTCTTTGGCCAGATCAAATTGCGTGCTCGATAGTGGATAGCGCTTTTCCTCGAAATACGCCTTACCCAAATAACTGCGAATCAGCGAATTGGCCGGATCCAGACTGGCAGCGATTTCAAGCTCTATGCGCCCTGCTTCGAGATTGCCTTCACGAATCAAAGCAAGCCCAAGTCCAAGCCTGGGCATCGGATCGGATTGATCGAGTTCAATTGCACGGTGAAAAATTGTTTTTGCAGCTTGTGTTTCGAGTTGCAATAACTGTACAAAGCCTAATATCATCTGTGTTTTGCTCAAAGTAGGATTTAATCTGACTGCTTGTTGCGCGGCTTGCTTTGCTTGATCTAATTCGCCCAGCGACATTTGTAATTCCGCAATTCGCGCCCATGCCAGCGCATACTGGGGATCCAGTAGCATGGCTTGTTGTACGCTTTTAAGCGCAGCTTGAATCTCAAAATGCGCTTGCTGGGCATAGGAAAGCGCCATGTGCGCTACGGCCGAGTCCGAGTTGTTGGTAACCGCTGTGGTTGCCAGTTCGAGCGCTTGATCTTTGTCATTTTGCACGGCAGCAATGACTGCCAGTAGTGCAAAGGCATCACTGTTGTCCGGTTCCAGTTGCAGCACGCGCTGAATGATTGCCTGGGCTTCCTCAGCCTGCCCGGTATGGAGTAATTGACCTGCCTGATGTACTAATGCATTGATATCTTGCATGCTACGATCCTGCCAGTAATCCAAGATGGTAGGATAGTACAACGCCCATTGCACCGCATCGATTGGGAATAGCGTGATTTCTTTTTTGGGTGCCTGACCTTTGTGTATAGTGGCCGCTTCATGATCATTCAGTGCCAGATGACCCCAGTCATTACTGACGGACACCCTGCCTTCGTAGACCACAACTTCTGCATTGTCCCCATACACGCTGACCAGAAATTCGGTGCCGTCCACACTGGCGTTAACAAAGGGAGTTCGGATCTTGAACGGTTTCGGTGTCCGCGTGATGATATGAATCGCGCCCTCAATAAAATCTAATAGCGAGATGCTCTTATCTTCTTGCATTGCCGGAAAAATAATATTCGACTTCTGGTCAAGCCGCAGCATGCTATCGTTATTTAATCTTAATGCGGCGCGACTGTGTGATCTGGAGCGGATCATGTCGCCTCCACACAACAGTGTGTCCATATCGGCCGATTGCCAGGTTTTTCCCTGCATACGCTTGATCTCGATCACGCCTTGTACGGATACGATCCGAGCACGAGCAGTTTCCGCTGTGCACACTGCTGCGGCATGCAGTGAACCGATAGGGCTCAGTGAAAAAAGCATCGCGGTAAGAATAAACATCAAGCTTGATGCTTTTCCAAATCGCTGATGTAGCAAAAATGGTAAACATATTTTCATCTTGATCTTTCTTATTGTTGCTCACTCAGAAATCACCTCCGAAAACACTCGATTTGCATCTTTTGCAAAAATGATACGTTTGGCGCTGATTGAGGCTTTAGAAAAATAGCGAAACTTACACATTGGAAAATGTTAACGCTTTTCCTTTCGATAATATGTGATATTTCACACACCCAATCATACTCGTGCAAATAAATCGTTTATTCTTTTAGCGCGAGCAAGATAGGCTCAGTTTCTATGAAGTAATGCAGGATGGCAAAAGTAGAAATCAAATTGCCAAGAGATAGGGGTTGTTAGAGGCCATGAATATCGCCTAATAGTAAATAGCTAGATTTAACGATGATTATAGCGGGGTTCTATCTTCGCAAAACAAAAGACGATTACTGTCCTTGATATATCTTATTGTCCCACCGATTGTCACTTGTTTTGCATAATAGACACAACAGCGTTTAGGTCTCTGCTGTGTGGGATCATAGGCAAAAAAATACCAGGTATTTTGATATTGGATAGCGGTATTTGCATTTGCATAGACATGAAAATCGGTGGTTGGTTGACCAGGTTCTGTTGTTTCTAGGTGTGCGCAACATTTTACAGGGATTACTGAGGTATCAAATGTGGTATGTCCTGTCATTGCCATAATCTTCATCCAAAACAAATAATATCAAAGAAACAGATTAATCTGCATAACCAATTATTTTTAATCAAATAATACATGAACAATTGGTATTCTTGCTAAAAATTCATGGTTAGTTTTAAAAAGAGTGTGCGGGTTGGAAGAAAAATTGGGTTAACAGGCTCGGATAAATTAAGATAACTGCTTCTGTAATAAAACGCCTCATCCAGCAGATTTTTTCCTTCCAAACTCAAAATTCCCCTGCGATTGGAAAGCCGATAGCCAATGACGTAGTCCAACAGAAAAAATGAATCAATCCCTGAAGCAGTTTTTTGCGGATCTCGGATTCGACCATGATCACCATGAAGAAACAGGTCTTGTTTGACAAAAGTTGCGGTGAATCTGGAAAACAAACCGCTCGGATGAAAGTGCTCAATACTCAATGGCATGCTGACTGTTTTGATCTGATCCGGATTGGTAATCGTATTTGCGCCATTATGCACGAGCTTTTCGTATTGAAATTCACTCCGCATGGCCCAAAAGGTATGGGGGAGCCAGTAAAGATAAGCGCGATATAGTTGCTCATTTTGCTTCGACAATACTTCTTCACTAGCAGGGGCTGAGGGTACTTTTACGTCGCGTTCAGATGCCTCGAAACCGCTGAACAGCTTATCCGCAACGCGCGTATCAAAACCGATACCCATGCGCCGCGCTCTGGTTCCGTTGGGCTCGTCAAAGAATTGATTGAAACCGGCAACTTGCGTGGGTTCCAGCGATTGCTGCGCAATAATGTGAGATTTTGTAGTCTCAAACCAAGCGGCCCTCAGCCTAAAAAAATCTGTCATATCCCACTGCAAGCCAATCTTGGGATTAATTTTGTCTATATGGGAATTGACGGTGCTGCTAAATGTATCGTAGCTTAATCCAAGAGTGCCCGTAATATTTCTAGGTAAGTGCGTGTTGGTATAGGTATAGATCGTATTGCGATCATATATGCCCCCGAAATCGTAGGTTCCTCCACCCAGGGTCGAGTTAAAAGATTTTTCCCGCAACAAGTGCTGTGCTTCGATTTGCAATCCGGACAAATCGAGCCTGAGAGGGTCGTCAGTCTTACTGAAAGCTATCCGTTCGTCACGCGCTGTATACTTGGTAGAAAACAAAAGATCCTGCCTAGGTGAAATAGAGTATCTTGCGCCAAATCGCGCAACTTGCTCATTCAATTCTCTCCGGTAATACGATCTGTCGTTTAATCCATCTTCACCGAACTTAGAGAAATTCAACTGAATGTCCCCATGCTCTGATGCGCGTGTGCGGGCTTCAGCTTGTATATTAAGCTTGGGAGTTAAAGCATACTGGAAGAAGGCATTGTAAATATTATGTCTTTGATCGTTGTTAGGGCGGAATCCATCCGTTTCATGATGAAATTGCCCCAAGCTGATTGAAGCTCTGTCACGCTGAAGAGAAGCCACCACTTCATTCCCAAGAGTGCCGTTATTGCCAACAATGCCGGAAGCCACAAACTGAGGCTTATTGCGTTCCATGAGCGGAGCAAATTCATTAAAACCTATGGCCGACGGCGCTGTTCCTGTGATGATATTGAGATCCGCCACAGCTAGATGCGGTTGTACTGGATTAACGTTGATCGGCTGCAATAACTGCGCTTGCAATAATTCGCTGACACGGGCAATTTCATGTCGCGGAATATTGACATAGGCATCGGATAAGAACCGATGCGCCGAATGATTTCCCGGATCAAAACTCAAGGATTTTGCAGTTTCCATCAAGGCGCGTTTTTCAAATCCCAGATTCTCGAAGATTCGTGCCAGACTTGTTCCGCGCGCGGCTTCGTCACGATCCAGCAACAACCGGGATCGGTAAACTGCGCGATTGTCGTTCAGCTCGATCGATTTCTGGATGCCTTGCAGCGCTTCTACTGGTCGGTTCTGAGTTTGCTTTTGAATCGCATCATAAAACCAGGGAGTTGGATCGTGCGGATCGCGTGCTTTAGCTAGGTCGAATTGCGTGTTGGCCAGCGGATAGCGTTTTTCCTCAAAGTAGGCCTTGCCGAGGTAGCTGCGAATAAGCGAGTTCGCCGGATCCAGACTGACAGCGATTTCCAGTTCAGCCCGACCCGCTTCGAGCCTGCCTTCTCTTATCAGCGCTAACCCCATTCCCAGCCTTGGCAAAGGATCTGCCTGATCTAATAGGATGGCTTGGGAGAAAACCGTTTGCGCGAGCTGCGTATGAAATTGCAATAAGTGCGCATAACCCAAAATCGCCTGTGTTCTGGCAATATTAGGGTTTAAATTGACTGCTTGTTGCGCTGCTTCGTGCGCGCGATCCAGGTCACCTACGGACATGTGTAATTCAGAAAGTCTAGCCCATACCAAAGCATTGTCGGGTTCTATCGTTGCCGCTTGTAGAACGCTCGCCAAGGCCGCTTCAATTCTAAAATGCGCTTGCTGCGCATACGAAAGCGCAAGTAGTGCTGACGTAGAGTTAGCATGCAGCGCATTTGCACGTGTAGCTAATTCCAGCGCGTGTTCCTTGTTATTCTGAACAACTGCGATCAAGGCCAGTAAGGCATATGCCTCACTGTTATCGGGTTGTTTTACGAGTACTTCCTCAATCATTGTTTCGGCCTCATTGGCCTGACCAACTGCCAATAACAGGCTGGCCCGGTAGAGCGGCAGGTTGTCAGGGTAATGGGGTAATTCAATGTCATCAAGCAGGGATAGCGCTTCGGAAGCTTTTCCTTGCCGATAGAGTTCGACAGATTGCTGTAGATCAGAGGGTGCATTTGATGTCGTTAACGGTTCGAGATGAATATTAATAATGGTCGGATAGTACAAAGCCCATTGAACGGCGTCCGTTGGATTGATAAGGTTTATTTTCTGCGGTGCGGTATTTCGACTAGCGATTGCCGCTTCATGATCGGCAAGTACAGCAGTTCCCTGATCATTATTGACAGTCACTTTTCCTTCATAAAGGATCAGTCGGGTACTATTTTCATCGACACCAACAAAAAATTCGGTACCTTCAACACCGCCGGTGAGAAAGGGTGTTCTAACCTTAAATGGCTTAGGTGTGCGGGTAATGATATGGATTGCACCGGCAAATAATTCCAGTAATGAGGTCGCGCTGTTATTTTCTGGCTTGGGAAACGCCATGCTGGTTTTTTGATCCAGTCTCACCACACTGGCATTGTTTAACAACAGCGCGGCCCGACTATGCGAGCGTGCGCGGATAGTGTCTCCCAGGCAGACAGCGGTGTGCATGGCCGTTTTCTGCCAGGTCTGTTCGTTGGCACGGCGCAATTCAATGGTTCCTTGGACTGAAATAAGCTTGGCTATTTCTGATTCGCAGTTTCCGGTCGCATGTGCACTATTCATAGAGCTCAGAAACAACAGGAAAAGAAATGCGGATTGCAAGATTGCCAACATACCCCGGCAGCTAAAGCTGGATTCAGTTCGCTGGGGTATTTTCATTATTATGTATTATGATGGTTCCAGATTCTGGAGTGCATGCTGATGCGTAGCCTTGAGTCGTGAGAAATTCGTATTCGCAATTCAGGTTCTAACAGAGGTTTGATTATACGAAAGAAGTAACCTTGTCGCTAGATTAAGGTTTGGGGATGTAACGGTTCCGATTATTTGGTTTCAATGCGTATAGTTGAGTTCCATGCATCAACTGAAGGCACTGATTGTTTTTTTTTGCAAATGTTTAAAAAAAACTTTGAGGGGCCATCCTCTGGGATTTTATCCAGGATTTTATATAAACCATCGCAAGCCTCAGTCCATTGTTGATTCTGATAGGCTTTGAGTACACTGGAAAATGTTTCACACAACCATAACTGCAACTGATTGGCCGATTGCTTGTGTGCGACCAGTTCGAACAAGTTAACGGGTGTGGATTTTCCGGTCAGGAGAAAATCTCCCAATGGACGAATCAGAAATTCATCTAAACCCGAGATCACTTGACCTGATACCAGCAAGCGGGTGCCCAGGTATTTATTGACGCCCTGGATGCGGCTAGTGGTATTGACGATATCACCAACCGCGCGGTATTCAAAATGATGCAGTGCGCCAATATTGCCTAATAACATTTCGCCAAAATGTAGTCCCATGCGCGTAGGTAATTTTGGCTGGTTAGCGGTATGATTAAAGCGTTCAATATCGGCAGCGATATCCAGGCACGCAAGACAAGCGTTTTTACGTAAATCGGAGCTGGCGGATGTTTTGGCCCAGATGGCGAGCATGGCATCGCCAACTACATCGGAAACCGTGCCATTATGCTGCTTGACGGGATCAAACAAAACAGCGTAGTAGTTATTCATTAATTGACCGAGTTGCTGCGGTTCCATCTTTTCAGCAAGCGCGGTATAGGCTTCGGCATCGGTCGCAAGGCAAGCGCCATACACGAGTTGATTATTCAGTGCCATCGCTCCTGAATTTCTGACAATATCATTGACGACACGATCAGGAAGAAAATAGCCAAAAGCTTTTTTTAGTTGCTGGCTTTCATGTTTTTCTTCGTAATATTTGAGCGATATTGCACCAAATAGCGCCATCGGTAGCTGCAGAAAAACCGGATTGATGAGTGGCAACCAGATGCTAATTTCTTTGAAGAAATAATAGGCACTCCCTGCATAAGAAGAAATCAGGACGAAACTGGCCACGATGGCGCTTCGATTAGGCAAGAGCATAAAAACGATACCCAACCCAAGACCTAATACCAATAAAATACCTAAACTACCCACTAGAGGGAAGGGTCTGATAGGTTTGTTTTCCAGTAAATTGGCAAACGCTGTTGCCGCTATTTCGACGCCGCTGATGTAAAGTCCATCGGGGTTTGAGAATACAGTGTGATAATCATCCCGGACAATGTCTTGTTCCGGCTGAGTCGCTGCAGAGAATCCGACAAATACAACTTTATTCCTAAAATTCATTGGGATAGATTTTTTGGTGACCTCATCTTCACCAGGGTGCAAGACCTGATGATAGGGTATGGTATCGATGCTGCGCGGAGGGCCATAAAAATTCAAGTAACGTGTGTCGCTTCCGGAATATAGATTCAGAAGCGCGTGAAGCATATTTCTTTGGATGGGATCCAGATTTGCATCGCGATTGAGTTCAATTTTCAAACGATGCGCAAGGCTAGATGAATTGTGGAGGAGATCACGTAGTGTAAAAATTAAATCTTCAATATCCAAAGCCTCTTCTTTAATTGGAAGTTGCGCTGCATAGGCCGGGTCAACCCTATGCAATAACCGGGCTAGATTCTCATAAATGGGCAGTGCAAAGATTTGTAAAACAACTGTGGGTATCGTGGGGATATCGCCGGCATCGGCTTTAAAAACCCAATAATTATTGACTCTTTCCATTTTGGGCAAAGGAAAAGGTGCATGGGCTTTGGCTGCATTGGCAATAATCGGCAGGAGCTGTTTAGGCCCTTCCTTAACAATCCGGTTATAATTTTGTTCGTTTGCATCTGTGGCAAGCGCGCTATCTTCATAGACCAGTCTTTCAACCAGCACGACATTACCCGCCGTTTTCATGCTTAATGCCAGTTTCTGATCATACGCAGCTATTGTGCTGGGAGAATCAAAAATAAGATCAAATACAATGATACGTGCCCCGGCCTGGGTTAATTGCTCGATAAGCCGTGCATGTAATTCGCGCGGCCATGAGTGTGGAGTCGTAGGTAAATTGAGCCGGGATGCAGAAGGTTGGTCAATGGCAACGACGACGACGTTGTCTGGGGCTGTTATTGCTCCGCGCAAATGAAACAACCAATACAAACCAAATTTCTCTTCCATCCATATCCCCGCAGGAGAAAGGTGCACAATGACTCCCGTCAAGCCGATAACAATGCCCAGGAGAAGGTGTTTAAGCCATCTAGCCATGTTTATTCATGCATAAACTGCAGCGCATATTGTTGGAAAAAAACAAGCAGACACCGGATAGTTAATCTGTTTCCCGGTGACTTACGATAATTGATTTAGTCTAATAAATGCCCGCCTAGTAGCAGGGTGATAAATTTTTCCCGAGTGCCACCGGATGCATCTCGATAGAGCGTGTATTTTGCGTGCTGTTCCGGCTGCTCCGGATTTATCTCGATGCCCCATAGCGGTGCTAGCGTCATGGGTAAGTTCGAATAGCGTACATCAACAAGTACATTGGGTTGCTCCGGGCGAATCGCCAGTAATCCCGCAGAAAAATGACTGAAACGTGCAATATCCTGCGCAAGTACCGAAGAGACCGGCAGTGTACTCAAGTCACGTTTCATAACAAATTTTTCAATCGATTCGCCTGGATAAATGCGTGGCTCAGAGAATAAGCCGACACGAATCGCATCCACATACAATTTGCCTTTAAACTCATAAATTGAGCGCCATAGCAGCAAATTGGCAAGTGTTGGTTTCACCAGTAGTTGTTCTGCTTGCTGTCCCCTTTCTGCAATCAATGATTCAGCGACAGTTTCTGCGCGTTGCAACTGCATCCAGCCGAACGACAAATAGGCCGCTGCGAGCAGTAATCCGATGCGGGCTGCTTTATGACTGTATTTCCTGTATGCCATCACTCCGGCGATCAACAGAATTAGGGTGAAAGCCGGATCCAATACCGAAATGATACTCAACGCCACGCGCTCGTCGCTCAATGGCCAGAACAGATGCGTACCATAACTGGTGAACGCATCCAGTACACCACTCAAACAATACCCGAGAAAAGTGAAAAGATACAAACGAGCAAAAGGCAAACGTTTGCGCAAGAACGGCCACAACAACAGAGCAACAATCAAGGCACCCAGCGGCACAAAAAACAGTGAATGGGTAAAATGACGATGAAATTCGATATTCAACAACGGATCATTCTCAGATTGAATCAGGATATCGGCATCCGCTGCAATACCAGCCAGAAAACCAATGCCAGTTGCTATGCGCATTTCCTGTTGCCTGGCACCTGATTGCGCCATTGTGGCGCCAAGCAATCCTTGAGTTATTAAATCCATAGGGTCAAAAGTTGTGAAAAAACGATAGCCATTATTTTAAATGAATGTAAATTGATGCTTCGGCCTTCTGCAGTGAGGTCTTCTTAGAAGCACAAGGGTAAGTATACAATTTATGGATATTAGTTATAACATCCCTCAACTCAATTCCTCTCCAGTTATTTTATTTTACATGAGGGGGTCGGTTATACCTAAAGTAGTATGGATTGCAATCAGCGTGATCACGCCAACTATGATCAAGTAGTACAGTGTTGGGATAATGGTCATGCGAATGATTTTTCCTTCGCGTCCTAACAAGCCGACTGTGGCGGATGCTGCGACTACGTTATGGATGGCGATCATGTTACCCGCAGCGGCACCAACCGCTTGCACGGCGACCAGCAATGCGCTGGATACACCGATCAATTGTGCACTATCGAATTGAAATTGCGCCATCATCAAATTGGATACGGTGTTGGAACCGGCGATAAATGCGCCCAACGCACCCACTGCTGGGGCGAAAAACGGATAAATATTCCCCACGGTGCTGGCAACCCATTGCGCCATCACTTGCGGCATGGCTGGAAAATCGGCCAGATTGACCCCGGAGTTGATCAGAATACGCACCATCGGTATGGTGAAAATCAGCACGAATCCTGCCCCGAGCAAAGTACGCGAAGATTCCTTGAGTGCAGCTTTGAGCTCGCTGAGTTGCATCCGATGCAGAAAGAATGTCGCCATAACCACGAACATCATAATGCCTCCGGATGAATATAAGAATTCGATGCTTCCGGAAATGCTTTCTTCACCCAATATGTCAATCCAATTGAATGTCAGATGATGGCTTAATAACGTTTTCATATCGGTGTTGACCCGCGACAGTACCAGCAAGGTTGCCAGTAGTGCGTAGGGCAACCAGGCCGACATGGTGGTAACAGTGGATCTTGCAGTCAAATTTTCCAACTTGATTTCGATGCTGCCAATCCATTCTGTCGGCCAATTTTTGGCAGCAGGAAAATCCCAGTGTTTTTTGGGCGTCAGGAAACCGGCTCGAGCCGCAGGCACGACGATGGCTAATCCGACCAGTGCGCCAACGATCGATGGAAATTCCGGCCCTAAGAATATGCCTGCCAATGCGTAAGGAACAACAAACGCGAGTCCGGAAAGAATAGCGAAAGGCGCGATCGCAAGTCCTTCCGTCCAGGATTGGTTGCGTCCGAAGAAACGGGTCAACATCATACACATCAGCAGTGGCATCAATACACCGGTCATGGCGTGAATTATGGCAATTTCACCTGTAATCAAACGATAGAAATCTTCCCAGCTGGAGCCAGCCGCGATTAATTGCTCGGTGATGCCTGTCTGGTCCAATCCACCGCTTACGCCAACGATAATCGGCGTACCTGCAGCGCCGAACGATACCGGCGTGGATTGCACCATCATCCCCGCCATTACTGCCGCCAGCGCTGGAAAACCCAGAGCGACCAGCAACGGCGCGACGATAGCCGCCGGCGTGCCAAACCCTGAAGCGCCCTCAACAAAACAGCCGAACATCCAGGCTACGATAATTACCTGAATGCGCCGATCCGGACTGATGTTAGAGAAACTCTGCCGGATCGTGGTAATGGCACCGGAATGTTTCAACGTATTGAGCAACAGTATCGCGCCAAAAATGATCCATAAAATAGATCCGGTTAAAATCAAACCTTGTAGAGTCGATGCGATCACTCGATTGACCGGCATTTCCCAGACAATCAGTGCAATCATAACGGTTACGATAAACGTTAGCGGCATTGCGCGCCGCGCAGGGTAGTTGAATCCAACTAGCAGCACCGCAACCAACAGGAGTGGCAAGAACGCTAGAAATGAAAGCAAAGATTGACTCACAGCATATTTTCCCGTTTAAGGATGCAGGTTAATCCGCAAGTTTCATTCAACGCAGATTTAATTTATTATGCATTCATACTGAACATCGCGTGATTCAAAATTGTATTGAGACTGATATTTTGACCCAGAAGCAATTTACTCAGCAATACCGTGAGAATTAGGAATGATAATGACAAAGAGAGTTATAAATCTTTTTTTGTACGTGCTCGTAATTAGTTTTGCGTGGATGGTTACACCTGCATCTTCGGAAACAGAAACGGAAAAAGTGCGAGCGCAATGCAGAAATAATAATCTGCTGAATGTGGCCTATGACTGCGATTGCATTGGGAAGAAATTTGAAGCGGCACGAGAGCGAGATGCATCTACTGGTTATGCGAATGTGGTGAACCAGGTGCTGACGACGGACGTCGATGGGTGCGTGCAACCGGAGAAGATTCGTGCGCAGGTGGTAAAAAAATGCGGAATGACGTATAACATCGCTTACGCAAAACTGCATGATGCAATGAAGTTAGGCAAGTCGAGTTTCTGCCACTGCTTAGCTGATGAATCGTTGAAGTTACTAGATGGCATGGATCCCAAAAGAATTCCTACCCTTGCTGCAGGCAGTACGCGCGCATTGCTTGCTTGTCGCAAGGTGGCGAGTTACGCGGTTCCGGCCGATAGCCCATTTCATCCACAGCAACCCATTCCCATCGCCACTCTGTCCGGGGATGAGGATATCAATGTGACAGAAAATCAACTCTATCTTATCGTCGTGAATGGGAATTTTGACTTGAACCGGCTTGATAATACGCGTTACGCAGTGAGCGATGATTATAAAAGCGATCGGAATATCAAGTATGTAACAATAAAGGATCAGCCAGTAACCGAGTTGCCCGTAGCTCTCATCAAGCGCGGTGCCGAGGCACCAGGCCAGATTGAAGCCAGGGCAATATCCGATGTTGTGGACGTGGCTGTGAATTACAATCAGGCGATACTCGTGCGCGGCTCACAACTCAAGGAAATTCTTACCAGAGTGCAGAATAATAAGCGGGTTAACTCGAGTGATTATTATGTCATTATAGGCGACGAGCTCTATAAAGCATCTGATTTGCAAGCGCGAATGTAATTTCCGCTGAACGATCACACCAGTGACACTGGGTATCTGTTTGTGACACAACAATTGGATGAGGTGATCGACAAATTCTGCACACTCGAGTTGTTAAGCAACTTTTGTCTTTTGCATTGGTTGCTTCAAAAACATTATCCAACAGTCTGTTAATTAGAGACTATCTATCGCTTCTTGAGTACGAAGATGAATTCACCGGTTGCTTGTGACATAGACAATAATTCATTCCCCGTTTGCTCGGAAAAAACCTGAAAATCAATCATAGAACCTGGGTCGGTGGCAACGATTTTCAGGGTTTGTCCGCTGATCATGCCAGCAAGTGATTGCTTGGTGCGTAAGATAGGCAGAGGGCAAACCAAGCCGCGTGCATCCAGTTCTTTGTCTATTTTATCCATTTTCAATAGTATGAATTTTATGATCTTATTTCGATTTGATAAAGTCAGGAATTAAAACGCGAGTTGCATGCGTGAGAATAATATTTTTTCTGTAGGCCGATCGATTCTGCCAATTGCGCCGTTGAAATGCGTCTGATTGTAACTTAATTGGAATTTAACATTGCGGTTGAGATACCAATTAATGCCTACTCCAAAATCCTGAGCCTTGTTGACTGAGCGATCCAAATTAAATAAGCCGTGCGCAAATGCTTTGGTGTCAAGATTGAGTTCCGAGTAGCGAGTGACCAATTGTACGGCACCCAATGCGCTGATATTTTCAAACGTTATCGGATTATGCGGCTGCACCCTGCGAAATGAGGCATCGCCATTAAAGAGAACCCAGGATAATTGAATTTGAAAAGCATCATTTGCGACTTTATCACTCATGGCTCCAATCTTAATATTCTGTTGGGAAATTGTATATTCCCCCATGATCCCAAACGGGCC